>CAVDAL010000064.1:0-4730 GCA_963606965.1 Acutalibacteraceae bacterium
GTTTCTAAAACAGAAAGATTTAGGGCAAAAATGTGTCTAACACAGAAAATTATATAAAAGCCGCCATATAAATTGGCAGATATTGCACTGCTTCATCAGAAAACACATTTTGAGTGTGCAAAACCACAGCGCTTTTTAAACCAAAGTTTTTCACAGAAAGCAATTTATCTAGAGCCGAGTGCTTTGTACTATATTTGCCAGACTTCACTTCTATCGGAATTATGTCAACACTTCGGCCATCTTCAACAAGAAAATCCACTTCTCCAACTTTATTGGTGTTGAAATAATACAGTTCCTTCCTGCCATGAGCTCGCAGCTCTTGCGCCACTGCATTTTCAAATGCTTGGCCAAAGTTTAAATTGTCTTTGCAAGCAATAATGTCTTGAACATCAGCAGGGGAAAATGTAGAAAACAGCAAGCCCGTATCATTCATATAGAATTTAAAATAGCTATCCTCTCTGCTCAGCCCCAAAGGAAATTTTGCTTCAGTCACTTTCTTCACCGGTATTACAACACCAGCATTGCTAAGCCAATCAAAGTCGGATTGCATATCTTCAAAACGCCTGCGCTTATCTATTCCCGATACAATAAAGCGACGATTTTCCTTGTTCAGCTGAGCTGGCACAGCATTATAAATAGTCTTAATCCGCTGAGAATGTTCCTTATCTTGCACATATCTTGTTATGTCAGCCCTGTAGTTGTCGAGTATATTGCTTTGTCTGGCACGCATTGCCTGTGTGTCGCCTGTTGAGACAAAAATCTGAACTGCTTCAGGCATTCCGCCAACCAATACATATCTATAAAATAGCTCAATAAATTTATCATGAAGAAAATCTGGGACCTCAGCTTTCAAATTGAAACATTCATTAATTATTTGGATCAATGATTCATCAACCCCGCTAGCCCAGCAAAATTCCTCAAAGTCAAGAGGAAACATTTCTACAATATCAATTGTGCCAACAGGCAAAGACCTAAAATCGTAAGCTTCTACACCAAGCAGTGAACCAGAATATATAACATCAAAGCGGTCATCGTTTGCAAGATATCGCATCCATGTTACAGAATCCCCACACCGTTGCACTTCATCAAAGAAAAGCAAAGTTTTACCATGCTCTAACGGTTTTGAAGCGAGTGAGGTTATGCGGATGATAAGATCTTCTAAGTTCTTTGCACCAGAGATGAGCTCGACAGCGCTTGGAGTTTCCACAAAATCAATCTTGACCATGCTTTCATAATTTTCAGCCGCAAATTGTTCAATGCTGCTTGTTTTGCCAACTTGGCGAGCACCCATAACAAGCAAACCCTGGTTTGTCTTTGTTTTTTTCCAATTTAAAAGAGTGTTTAACACTTTTCTTTTTAGCATGTCAATAGCCCTTCGTTTTACCTGATTTGAAAATTATAGCATTTACCTGCGCATTCTGCAAAATTCAGATTGGAAAACGGCGATTTTCTGCAAAATTCAGATTGGAAAACGGCGATTTTCTGCAAAATTCAGGTTGGAGATAGAAATAGCGCGAACAGCACCGCCTGCGCTTATACAATTTTTCGAAGCAGAGGAATCTTTTGCACAATTGCTGTAAAACACCCTGCAATTATAAAAACTACCAGCGCGGCAATTGGCACATAAATTGCAGCATTAATGCCAAGATTTATAAATCCAGCGTCTGCAAATACGCGAATTATGAAAATATGAACAAGATATATGCCAAGCGTCAAACCAGAAACATATTTGCAAGCGCCACCAAAACGCCAGTTGTACAAACGCGGCTCTAGCTTTTTGAACAGCAAAAATATAATCGCTGATTCTAAAATAATATTTATAGAGAAGTTGTCATAAAAATAGCTATGCGCTTCGCCATCTGAAATTGATATAGCAGCATTTGCATAAATTGATGCAGCTGCAACAATAATTAGAATCACAAACAACAACCAGCACGGTGCATTCTTCAATCGAATAGATTTTGTCAAGGCGTAGCCCAAAATGCAATAGAATGCATACATCACATATGTTGGTCTAAAAACTGTAAGCAATTCTTCAATTGAACTTGGCATGCTTGGAACTGTCTTTAGCAAAAAGAAAGGCGCGAACATAAAGAAGATTGCGCAAGTGCAATACTTTACAGAAATCCCAGTTTTATGAATTGCTGCATGTAAAATCGGTATCAATAAATATGCTAATACTAGTGCCCTTAAATACCAAAGATGAAATTTGCCATTTGCGAAAGAATGAGCAAAATCACGTAACCAATCTATGGATAGCACAGCAGTAAAGTCTGTAAAATTTTCAGTATTATCTGCCACAGCATAAATAAATGCCCATACAAAATATACGATAATTATTGTTGCAAGATTTTTCCGAAGAAAGCGCTTTAAATCGAGCTTTTCTCTGCTTAAAAACAAGCTGCCACTAATCATTAAAAACAGCGGAACAGCTGTATGTGAAAATGAATCATATGCGTTTAGCACAAGCCAGCGCGTGCTACTTGGATTAAGATCAAAGAATTCATATGCAGCACACACATGAATAATTATTACAAGAAAGCATGCAAATATTCGCAGGCAATCTAGGGAATAATCCCGCTGCCTTTGCTGCGGCTTAATAGAGTCTTGTGGTTTATTCAAATTGCCGCAGCGCCAAAGCTTACTTATGTTTACTCTGCTCATACCCTTATCAAATATTTTTCAAACGCAACAGTATCAAATGCAAATGATTTAACAACAGCCGAACTTGCAGATCCATTCTGGTTCAAAACAGAACATCCATAACAAAAAATCATTTTATGCTATACGATAAAAGTCTAGATAAACTATTCCCACTGTCCTGTCAAAGCCTTTATTGTTCTCGAAAAGACGCTTGAAGTAAGCTTGGCTATTTTTAAAAACTCATCAAAATTATTATCTAAAATTAAATCTAGCATATGTTTCTTTTCCGGCACGCGAACTAATTTTTCATAAATATAATACCTGTATTTCAACAAGTGGTTTCTAATCATTTCATAAATTTCTTTTTGTTCGCTTTCAGAAAAATTATTAAAACTATTTAAAATCACATACATATGATTAGTTATAAATTCTTTCATATATTGAACTTTATAATTCTCGACAGCAAAGCTCATAATTTCATCATGTGCAGCGATTCTATCGCGAACGTTTCTCATTCTTATTGACGTTGTTATAGAAGTGTTTTTTCCATAAATATACCAAGAATATACCACATTAGGAATAACACCGATTCTGTCAAAATAGTTATATATCTTTGCTGTAAAAAGAACGTCCTCATAAAGCCCTTCTTCAAATACTATATTTGACTTTCTTAATTCTCTTAAATTATATAATTTAGAAGTGCTTAATGTGTCACATATAATCTTATCTCGCCTTGCAGCACTATTAACAGTTTTTTTCTTATACGCTGGTAGCATCCAATAGCAAACTTTTTTTGTGTTGTAATAAACTCTGCGACATAGACCACACACAACAGGCAAGTTTTCTTTCTGCGCATAATCAACTAAAGCACTTAACGAGCCTTTACACAATTCATCATCGGAGTCAAGAAAGAAAACGTATTCTCCTTTTGCTTTATCAATTGCAAAATTGCGTGTCAATCCAAGACCTTCGTTTTCTTTGTAATAATATCTAACATTTTTAAACTTGTTTACTATTTCACTTGGATCTTCAGAAGAACCGTCATTTACAACAATAATTTCATAGTTTTTGTAGCCAGACTTTTTTACAGATTTAAGCGCAGCTTTTAAGGTTTTATTATTATTGTAAAATGGAACAACAATTGAAACTAACGACTCGTTATTCTTTTTAAACAATTTCGTAAGTTTAAGTTTAAAAGCAGTTAAGCCAACATAAAAATTACTTGTGGAAAGTGACTCACTTTCTAAAATACGCTTTTTAATTGCCTTCTTATCTAACCTCAAACCATTTTGTTTGGAATTAGGTTTTGTTGTGTTTTGCTTCAAGTCCAGCCGCTCATCACACCCTAGCTGGTCTAGTTCTTCAAACAACTTCATCCATTTTTCAACAATAGTGTTGTTTGAAAACTTATCTAACATATAATCAAAGTCACTATTCTCAACATCTTTAGCATTGTTTAAAGCACTGACATATTGTTCTATGTTTCCAGCTTCAACCAAAACCCCAACATTATCGGCTATTTCTTCTGCGGCTGCAGTAAAAGAGTTATATGAATAAACTGGTATTCCATATTTATAGGCCTCTAAAATGACATATGGAAACCCTTCACTAAGACTGGTCATAATCAGGCCTTGTTTGTCTTTATATATTTCATCCTTGTTGTCGCAATATCCATGAACGATTATTTTACTTTCAAGATTTAATTCTGCGATTTTATTTTCGAAACTCTTTTTTAATGGACCATCCCCATAAACATGAACTTTATATGCTGGATTCAAATTTTTATTCTTAAATATCTCTATTAAGTCAAACGGATTCTTATCGACATCTAGTCTTGTAACACACACAAATTCGTTATTTTTCTTAAAGCAATTTTTTCTATCTGAAAAATTGAAACCGTTTTCGATATACCCGAGTTTTTCCTTTACACCAGCATTAACATGCCCTGCCAGTACCTTCATGTTTCCTTCTGTGAGCAGCAAAAACTTTTTATAATTTCGCACACCGTTATTATTAATCTTATTCAAGTGTGTTACATAAAAATTTCTTGCTACAACATCCTTTGTGTCTCCATGAAACATTAAAAC
>CAVDAL010000065.1:0-3309 GCA_963606965.1 Acutalibacteraceae bacterium
CCGACATTAAACGTTTGGCCTGCAGACAAGCGAGTATTTATTACTTTTTGCTGCCCTTCATCTGTACCAGAGTCTGGGTCTGGTTGTGGTTGTGGTTGTGGTTGCGGGTCTGGGTCAGTGTCGCCACCTTGGTCAGGGTCTGGAGTTGGCTGCGGATCTTGGTCGCCGCCTTGATCGGGGTCAGGATCTGGGTCTGGGTCAGGCTCCGGTGTTGGGGTTGGCTGTGGCTCAGGCTCAGGTGCCGGCACCACCTCTAAAGCCACAGTCTTTGCAATGTCTTCATTTCCTGCTTCAACAGAAAAATTTTGAGTGTAATATCCATCACAAGAAACTTCCACGCTATATTGCAGCAAAACACCCAAAACATAACTGCCATCTTCTTGCGGCTGGACAGCTTCACCTGTATCTTCGCGCATAACTTTAACAATTGCACTGTTGGGCTCAATGCTTAGCTTCAATACACGAGTTGCAGCACGCCACTTTGCATAAAGAGTATAATTTTGAGCGTTTGCAGAATCTATATTTTCAATTGCGCTGCCTTGATAATCTGAATATAAATACCATCCTTCAAAAATGCACCCTGCGCGCTTAATATTGCTTGCACTTGGCAATTCAATTGTGCCGCTTTCAATAGTAAAGCTCTTTGGAGCAGCATAACCTGCAACAAATTCTCCGCCTGCCATGTCATATGCAATTGAATATGCAATCGCTTCAAGTTTGACTTCTTTGTTGATTGTTCCACTGCCTTCAGTTGCATCAATGGTACAGCTTTGTTCTGTATAGCCGGCAGCGCTTACCTTCAAAGTATATGCAGCAGACGCGTTCAAATCATAAGTGTATAAAGTACTGCTTTGCGAAACTGACGAGGATATGCTTGCAACTTCCACACCAGTTTCATTATTTGTTAACACTGCTTTTGCAGAAGCTGGGCTTATAGAAATCTCGGCCGTCCGAACAGAAGGTATGCTTTCCCAAGCAAGCAAAGGATATCCATCATTAATCCATGAAGCTTTGCTTGAGCCTTCTGCTTGAAATGCACTTCCCAAATATTTAGCGCTTGAAGAATTTGCAGCTGCAACCAGTTCTTCTTTGCTTAAATAATATACTTCACTGACTGTTGAAGCTGCGTCGACATAATTGCCAGCTGAAGTTTCAACAATAAATGCTGGCAAAGAACTTGATAGCACATAAGTGTTGTTGGCAAATGCCCATGCTGCACTTGAATTGCCCTTTGCATAAGTTTCTGAAATTGCACCAATAAGACATGCAATGTGCGCGCTTGAACCTGATGTGCCATAAGTAAGTGCGCTGGAATAGCAATTGTTTAAAGCAATAATTTCTTTGTCAGGCAAAGTTTTATAGCACCCAACAAGCCCGCCAGTAATTCCGTTACTTAATGTTGTGCAAACAGAGCCTGATGAATAAGAATTGGAAATTTGAGTGCGAACAAGATAACCTGCCAAGCCGCCAACATATGCGCTGCCCGTCACTTTCACGCGGGAAAAGCAAGACTCGATCGTTGAAACAAGTTCAGGACTGGTTGCAGAGGACTTGTGCTGTGCACTTGCCATTCCAACAAGTCCGCCTGAATAATATGCCGAAGAAGAAACCGAACCGCTAACACCAAGATTTTTTATTGTAGCTCCGTCAATATATCCAAAAAATCCAGCATAGGTATTTTTAGCATCTGAACCAGCAACAATGCTTGCATCTGTCACATTCAAGCCGCTTATAGTGTGCCCGCCGCCATCAAAAATTCCACAGAATTGATTCTTTTCAGAGCCGATTGGCGTCCAAGCACTGCTTAGCTTTATATCTTTTTCAAGTTTATAAATTTCACCTGTTGTATCAATACTTCCACTGTTCACAGCGGAAGCAAAAGTGCGCAAGTCTTGTTCCGTTGAAAATGTTTTTGCAACTTCACGCTGCGTCCACTGTGCTGTAAAAGTTACAGCTTCAGACAGCATTGTGAAGGCATCTCCAGCTTTATATATTTTTGAGTCAGCTTGTGCGCTAGTGCGCATCCAACCCGCAAAGTTGTATCCGCGTCGTGTTAAAGATGAAGCTGGAATTGTATATTCACTTGCTTCTTCAACTTTATCTGCTGTTGGCAGCGCACCAAACACATCATCTGCTCCATATTCAAATGTTATTGTGTATGAAACTTTGGCACTGCCAAAAAGCAAAGTTGGAGGCGTTGCACCATCCTTATAATATATATAGCAATCGCTGCCCAAGGCTGCTTTAATAGCATCTGAATTCCAAGTGTCAATGATTCCTGTTATGCAATTTGTTGTTGTAGCATTTGTTATATTTTGTCCAACAAGCTGTCCGTCTTGGTCTGTTGCACAATTTTCAATTGCAGGTGATTGTGCAGAGCCGCCGCCAATAAAAACTCCCCAAAATCTATCCACTGATGTTGAGGAATAAGAGCTTGAAACTTCACCATATTGATATGAAGAAGATATGCTGACTCCAGTTTTTGAAATGCTGCCAATAAACCCACCAGCAGACATTGTGCTGCTTACTTTGCCATTGTGAAAGCAATGAGCAATTTTAAGACTTGCCGTCTTTGATGGGGCGTAAATTCCAACAATGCCACCAATAACATTTGATGATGTTGAATTTGAAGCAACATTGCCTGTCACAGAAACACATGAAATTTCTGTGTCTCCACCACAGACAATACCAGCAATTCCAGCGCCATACTTTCCAAAGTTTGCATCTTGCGCCAAAACAAGATTTAAGTTTTGGATTGTTGCACCATTAATTGACCCGAACAAAGCAGAAAAACAATTCGCTTTATGATTATTGATTATAGATTTTTCACTAGACAATGTGAATTCAGGGTTCGAGCTTTCATTGCAATAAAAATTATTTATGCTATGACCTTGACCATCAAAAATCCCTTTGAATGAAACTTCTGTTATTGTCACATATGACGACGCATTATATTTACCAATGCCTATTGGCGTAAATGCATTTGTCAAATTTATGTCGGCAGTTAAAACTATCTTCTTGCCTTCAAATGTTTGTGCGCTTTCACCAGACGCAACCCATGCTCCATCAACAACGCTGCAGCCATTTACAGCCGTCGAAAATGCAATCAAATCTTCTTCGCTATCAATTTTATATGGGTTGCTTGATGAGCCATCGCCGCTAGTCAAAAAATCAGATTCCGCAGTATTAACAGTTTGTGCAATTGCTTGCATAGATGAAAATGGGATGCAAAAAGAAATTGCAATTATAAAGGCAAGCAAGATACAGAAAATCTTTCTAAATCTTGCTTGCCTTGATATTGAACTTGCC
>CAVDAL010000066.1:0-19040 GCA_963606965.1 Acutalibacteraceae bacterium
CCTGTTTTTATACTTAAAAAGTAAATGCACCTTGTAACAGATAACTAAGTAAATTATTTCTTGCGCAAGGGTAAGCTTTTTTATAAAATTATCGCGGTCAAAAAACAAACAAAAGGAAAAATAATGGGTGAATTTCTTCACATTAAAGAGCTTCTGCATAACATTGCGCAGGGGCTTTTATATCCAACAATGATAATCTTGTTCATACTGCTTGTGTTTGCAGTGTGTCTTATCGCGGCAATTATTATTGAAGCACTTGTTGAACGCAGACACTTCAAAGTTGCATTGCCGCAGCTAATGGCGAAGGTAAACGATGCCAGCTGGAGTGAGCTTAATGACATCATTGAATCAAGCGGCTTGTTGCGCAGTCAAAAGAACACTCTGCATGAAATTATTGCTTATTCATATTTGCCGGAAGAAGCGCGTATTGCTCTTGCAAAGAAATTGCTGGCAGCGCAGGAGTCAGCATATTTGCGTGTCACTTCCCGCACAGACCTTGTTGCAAAAATATCACCAATGTTTGGCTTGATGGGAACATTGATTCCACTTGGTCCTGGCATTGTTGCGATGGGACAAGGCGAAGTTGATATTTTGGCATCATCAATTGAAATTGCTTTTGATACAACGATCGCCGGTTTGGTTGTTGCTGCTGTTGCATTATTTATTGGGCGCTTCCGTAAGGCTTGGTATGAAGAATATTTAGCTGCGGAAGAAACTATAATGACAAGCATTCTTGAAAAAGCTGCAACATGCATTGCTGCAGGGGAAAGCTTGGGCGATGCATCAAGCGCTGCAGAATATGTGGCCATGCTTCCTGCGGAAAAAGGTCTTTTTGGCAGGAAGAAGAAGCGTGGCAAAAAAAGCAAAGTTGCAGGTGAGCTTGGTGCGCAAGCTGCGGCTGATGCTGAAGGTGAAGCTAGTGCCACACAGGGTGAATCAGATAGCACCAGCAATGTTAGTGCAGAAAAATAAGCAGGTGAAGCAAGATGGCTATAAATCTTCGAGGTGACGGCAGCGGTTTGCGCAAGGGCAAGGGCTCGTTGCGCAATTCCGGCGACAACGTTGAACCAATGGCAAATGTTGCAAACATTGTTGATGCAATTTTGGTCATGAGCGTTGGCTTGATGCTAGCAATTGTGTCGCTTGCAAATGTTGACATTTCTGAATATAAAGAAATTGTCCAGCAGGATGAAGTGACAGAAGTCGACGTTAATGAAATGGCGCAAGATATGACAAATTCAGGTTCAAGTTTTACAGAGCTTGGCACTGTTTATCAAGATCCGTCAACTGGCACGCTTTATATGCTGACGCAAGATGTTGATAAAGGCGCATCTGCTTCTGGCAGTTCGTCATCATCTGGCACATCTTCAAATTCGAGCAATAAATAGGGATGAACAACTAAGGTGAAAGCTAGACGCCTTGACAAAGCTATTATGATTTTGCGCTGCATTATGGCAGTGCTGATGGTCTTTGCTTGTGTGAATCTTTCTGTGTTTGTTTATTCATCTAATGCGAATAAAAGCTATGCAGAAAATGCAAGTAACGGATCTGATGACTCTGATAGCGGTGAGAGCGAAACAAAATCTAAGCTTGAAAGCATTGAGCTTAAGGCATTCCCGATAGACCAAAATGATAATTGGGATACAAGTGAAAAAGCCACAAAAAAGATTAGCACGCGCGGCGGCCAATTGCGAATTTCTGTTGGGGCAACATGGCAAGGCGCGACTGTTTGGGAACATGACACTACAGCATGGGAAGATAAAGGCGGCTTAGAAGATGGCTTTTTGTATACAATAACTGCTGGTAAGGGAAATATCAGCGTGGATAGCCTTGGCGTTGTGACAGCATTAAAGGATGGCACAGCAACAGTTAAAGTCACTCCCAACAATGAAGATTATTCAGACATCACAGCAGAAATTACATTTACAACATATAACCAAAGCGCTGGCATGATTGTTAGCAAGATTGTGATTGTTGACAAAGATGGCAATGAATATGGCGATGATCCACTCATTCTTGACCAAAGCAAACGCTATGAAAATATTTATATTCGCGTAACTTATAAAGACCCTGACACAGGCAAGACGCAAATCTATTCAAGCTATCCTTCTGCTCCGTCTTCTGAAAAACCAAAAAGCGGAGCTTTTGATACGGTTGCTTGGAGCATTGGCGATGATAATTATGCTTCAGTTTCTTCAAGCAAGGGTAGCGGAAAAGCTCTGGTTAAAGCTATTGCAGATGCTGTGACAAATGTGCGTGTAACAATTACTGGCGGGGATGCCAGTAAAAATAGCGGTATTGTGAAATCTACAATCACGTTAAAGATCAATAACGGCAAACAGGTTGATGGCAATAACCCAGCAAGCAGCCTGAAAGTGAATGTTTGCTATGAAGATTCGCCAGACAAAATTATTTCTTCTAAGACGTATACAAAAAAGCAGTTTGAAGCTTTGGGCGCTGTGACAAGAACTTATACTTTGACGCAGTCTTCCGGCAAATATGTGACAGATAAAGCTTATGGTGTGCCAATTGCGACCTTGCTAAAAAGTATGCAAATTGAAACAGATGATATTAAATATTTCACCATGGCAGCAAATGATGGCGCAAATCCTGGCAAAATTACAGCAAAATGGCTGCTCAAGACAACTCGCTATTATTATCCAAATTATGATCTTGGCGGCTCAAGACAAGAAAAAGAGCAAGTGCCAACAATGCTTGCTTTGAAAGATTCATGGAATAGTAACACAACAGATACAAGTGCAGAAATGAATAGCGGCACTTGCTTCAGGCTTGTGTTTGGGTCGGCTTCTTCGGCAGATTCTGCCACGGACAAGTCAATCAAATTCATTCACACATTCACAATTGTTATGGCTGGTTCTCCGCCGTCATCACATGGCGATGAAAACAATAATGAAATTAGCGGTGGTGGCTCTGGTGGCAGTGGCGGTACTAAAGGGGAAGCCACAAGCGGCAGTGGTGCTGGTACGTCTGGCGGTAGCGGCGTTGGTGCAACAATGGAAAAAATGGATGCCGACACACAATGGCGCATTTATCAAATGATGAATAAGTCTACAAGCAATGTTGTGCCAATTTATGAAGACAACCCGCTGAATTATGCTTTTGTTCCTACATTAATTTTGCTCCTGCTTGTTGCGGGTGCTGAAAGATATTTGTCGTTCAAAAGGAAGTTGCTCTAAAATTTTCAAAAATCTAGAAAGAGGTAGCCATGAAAAGAATGATGAATGGGCGAGCGCTGTTTGAAAAGGCAGTTTCATGCTTTGCATCTTTCGCGCTGGTGATGACAATGTTTGTTGCAGTGCCGGCGGCAAGTGCACAAGCTAGCGCTGATGGCGAAGATGCAGCGGCGGCAACAGCTGCGACAGAAAATGTAAGTAGCGCAGAAAATAGCGCGACAAAGGCTGCTGATAATGAGGCAGATGTGGAAGATTGCGTTACGGCATCTGCTATAGAAGATGCGGGTGAAAGCGAAAGCGTAAACGAAGCAACACAGGAAAAAGCAACAGCAGAAATTGAAACTGCAGACATTTATGCTGATGAATTGCCAAGCGGCATTGAACTTAATGAAAGCAAAAATGGCACAGACGTTGTTATTGCAAATGCAGACCCAGAGACAAATGCAGCATATCTTTATGATGTTTCAAAGAAAATTTCTGACGGCGACAAAGATTTGGCAGCAGCAGACATCACGCTGAATGCTAACCCAAATATGAGTGGCATAACTTGGATTCCGCTGGGCACAAAAGCAAATCCATATACAGGCACCTTTGATGGTAACAATAAAACTATAAGCAACTTGAGCATTAGCGGCACAGAATATGTCGGCTTTTTTGGCTGCATTGGTGCTGGCGGCAAGGTTAAAAATTTGACAGTCACAGGCGCAAAGGTCACAGCAGAAAGCGCAGAAAAAGTTATAAGGTGCATTGGCGTTGTGGCTGGTTATGCATATGGTGACGTTAGCAGCGGCGCTTACGTTTTTGAAAATGTTAAAGTTGTAAATTCAAGTGTTATAGCCAAAAGCACATTCCCTGTTGAAAGTGCAGAAATGGACAATGTGGAAGATCCGTTTGGAGACATTGCAGAAGGCAAAAGTGAAGATGCCAAAGTTGTTGAATATGTTGGCGGCATTGCAGGTTATTGTGCAGGTAGCATGAAAGATTGCACATTAACAGGCGACAATGATGAAACATCGCTTGTAAGTATTGAGGCTCGCCAATCTCCAAAACCAAGCTATAGCACAATTGGCAAAAGCGTTGGCGGACTTGTTGGTCAGCTTGGCGGCTATGTTATTGTTCATACAATCAAAGATGAAGGTGACGATGAGTCGCATAATGAACTTGAACCACAATATCCAAGCGGCGATGGCAAATATACGCGCACAGCAGCAACGCACGAACTTGTTAATTGCATAGCAGAGGAAGCAACAGTCAAAGTTTTGGCCGATGGCACGGGTTCCCCTGACCGTTTTGGTGAACAAACAACATCATATTTTAAAAGCGTTGGCGGCCTTGTTGGCTATGGCATGGCAAGCATTTCAAATTGCAAAAATACTGCAATAGTCAATGCGCCACAGGGCGATGGTGTTGGTGGTATTGTTGGCAGCTTGCGTGCTCTTGTTTATAGTGGCTCAAGCTCTGCAACATCAGATGCTGGTTCTTATAAAGCAGAAGGGGAAGAAAGGCTTGGTACAGAGCATGCGTTAATGATATATCGTTGCACAAACAAAGCTGCTATTACTGGCTTGCATGCTGTTGGCGGCATTGAAGGCGGCGGCGGAACATATACTTCTATTCGCGAATGTGCAAACCTTTCTAGTGGTGAAGATGAAAAAGTAATTGGCATGCGTTGGAACAAACCAATGCCAGGTGGAATTGCTGGACAAACATATGGCGATATTCTTCTTTGCTATAGCAAAGCAATCGTGACAACGGAAACTGGCTCAGGATTTTATGCTGCTGGTATTGTTGGCGCTACAGCAAGATTTATTAAAAGCATGGGTGATGAATTTGATTCCTCTGAACCAGAAATTGCATCTTGTTATTCAACTGGCGCAATTGAATCTGGCGCAGCATATAGGCAGGGCGGAATTTGCGGTAGCAATGAAGGCTATATCCATGACTGTTATTACATTACAGGTAATACTCAAAATGGTAAAGCTATTGCAGAAAGTGGATATGGCACAGTCCAAGAAAGCACTGTTAAAGATATAAGTTCTGATGAAATGAAGAAATCTTCTGCTCTATTAAATGCTTGTTTGAAGACAGCAGATTTTACAAAAGAAAATGCCGGATATTTCTTTAGTGAAGATGAAAAAGAATATCCAGTTTTAAATTGGATGTCGAGTTATGCACCAACAAGCATTGCAGGTGCAACAATCACTCAAGATGGCACAGGAAAGGCAAGTTATACAACTTCGCAAAATCCAGTACCAAAGCTAACATTGACTTTAGGGTCAACGCAGCTTGTTCAAAATGTTGACTATTATGTTTTGCCGGATGAATCTGTTTTGGATGAAAATGGAAAATGCCGCGACGTTTATGGTGCAAGCAGCATTGCAGATACAACATTCAAAGCAACAATTGTTGGCATTGGCAAATATAGCGGCACAAATAGCACAGAATTTTCTTATAAAGTTGGCAAAGGTGATTTTTCAGAATGCACAGCCATTATTAAAACCAAAAAATATAATGCAAAAGAACAATGGATGAGCGAAGAAGTTGATGAAAGTGGTAACGGAGACCTTGTTGTTAAGGACGGCACGGGTGATATTGTTAGCCGCAGTTCCTACATCTTCCCAACAAAGCCTGTTAAATTTGTAACAAAGAGCGGCAAGCGAGTTGCAGAAGTAGACACAAGTACTGTTAAAAACTATCGTGTAACAACAGAAGCAACTTCTTATGATAAAAAGTCCCACATAGGTTATCAGGTTGAAATTACTGCAAATGAAGATAGCAATTACACTGGTTCAACATATGGCTTCTTTGTTATATCAAAATCTCATTTGCTTGGTAGTGATTTTTATTATGCAGAAGCTTCAGAAGATACAACTGGACAATATGCGCTGCTGGATTGCAATGGCAAGAAATATTATTTTGACCCAGGCGATGTAGCTGATGCAAAGACAGAAGCCCGGCTTTATTCTTTGGATGAAAATGGGGAAAAAGTTTATGGTTTGAGTGTTCCATATTTGGGTGAAGCTTATACGTCTAAGTTGTTAACAGTGAATGCGATGTATTTGAAGGATAGCGAAACTGGCGAACCTTATTACAGGCTTGTACAGAGCAAAGACTTCCGTGTTGTTTATGGCGACCCTGTTGACCCAACAGATGTTATAAGTACTGACGCGGTAGATGCAAACTTGAATGTTACAAGTGATGTAGCTGGCAAACGTGCATGCATTACAATTAGATACATTGTTGGCAACGATCGCAACTTCACCAATTATGCAAACTTGTTCTTTACTATCACAAAAGCGGATATTTCGACACAGTGCACAGTGAGTGTTGCGAATAATTATGAATATACTGGCAAAGCACCAACTGTTGTTGTTAAGGGCATGACAGGCGCTGTTATTCCAAGCAGTAATTACACTGTCACCTGTACGTCAAGCACATATGGCCCTGGCACTTTTAATGTAACAATCACAGGTAAAAATAATTTAACTGGCAGCATTACAAAAACTGTTACAGCAAAAAAGCCTGTTACTAACAAGGTGAAAAAGATTAGCAAAATAAAAGTTGGGAAGAAGAAGATTAAAGTTAGCTGGAAAGGCGTAACTGGAGCAACTGGATATAAAATTGCATATAAAGTTAAAGGCTCAAAGAAGTGGAAATATACAACTTCAAAATCAAAGTCAAAAACAATCAAAGGCTTGAAGAAGGGAAAGAGCTATCAGGTTAAAGTTTGCGCGTTCAAAAAGCCTGGTAAAAAGTATTATTACGGCAAATATTGTTCTGCTAAGATTAGTGGGAAAGTAAAATAATTTTAAAGATGAATATTTTTACTTCGATATTCACTTTAAGATAGTATAATTTGAGCTGTCCTGTTCAAAATTGGAAACTAGTAAAGAAGGTAAACAGGAAAGGAATAACATGAAAGGTAAATTAATCAAGAAAATTATTGCGTGCGCATGTTCGCTCGCATTAGCAGGTGCTCTTGTTCCTGCTATGGCAGTTTCTGCTTTTGCTGCAGCTGGCGACCCAGTTGTATTCACTGTTCAAGCTCAAGAAATTGGAACAGATACAGCTAAGGTTATAAAGGAATATACTGAAGCAGACCTTGCAGAAATTACTGCAAATTATCCTCCAAAGTATTATGTTATGAATGGCACAACTGTTTATTCAGCAACAAAATATATCGAATTGGATTCTTTGTTGTATGAATTCTCTCAGTGGGATGACGGTGCATATTTCATTCCAACATGCTATAAGAAGGGCAGCACTACAGAAACTGAACTGTATGGCAAGTGCGCATATTCATATGACATGATGGATGAAAATGGTTATTTCTGGCCAAATCAGACAGGCACTAGTGGTGAAAAATATACTGGTGACGGCGGAGACGTTTGGTGGAATGGTCCAGTTTTGGCTACAACTTATTCTAAGGCAGGACTTGGTGGAGAATCAGGCTATACAACAGCTGTTGAAGCTGGCAACGCAGCAAGTGCTAACACTCCAGAAGATGGCAACAGAATTATGATGGGCTCTTCATATAGTGATTTGCAAGAAGGAAATGTTACAGGTGGATTCACATTCTGCTCTGGCGTTACAGGACTTGTAATTTATTATCCTCATTCATTGAGCACAGCTAAGGTTACAGCTCCAACTTTGACATATAATGGCAAGACTCAAACAGTTGTTCCAACTGTTAAAGATGCAGATGGCGACACTTTATCTACTTCAAATTACGTTGTATATGGCAACAAAGTAAAGAAGGCTGGCACATATAAAATTTCTGTTTTGGGTAAAGATCAAAGCGCTGAATATGGCAAAAGCACAATTACTTATAAAAACTGGAATGGCAGCAAGACCATAAAGGTTAAAGTCAATATGAAGAAACCTGGCAAGCTTAAGGTCAAGTCTGGTAAGAAAAAGATTACTGTAAAGTGGGCAGCTAACGGCGCTACAAAGTATAAGGTATTCTATAAGGCACAGGGTGCTAAGAAGTGGACTAAGACAAAAGCAACTAAGGCAACTTCAAAGACAATCAAGAAGCTTGGTACTGGCAAGAAATATCAGGTTAAGGTTGTTGCAACAGCTTCTGGCGTAGGCTCAAAGACATTCAAAACTGTTACTTCTAAAGTAGTTAAATAAAAAACAACGCTGAACAGGCTATCAAATAAGGAAAAGCGCTCAACCTCGAGCGCTTTTCTTGCTTTATCTTGCTTTATACAATTTCTTTGCCGTGAAGAAGGAAGTCGGCTACATTTAAGATTTTAATTCCTTCAATATCGGTTGGATAATTCCCTTTCATCGTAATTATGATTTTTGGATATGAATCACGAATGGACTGCAAAGGTTTCAGTTCGCGTTCCATAGTTTTTGGATTAGTCATGTCTTCAGTCACTTGTATATATATTTTTTTGTCGCCTCTTGTGGCAACAAAATCAACTTCACCATTTCGCAATTTTCCAATAGACACATTAAAGCCATCAAACAAAAGCTGCTGGAAAATTATATTTTCAAAAACGCGCCCTTGGTCAGAGTTGTGGTAATTCATAAGATAATTTCGGAGTCCAACATCAACGATATATTGCTTCCCGCCAGTCTTTAAATTTTCTTTACCTTTTATGTCATAGCGCTTTACTGGATAAAACATATAGCTTTCGCACAAAGCTGTAATGTATGCAGCAATAGTTTCATTTGCTGCTTCTATTTTTTGCGATTTCAAAACACCTGTAATGCTATTTATTGAATTTTCATTACCAATGTTGTCTGAAAGAAATGCGCAAATGCGTTTAAGGAGCTCGCTGTTTGTAAGCTTTCTTCTGTCGCGTCGTTTGTCGCGCTCTAAAATATCACGAACAACAACAGTGTCGTAAAGCGATTTGCAATAGGTCATATGTTCATCAATATCAGGAGCCCCAAGCGATAGGTATGGCATTCCGCCAAATTTGCGGAATTGTTCAAACATGCCATCAAGTGTAGCTATTGAACCATCATTAAGCTCTAACAAATCCATCCCAGCCGCAGCATTAGAAGCAGGCTTTGCACCTTGAAAGTCAAGATATTCAGAAAACACAAGCGGGAGCATTTCAATTTCAACATAACGCCCAGAAAGCATTGTAGAAAGTTCACTGGAAAGTAAATATGCATTTGAGCCCGTGATATAAATATCGCAATCGATGTCTACGCGAAGGGAATTGATTGCGCGTTCCCATCCTTCAATTTCTTGCAGTTCGTCGAAAAATAAATATGGATGCTTTATATCAGCTGTTTTTTTGCGAACAAGATTGTATAAGTCTTTGTAAGTAAGGCCGTCATATTCCATAGATTCCATCTTGAAAGAAAGAAGTTGATTTTTAGGCACGCCATTTATTTCTAAATGTTCGCGCATCATATCAAGCAATGTGGACTTGCCGCACCTGCGCACGCCTGTAATGACTTTTATAAGGTCTTTGTCTTTGAATGTCATTAGCTGGTTCAGATATTTATCTCTATTTATCATTTTGACCTTCCATGTGAAAAATTTGCAAAAAATGAAAGTTTTTCAGATTATAGCATTTTTGCTACAAGAGTTTTAAACAAATATCAAAGTCATTGTGGAGGTGTGGAATTTTTTGTTCGATGTGAAAAATTTGCAAAAAATGAAAGTTTTTCACATGATTTTTCTATAAAAATGATAATTCCATAAAACTGAGAACTGCTACTTAGACAACTGGGCTTTGTGCAAACGCTGGCTAAAGCCATATGGTAAGTTTAGGCAGCAATTAAATAAAATTTTAGTGCATATAATTTCAATATAATTTATTATGTTTACTAACATTTATTTACTGCCTATTCGAAAGAAAATTATGCAAAATAAAAGAGGAGAAATAGATCGCAGAAATTTTCTGCGCATTAGTGCAGGCGCGTGTGCGCTTGCAGCATCCGTCGCGCTGGGGGGCTGCGACGCGTATGACACATATTCCGAAGTTGTAACAGGGGAACGCACAATTACAGACCATGCTGGCAGGGAGCTTACAATTCCTGTTGCTGACGACTTGAAGGGCAAAATTTATTTTACGTCAGGCTTGGCGCAGGTTTGGATTTTCAGCTTGAACCCAGACTTGCAGGGTGGTTCAAGTGCGCAGTTTACAGATGAACAATTGGAATTTTTGCCAGAAGGCATTGACCAGCTCCCATACATGGGTTCAATTTCAGAAAATGGCCAAATTGATAGAGAAATGCTTCTTTCTGAAGGAATAAAGCTTATCTTTTCGATTTCTGGCGTTGGTTTAACAGAATCAAACATTTCTGACGCGGAAACTTTGCAAAATCAAACAAACATCCCTGTTGTTTTGATTGATGGGTCATTCGACAAAATTGCAGATTCTTACCGCTTTGTTGGCGAAATTGTTGGCGAAGAAGACCGCGCGGAAGAGCTTGCCACATATTGCGAGCAAAAATATGCAGAAGTTACAGAAGCGCTAAAGCCACTAAAGGAAGACGAGAAGATTTCTTTATATTATGCAGAAGGACCAGATGGCTTGCAAACAGAGCCTGATTCTTCACAGCATGCTTTGACCTTTAAAATAGCCGGTGCAAATAATGTGGCAAAGGTTGAAGAAGTGCCAGAGGTTGGCATGTCTTCTGTAGATATGGAACGCGTGATGAAGTGGAACCCAGAAGTCATTGTTGCATGGGATGAAGAAGACGCAGGCGGTGCAGATCAGTATATTCGTGAAAGCGAAGATTGGGCAAACATCAAGGCTGTCAAGGATGGCAGAGTTTATACAATGCCGCATGCTCCTTTTGCATGGTGCGACAGGCCTCCTGGAGTTAACAGGTTGATTGGCATTCAATGGATTGCCAATTTATTATATCCGCAATACTATAATATAGACATGGTTGAAGAAACAAAGAATTTCTATAAGACTATGTATTGGGCAGATATTACAGACGAACAAGCAATTAAATTGCTGGGGAATTCATATAAGGCGAAGGAATAATTTGTATGAAGAATGCTGTTTCAACAGAACAAGAGCCTGAAAAAACAGAGCAAGAAGCTAAAGAGGGCGAAGTCAGCAAGTCTGACAATGAAAATTTAAAAGCCGAACAAGATAAGTCTGAACTTTTGGAACAGGCTAATGCAGTTTTTGGCAACAAGATTAAAAAGCGTGTGAAGGTCATAATTGCTTGCCTTTTTGCGCTTGTTTTTTTGTTTAGCTTTTTTGCTGGCACATATTCATTGCGACAGGGTATTGGCATTGGCATTATGCTTATGTCAATTGGTGACTATATCCAAAATTATTTCTTGCACTTTGGCTTGATGTTGAAGCAAGCATTTATAGTTGATGCTGGTGGTTTTTGGGATCAAGTTGTATGGTTCTTTAGCTGTTTGAAGTCTGCTCTTATCGGTGATGATGTTGCTCGCGATTCCTTGCAACGTGCTTTGTTTAACATTCGCTTGCCTCGCATTATGCTTGTAATTTTGGTAGGCGCTGCTCTTTCAACAGCAGGCGCTGCATTCCAAGGCATGTTTAAAAACCCGCTGGTCAGCCCTGACCTTTTGGGTGCAAGTGCTGGCGCGTCATTGGGCGCGTGTCTGATGATGCTTGCCGACATGCCAAACATTGGCATTCAACTTGGCGCTTTCATTGGCGGCTTGCTGGCTGTGGGCTTGACTGTATGGATGCGCGGCATTGTTAAAAGCGATGCGATATTGGGGCTGGTCCTTGCCGGCATGCTTGTGTCGACTTTGTTTTCAAGTGGCATGAGCTTTGTCAAACTTGTTGCAGACACAAATGATAAATTGCCAGCTATTACATATTGGCTGATGGGCAGCTTTTCCAGCGCAGACCGCATTGACTTTTGGCTTGCACTTATTCCAATGCTGCTTGGTTTTGGGTTGGTTATTAGCCAGTCTTGGAAGCTCAATGTTATGTCTTTCGGCGATGATGAAGCAAGGTCAATGGGTGTTGACACTCGCAAAACTCGCCTGATTGTTATTCTTGGCGCAACTTTGATCACATCAACTTCAGTTGCAGTTGCCGGCGTTGTTGGCTGGGTTGGCTTGGTCATTCCGCATTTTGCACGCGCGGTTGTTGGCCCAAATTACAAAGTGCTCCTTCCAACTTGTTTGATTATGGGCGCGGCATATCTGCTTTGCATAGACGATATTGCTCGCATGCTCTTAAGCGTAGAAATCCCAATTGGCATTCTTACCTCGATATTGGGTGTCCCGTTTTTCTTGGTCATCTTCCGCAATACGAACAAAGGGTGGTAAGCAATGCTTGAAGTTAGAGATTTACATACAGGATATGTTAAGACTGAAATTGTGCACGGAGTTTCTTTCGACGTTGCCGACAGTGAATTTGTTTGCGTTCTTGGTCCAAACGGCTGCGGCAAGTCCACAACATTGAAGACAGTTTTGGGACTTTTGCCTCCAATGAGCGGCAGCATCGTTATGGATGGCAAGTCGACAATAGGGATGAAGGAATCTGAACGAGCCAAGCTTTTTGCATATATTCCGCAAGCTCACAGGCCACCATTCCCGTTTACTGTTGCTGATGTTGTAATTTTGGGGCGCACTCCATATATCAACCGCCTTGCAAATGTGACAGAAAATGATAAGCGCATTGCATTTGAATGCATGGAACGCATGGGGATAACAGAGCTTGCAGATAGGCCATATACCCAGCTTTCTGGTGGTCAGCAGCAGCTTGTTTTGATTGCTCGCGCGTTGACGCAAGAGCCAAGGCTTTTGATTATGGATGAACCAACAGCAAGCCTTGACTTTGGCAACCAGCAGCTTGTTTTGCAGCAGATGCGCGACCTGGCAGATGGGGGCATGAGCGTTTTGATGGTTACGCACGACCCAGACCATGCCCTGTTTTGCGCGCACCGCGTTATTGTTATGGAAGATGGCAAAGTCATTGAAGAAGGCGACCCGCGCAAAGTCCTTGATACAGCTTGCTTGAAGCGCATCTATAATACGAATGTCAAAGTGATTGATGTCGATTTAGATGGCGAAATCCAACGCGTTTGCATTCCAGTTTTGAATTAAATTAGAACAAGCGGAAGAAGAGGTCGAGCGCTAAAGTGATGAGTGCGCCGGCAGCGATGCATGGCGCATATGCAAATGTTGTGTCGCTTTCTGTTTTTAACCAGTTGGCAATAAGTTTGACTATGCCGGCGCACGCTCCGATAATGCATGTGCAGACGAGCATAGCAATTGCTTCTTCAATTCCAAAAAGAAAGCCCAAAACAGTGAGTAACTTAATGTCGCCGCCGCCAATGCCGCCCATTTTGTTCCCGATAATAAAGACAGGAACAAAGGCAATAACAGCACCGGCAAAGCGTTCAAGCAAGCTTGGGGCAGAAAGCGGGAAAGCGTACCCTTGCGCTGTGAGCACGCTTGCTGCAATTCCCAGCAAAAGCACAAGCAGCACAAAGATGTTTGGAATGTTGCGCGTGCGAATATCTATAATGGCGGCTGCGACAAGAATGCCAGCCAAGACAATAGAGCATGCAATCGCAATATAAAGGTGAGCTCCCGCTAAATCAAAAATGCTTGTTATTTGAGTTGTCACGAAGAAAATACTCCATCAATTGCGCGCAAGTTAAGCTCATGGAACTTTTCTTTAACCATGCTGCGCACTGCAGTTTCAAGCTCTTCGCGACCAAAAGGTAAAAGCTCATATTTGCAAGCTGCTGCAAGCATGCAAATGTTTAGCACGCGCATGCTGCCTGCTTGTTCGCAATAAAATTCTCCATCAACTTCCACAAGCTTAATGTTTTTATTTTGCTTTGCGAATTCGCGTAAGTATTCAAGCTGCTTGCTCCCGTCATAGCTAATGCCTGTTAAAGCTGCACTTGTTGGCTGAACTGCCTGTGTGTTAACAAGAATGCTGCCATCTGGTGCAAGATAGTCCAAGCAACGTAAAGCTTCCGCCGGCTCAAAAGCAATAAGCAAATCGGCACTGTGTTTTGGAACAAGCGGTGAATGTGGACGACCGCCGCGCACATGGCTTGCAACGCTGCCACCGCGTTGTGCCATACCAATTGTCTCAGCCGTTTTAACATGTTCGCCGCGTTCCATTAAAACGTGAGCAATCAAGCGCGAAGCTAAAACATTGCCTTGGCCGCCAACTCCACAAATCACGCAATTAAGTGCTTTGTTGTTCATTATTCAGCCCTCCTTAAAGCTTCGCGCGGGCATATTTGTGTGCAAAGCCCGCAGCCTGTGCAAAGGCTTGTTTCCACGCAAACAGCATTGTCTAGCAGTGTTAATGCTGGGCAACCAATCTGGTTTATGCAAGCGTGGCATTCTGTGCATTCGTTGTAGTCAACTTTGACTGGCGCTTTGCGTTTTCTGCAAACGTTGATGCATGGCGACTTGAAAATAATTGCTCGCACGCCGTTTGCATCTGCAGCTTTGCGCACAACTTCAATGCTGTGGCGTAAGTCAAGCGGGTCGACAGTTTCTACAAAATCAACGCCAATCGCTTTTAATGTGTCTGGAATGCTGATAGCAGAACCATCGACGCCCATCATGGTGTGACCAGTGGCTGGGTTTGGTTGCTGGCCTGTCATTGCAGTTGTTGAATTATCAAGAATGCAGATAATGATGTCGTGCCTGTTATAAACAGCATTAACAACGCCTGTAATTCCGCTGGCAAAAAATGTTGAATCGCCAATAAAGCTAAATGCGTAAGTGTCAGGCTCGATTGTTTTTATGCCTTGCGCGATTGTGATGTCTGCACCCATGCAAAGGCATGTGTCGACCATGTCGAGTGGAGCAGCATTGCCCAAAGTGTAGCAACCAATGTCGCCGCAGAATACTGCCTTTTTGCCACGCATTGCGCGCTTAACAGCATAAAAGCTTGCACGGTGCGGACAGCCAGCACAAAGGACTGGTGGGCGCACTGGCAGCGGAGGCATATCTTGCGGTAATTTAATTTGCGCTGCTGCATCTTCTGAACAATCAGCAGCACCAAGCTTTTGCAGTGCTGCAATAATAGCTTCCACGCTTTGTTCCCCTGCATATGGGAATGTGCCATCCATTTTGCCATGCAGTTTGCATGTAATTTCATGTTCGCCGCAAACGCATTGCAATTCATGTTCAATACATGGGTCAAGTTCTTCCACAACCAAAACTTCATTGCAGCATTTAAGCAGGTTAACAGCTTGTTTTTGTGGGAATGGATAAGGAATGCCAACTTTGAAAACAGGCAGGTCAAGTTGCAATTTTTCCAAAGCTTCCTTCACATATTGATAAGAGATGCCGCCGGTTGCAATGCCAAGTTCCCAATGTTCATTATTGTTTGCAATAGCGCTTGCAAAGTCGCGTGTTCCTTGCGCGTGATGCTTCAATCCCATTTCTGTGCGAGTTGGGTGATAGTCAAATGCATAATCTTGTGCAATCTGCTTGGCGCGTTCTTCCACTCTGCCATGAGCAATGCGGCTAGTCCGCGGAAAGACAACCCACCTTTCAGTGTCGCGTTCAAAGCCGCTTGGAACATGACCTCCCCATGCTGGGTCGTCATCTTCACGGTCAACATTTTTGAAGACTTCTGCAGGAGCGCAATCTGCAATGCCGCCGCGGGTTTTAACAGTACCGCAAGCATGGCAAACGCGCGTTGTTGGGCGAAAGATTACAGGAGTGTTATATTTTTCAGAAATTTCAAAAGCATCCTGAATCATGCCATAGCATTCGCCGGAACATGTCGGGTCTAAAACTGGCACTTTTGAGAACTGACCAAATGTGCGAGTGTCTTGTTCTGTCTGGCTGCTAATAGGACCTGGGTCGTCGGCAACAACCAAAACAAGTCCGCCTTTAATTCCAAGATAAGAGCAGGTCATTAAAGGGTCGGCTGCAACATTTAAGCCAACCTGCTTCATTGTGACAAGTGCGCGTGCGCCAGCATATGATGCGCCAATTGCTGCTTCAAGTGCTGCCTTTTCATTCGTTGACCATTCAACATGAATGCTACCGTCATTGTGTTTTGCAACTGTTTCAAGCACTTCTGTTGAAGGCGTGCCCGGGTATCCGCTAACAAAATTGACGCCGGCATGCATAGCGCCAAGGCCAATTGCTTCATTTCCCATCAATAATTTAACGGGCATAAGTTCTCCTCAGTTTGCTCCCATTTTGTATTTATGCGCTTTATTTTAAGCCAGTAAAGTCTTCATCAGTTCAAAACCATGCGCATATTCAATATTCGATAGTTTTGCTTCGTTTTCAGTCAGGCGCGCGCCGGCACTGCATTCAATTCCAGGGCCTTCCATGATGAATGGCACAGGCTCTGACGAATGCGTTTTCTTCACAACAGGCGTTGGGTGGTCAGGCAAAGCCATAATGCGCAAGCCTTCTTCATGACCCTCACGCCAGTCAATAAGGCGGGAAACAATTTCGCGATCAATTGCTTCAATAGCTGCAACTTTTGCAGCAGCATCGCCATTGTGTCCTTCTGCATCTGGATTTTCCACATGGATGAAGGCAAGGTCGCTTTCATCAAGCATCTGCAGTGCGCCAACGCCCATTGCGCGGTAGTCGTTGTCTGGGCCGTCAGTCACGCCATGGAAGTGATATTGCTTCATATCTGTCATTTTAGCCAAGCCATTCAAAAGGTCGACAGGGCTAAGCATTGATGCGCATATGCCGCCATAAGTTTTGCTAAAAGCTTCCATGCCTTCTGGGCGAGTACCAGGCCAAAAAGCCCAAACGTGAGTCGCGCGCAAAAGTCCAGCTTCCTCGCGGCGGGCATTTTCTTTGCTTGTTGCCAAAACTTCATTGCAGCGGCGCATGTAGTCATTCAAAATTTCAGAACCAGAACCGCTTGGCCACTTGTCTGCGATTGGCTGGTCGGTGAAGTTATGCGCCGCGTTATATGTCGCGTCCATAAGTTCAGGGTGACCACTAACAACAAGAATGCCGCGGAAGCTCACGCTCTTGTGCAGTGTGAATGTGTCATCGTTTAAAGCTTGCAGCTCTTCAATAATCGCATTGCCGCTTTCTGTTGTGATGTCGCCGCAAGAATAGCTATGCATGCAGCCGGATTCATCAACATTGCATAAGTTCAAGCGTAAGGCAACCTGACCAGGTTCAAGCTCAATTCCGCAGCTTGCGCCTTCAATTGCGCCGCGCCCAATGGGGTAAAGTGCTGGGTCATAACCCATGATGGATGTGCAAGCTGTATTGCTTGAAGGTTCCATGCCTTCTGGCACATTGTGCGACAAACCAACCATTCCTGCTGCTGCAAGCTTGTCCAAATTTGGCGTTGCAGCCTGCTCAAGGCTTGTCTTCCCGCCGAAGCAATCCAGCGGATATCCTGCTGCGCCATCTAAAATTACAACTGCATATTTCATCTTTATCACCTAACTTATTTCACGTTATTCGGCTGAATGTTTTTCGTGCTTCAATACTACCATTTTGCATGCGCTGCAAAGCCAACATTTCAAGCATTTGCCGGCAATAATTTCTTCGAAAATCTTGCCCAAAACTCTTCCAAATTTGTCCGTTAAGGGGCATAATATGAAAAAAATTACGACTTCTGCCCCTTAACAGCGATATTTCTGGAGAAAAAAGTGGATGAAAAATACTTCAAGCGAGAGAACTATTTAAAAAAAGTTCGCCCATTTATTAAAGACACAGACCTGATTAAAGTAATCACTGGAATAAGACGCTGTGGCAAGTCTTGTCTTATGAAGACTATTGCGCAAGAACTTGCTGAATCAGGCGTTCAAAACGACCATCTTGTTTTTCTTGACCTTGACGAACGCGGACTGCGCTCTGTTAAAACACCAGACCAGCTGGAAACTGCTATCGAGGCGCGTCTTCCACAAGATCAAAGCAAAACTGCTGGTCCGATTTATTTATTTATAGATGAAGTCCAAAATGTTAAAGATTATGAAGAGGTTGTTAATGCATATAGAAACGATGGAAACTTTTCCGTTTTTATAACGGGCTCGAATTCATATCTGCTTTCAGGTGAACTAATCACAAAGTTAACAGGGCGCTACATTGAAATTGAGCTTTTCACTCTTTCTTTTGCAGAATATCTTGGAATGAGGCACTTCCTTGGGAAGGAAGATACAAATACTTCCCAGAGTTTTCAGGATTGGTTGCGATATGGTGGCTTTCCTAAAGCTGCTGAATATGATGACTTTACAGCAAAGTCGCTTTATATTGAAGATGTTGTTGAACAGATTATTAAAAAAGATATTTATGGCAGGAACAAGGTTCGCAACAAGTTGGTCTTTGAAAAGCTGATGACATATATCATCAACAATTATGCTGCGCCGACCAACCTTTCAAACATTGCTGTATATCTGAAGAATGTTGCGGGAATTTCTGTCAAAACTCAAACACTTGCATCTTACATCGACTTGCTGGTAAAAGCGAAGATTATCTATCGCTGTGACAGATTTGACATGAAATCAAAAAGCTCATTAAAGGGCGGTGAAAAATATTATCTTGCAGATACTGGCATTTATTTTGCTCGAAATGTGAATGCGAACATGGACTACGGTCCACTGTTGGAAAATGCAGTTTATACATATTTGAAGTCGCATGACTATCGCGTTAGCATTGGAATAATCGGGAAATTAGAGATTGATTTCATTGCCAGAAAAGCAAATGATGGGTATTCATATATTCAAGTTTCAATGTCTATTGCGGACAAATCTGTTGAAGAACGTGAGTATAGGCCGTTTCAAAAAGTGCGCGACAATTGGCCGCAATATCTTTTAACGCTAGACCCGCTGCAGAACCAGCGCGATGGCGTAAAGCACATTAATTTAATAGACTTGATGGCTAAAAATGACGGGCTATAAATTTAGAGCATATCAGCAGATATACAGGCGCGCAAAGCGCATACA
>CAVDAL010000067.1:0-4116 GCA_963606965.1 Acutalibacteraceae bacterium
TGGTGTTTTTGACATCGCCATGTCATTCCAATAGACTTCCGTGGCGCTTTCCACAAAAACTAGAGCAAATTTGTTAGCAAGCTGCTTTGAAGCAAACGCAGAGTGAGTAAATTTGGCTTAGCTAGTAGTTGAAATTGTGATACACTTTCAAAAGTCAAATGATATTCAAGTTTTGAAAGCGTTAAAGCCATGGTGAAGGAAGACGGCAACAGTGGCGCAGAACAGAAATTTTATTTGCAACTTCATCTTTGCTATGTTATAAACTACTTGGTGGTGCAAAGCACTACCTCCAAGTTGCCGGGGGTGTCCCCGGTTTTTTTATTATGGGGAATGTGAATTAATTTTAAATTGTGAGCGAGCATCGATGTTGCTATAAAACGCGACGATAAAGCTTGCTGCTGCCGTGATAATATAGGTGATATGAATTCAGAAGAAGACATTTATTACATGAAGATGGCTTTGCAGGCGGCGCGTGATGCTGGCGCGGCAGGTGAAGTGCCGATTGGCGCTGTTGTTGTTTATGACCCAATTGATGCAGCAACTCGCAAGCATATTTTGGATGCGCCGCAGGTGGTAAGCGTTGCGGCAAATTGCCGCGAGCAAGATGCTGACCCAACAGGTCATGCGGAATTTGCTGCGATAAAAGAGGCGGCGCAAAAGCTGGGGCGTTGGCGCTTGAGCGGCTGCACTGTTTATGTGACGCTTGAGCCATGTTTGATGTGTGCCGGTTTGATGTATCAGTCGCGCATTGATGCTTGCGTTTATGGAGCAAGCGACCCAAAGGGCGGGGCGTTAGGCTCGCTTTATTCAATCAATAGTGATGAGCGATTGAACCATAATTTTGAAGTGCGAGCAGGCGTTTTGGAAGAAGAATGCGCGAAAGAGTTGCACGACTTTTTCCGAGCGAAACGCGCTCGTAATAAAGAGGCAAAGCGACAACGAAATAGTACTGCTGTGGGCGGCGCTGGCGTTGATGGTTTGTGTGTGGGTTCTGTGGGCAGTGGAGTTTGCTTTGGTGACGGTGCTGGAGATGCAGCGGATGGGGCTGAAGAATAATGTCGCGCGAATCAAAAGCAAGCAAGCAGCAACGTGTTATTGAAATATGCGCAAGAATGCAAGACTATTATGGTGATGCTGAATGCGCGCTTGATTTTGATGATGCTTTTCAATGTGTTATTGCTGTAGCGCTTTCTGCGCAAACAACAGACGCAGCTGTGAATAAAGTGACGCCGGAGCTTTTCCGGCGCTGGCCAAACCCACAAGCAATGGCGCAGGCTGACATGCAAGAAGTTGGCACTGTTATAAAAAGTATTGGCTTTTATAGAAATAAGTCGCGCAATGCTATTGAATGTGCTCGTATGATAATGACAGATTTTGGCGGCGAAGTGCCATGCACAATGGAAGAGCTGCAAAAGTTGCCAGGCGTTGGTCGCAAAACTGCAAATATTGTTTTGAATAATATTTTTGGCATTGTTGAAGGCATTGCAGTTGACACTCATGTGAATAGAATTGCACACAAATTAAAGCTTGTATCAGCAAAAATGACAGACGCAAGCAAGGTCGAGCAAGAGCTTTTGCGCATTATTCCAAAAGATTTATGGAAAAATGTTAACCATCAATGGGTATTGTTTGGGCGTGAATTTTGCGATGCAAAGCGTCCGCATTGCGCTGAATGTTTTTTGGCAGATGCTTGCCCGAGTTCTGGTTTTGCTGTTGATGATATTGGTACAGCGAATAAAGCGGTGCATAATGATGATGAAGCACCGCATGCTAATGATGAAGCAGCCCAAGTTCAAAAGCGCGGAAAGGTGCAGCAGTGAAAATCCGCATAATTGCAGTTGGAAAGTTGAAAGAAAAGTTCTGGAAAGATGCAGTGCAAGAATATGTGAAGCGCACCAGCGCATATGCAAAACTTGAAATTGTGGAAGTGCCAGACCGCGACCCCGCAAAATGTGGTGGCGAGGCAGCAGCCATGCAAGCAGAAGGCGCAGATATATTAAAAGCAATTCCAGATGGCGCGCGCACAGTACTTTTGGCAATAGATGGTAAGCAATATTCAAGCGAGGCTTTTGCTGCAAAATTGCAAGAGAAAATGACTGCTGGTACAAGCAGCTTTTGCTTTATTATCGGCGGATCTTGCGGCGTGGACGATGCAGTTAAAAATGCAGTAGATGCAAAAATATCTTTTGGAGCAATAACGCTGCCTCACAATTTAGCACGCGTTGTTTTGGTGGAACAGCTGTATCGTGCATTCAAAATTATGCGCGGCGAGCCATATCATAAATAGCAAGAATTGAGAGCTGCTAAATGGCATTGCGGATGTTTAATTCATATTTAAGAATGGGAAAGTAAGATTTGCAAAATAGTGGAGCTGTGAACCACTCCATGCGCAGGACGAACCATGCAGCTCTTAATGCATGATTTTAACCTGTGTCGAAAAAATAAAAAATGCAATATAAATTGTGTTAAACTCATTCGCACAAAGCTTGTTTGCTATCAACTGCTGGCTTGCTGCAAAAATAAATATTGAGCAAAACATTGCCACCCAAAATAAATAAGTTGGGCGGCTTTTTGGCGTTTGCAAAAAACGCATATGGAGGAATAAGAAATGCTAATTGACCAGCTGCAACGCAAGCTTTTTGCTGCAAAAGCTCTTGCGCCAGTAGTGAATAAATATGAAGACGGCAAAGATGTAAGCCTTGGACTTGCAAGTTCTGCGCGCCCGTTTATGGTTGCTTCTGTTTATGCAAGGCACCCGCGTTCAATGTTGGTTGTTGTTAGTGGCGAAGAAGCAGCAACTCGCTTTGCTAATGATGTAGCAGCATTTATTGGCAGAGCGAATGTTTTGGTCTTGCCAAATAGCATTGGCGTGCCTTGGCGCGCGCACAAAAATAATATGAAAGTTCAGGGCGCGCGCACCAAGGCAATCTGTGCACTGGCGCAAGCTTTGCCTATTGTTGTTGTTACAAGTGCAAGAGCCTTGATGCGCAAAATTGCGCCGGCAAGCAGTAACATGCCATCAGACAACAATGCCGCAAACAATAATGGCGCGCTGGCAGCTAATAACTCGCCGGCGCAAACAGGCAGCGATGTGCTACTAAGCAGCACACATCCATCCAGCGCGCACCAAGGAAAACTTGCGCCAGCGCCATCTGGCTTATTTTCCCCACTAATCATCACAAAAGAAGATGGCCTCATAGATGTGGCAACAGGCGAGATGCTGGAATATGAACAGCTCGCGCCATTCTTAATTGCTCACGGCTATCAACATACAGAATCAATCGACGGCGCTGGCACATTTGCTGTGCATGGCGACACGGTTGACATCTTTGCCGCAGGAATGAATAGCCCTGTTCGCATTGAATTTTTTGGCGATGATGTTGATGGCTTGCGTCAAGTTGTGGCAAGTACTGGGCAAAGCATTCGCGAACTCGACCGCGTGGAAATTTGCCCCGCGCGTGAATTTGAACTTAATGAACAGACAATAACTCATCTTCTTTCAAGCTTGAATGTTGAACTTGCAACAGATAGCGAGCTTGCATCAGATGTTCACAAGCTGGAAGCTGGCATTGCATTCGACGGAATGGAAAAATATCTGCCATATCTTTATGAGCGCCTGGACACGCCAATTGCGCACATGAGTGAAAGCACGCTTGTTGTTTTGGCAGAGCCACGCTCGCTTTTTGATGATGCTTGCCGCAATTATGACGACTTAAAGGCACTTGCGCAAAATGCAGGTCTTAGCGCTGATGAAGTCGAAAAATATTATTGCTTGCCAGCAAAGCTAGACTTTGGCAGCCAGCAGCGATTCACTTTGCAATCAATAATGCGTGTGAAAAGTAGCGTTGACGCAGACTTGAAAGTTGAAAAACCAAATGTTGCTGGCAGTGAAGAAAAATTATTTTCACTCCTGCATTCATTTGCTGCAGCAAAAAATACAACAGCTATCTTTTCAATTCCAGACAAGCATGCGCGCAAAGATATTGAGCTTTCATTGGTGGACAATTCCATTAGCTTCACTGAACAGTTGCCTCTGCGCCAAGACGTGCTCAACATCACAGACATAGATATTCCAAGCGGCTTCATTATTCCGGATGCAAATATCGCATTAATCTC
>CAVDAL010000068.1:0-16536 GCA_963606965.1 Acutalibacteraceae bacterium
TGACATAAAATCCGGCCAAATCAAGCAAAACAACTCAATTTGAATGCTATCTGAGCTGAAAAGCGCAACGGAACTTAATCATTTTGACATCGCCTTGTCAATAAAAGCAACTTCCGTAGCACTTTACCCAACAACGCCTAAGCGCGCAGCCCAAGATCACGAAGCAAGCTATCCTGAGCTTCTGCAAAACCATCGCGTCGAATGCGCAAATTCTTGCCCTGAAACGACATTATTTTCTTTGCAATTCTTTCCATAAACAACTTGTCATAAACATGATTCTTTGTAACAGTAATCACACGATAGCCATTTTCTTCCAACGCGAGTCTTCTGTTTGCATCGCTATGAATTTTTTCTGCAAATGCATGAACAAGGTCACTATCATATTCAAGATCAATTTTAAATTCTGGCCAGCACAAGTCACAAATACATTTCTTGTGCCTATATATATTTGAAGCCTTATTGCCAAGCAAAACACCATAGTTAAACTGTGGCACAGAGATGCCAAAACCACCTTTACTTCTAGGACTGCAAAGAATTTGAAACAGCTTAATCTCCATTGGTGAAGCCGCGCTACCTTTTGGCAAAAATCCAGCAGCTCTTCTTGCGTTCTGAATTCCCCTATGATTTTTAACACTATTGCAATACTCAACAATCAATTGCGCATTTGTTACTGGCTGTATCTGCACAAGCTTCGCGTTGTTGTTTGAGTCAAGTTTAGGCTTGTCCGATATGTTTTCACAATTATTTTCTGCCACACTATAACCAGCTTTATCAATGTCTTGCTGTTTATATAAAGCAAACGATGAACACAATTCACATCCCACATTCAATGTTGCAGTGAAATTTCCAGAAGAAGCCATTTGAACAAAGACTGTTTCTGGTGATGGAACAACAACACCATCAGTAATCCAATAGTAAGCCGATGTTGTATCGTACTTTGAAATTGTATGAACCTTGGTTCCTGAGCAAAAGCGTCTTTCATTCTTTTCATGTACAAGAAAATGAATTATTTCCTGAGATATCTCGAAACTATTAGCGCCAAAAATTTCAGACGTAAGAACTTTGGCTAATAGGCTTTTTGTTGTACGAAAGCTTTCAGCAATATTGCATGGAGCTTTTTGAAACTTATGCGGATGATTACCTGGCATGCGCCAAAAATTAAAAGCAGTTCGATGGCTAATGCAAAGCGTCATGATTAAGACCTCCGGCGTTGATAAGTTATTGTTATTTGCCATCAATGATACAAAATAAACCTTGCCAAAATTCCGGATGAAACCTGAACAAAATCCGGACATCCATACGGATTTTTCCTGAATTTTTTCCGAGTAAAATACGGATTTTGTCCGAGTTAAAGCAGAATTTCTTCACTTTGCACAAACTAAAAACAAGTGCTTGAAGTTTCAACGGCCATAAAGTTTTATTGCTTTTTTAAATAAGAGAAAAGATACCTTAAAAAGCTTTGACAAAATTAAAGAGTGTCAAGAAGCTTTCTTTTCTGTTCATCAAACTCTTCCTGCGTAAGCACGCCTTCATCCAGTAATAGCTTTAGTTCTCTTAATGTATCATAAGCACTCGTTCTTTGTTTATTTGCGTGCTCGGAACGCTCTTCAACAACATCATTTGCACTTTCGCATTGCTTATTATTTACTACATCTGCTTGCACATCCTGAATTTCCTTCACAGAAGGGCGAACTGCCGTTCTCTCAAATGCTCCTGATACAGTTTGTACAGCTTCCACATTTTTTATAGGCGTGCCCCATGCGAGCATAATGCCACAAGCCCAAAGTGCTATCCAAAAGACTAAAGTGGAAACATATAAGTAATAGTAAGCTCCATCTTGAAAACCGTCGCCAGATGCAAATGGATAAATTCCATATACCGCGCATATCATAGAAATAATCACTAATACGCCAGCGAGTATAGTAACAGCTATTTTTGCACCTGCTTTTCCATAGTGACCCAAAAAGAAAATTAAGCATGTCAATATTGCTAGCAATAATTGAAACAACATCCCTAGAATATTAGAGGATATTATTTCAATGATATCGTCCAAATCATAATACAAAAAGTATATGATGATACTTCTTAAAGAATCACATGCCACAAACATCAACAAAAGAATTGCTCCAAGAATTAAAAAGACTATTGCTTTCTTGTTACGCAAAATTTGCACTGCAACAAGCACAAAGAATATCGTTGAAACAAATTTTATAACTACCGTAAAGCAAGAAATGACTATATAAGCCAAAGGATAATCATATGATCCTAAGTCGATAAATGAAGAAAAGCTAAAACCAAAGATTAATTCATCTATTTCATATGGCTCATAATAAAAATAAAATAGTGAAAAGATGGCAGCAATTGCTGCTGCACAAATCGCACCAATTAACAATGGTGAAATCTTTTTATGAGAAAACAACTCATTTTCATATTTGTCATTCATGTTTACGTCCTTCTTAATTCAAAACTACCACTTATGCAATCTAAGCCCCTGTGCGATATGCAGGTTCTGCATTTTTAATTAACTCACTCGCCAAACAAAGCTTTATAGTGAATACTACAGAAAGCTTAGATTAATCGTCTAATTTATGCTATCAATACCGGCTAATAATATCATAAATAATAAAACTCGATACTAAAATTGCCCTTGTGTTGTAAGAAAAAATGATCACATCTTATTGGTAATAGCAACACAAAATTAACGCTAGATTTTAAGCCGATAGAAAAAGGTGATGCGAAGGTGTCGCGGAAGTCTATTGAAATGACAAGGCGATGTCAAAAACACCATTTTCCGTTGCGCTTAAAAGCAAAAACTGCAACGGAACTTATGCAAATTGACATAAAATCCGGCCAAATCAAGCAAAACAACTCAATTTGAATGCTATCTGAGACGAAAAGCGCAACGGAACTTATATATTTTGACATCGCCTTGTCAATAGAGCCAACTTCCGTAGCACTTTACTTGGCTGCCCCGTCAAAACAAGCAACATTCGTGGCGCTTCGCTTAATTGCACTGTCCTTCTTAACTGTAAATGTTGCGCTTTGCTTGATTACGTCGTCAGTCGTGATAACTTCCGCAGCGTTCACCACAGCAGCCATGTGATTCTTGGTGACTTACGCAGCACTTTTAGAATCAGCCACAGCAACAACTGCTTCAAAACAAAAACGGCTCCGTCAGTTGCCTGACGGAGCCACTCTGAATCAAAATGAAACCTGTATTGCTAAATACTCAACTGCAGACTACATGATTTTCATCCAGCCGCCACCTAAATTCATATATTCAGCCAAAGGCTTTTTAGATGATGAAATATAAACAAATCCCATTGCAGGAGTTGCATCAAGATAATAAGTTTTACCTTTTGCTTTGACCTTCACGTTGTAATGCTCAGAAGCAAACGTTATATTGCTTGGATATCTGGACTTTTTGTCCTTGACGGCATAGCGAACTGTCGCCTTATAGCCAAGCGCATTATAAATCTTTGCCAAGATCTTGCCGGCAGAATAGCAATTTCCTTTTCTCTTTGAAATTACCTTTGTTGAGTCATATACATTTGCATAAGAAAAATTCCCAACGATATATTCAGAACCTAATATCAGCTGCTCTTTAGCGTCGCTAGTTTTCTTTTTAATCTGGTTAGCAATATTTTTTGTCCACTTATTAACAAACTTATTTCCAGAAGAAACAGTGACTTTATATTTGTCATAAATTTTATCTGACTTAAAAACTACTGTTACTGTGCCATTTTTTAGCGCCTTAACCTTGAACCTATATTTGCTAGTTCTGGTAATTTTTATAATTTTCTTTTTGCTTAAAGTGTACTTTATGGTACCAAATTTTGAGCCATATTTAACCTTTTGCGTTGTGCCTTTCAGCATGACAATTTTGCTTGAACTTTTCTGCACAGTCTGAGTCTGCTCTTGGTCTTGACCTTGGGTTTGTCCCTGAGGATCTGTTTGCCCTTGAGTTTCAGCCTGCGCTTGTGCAGTCACAAAAAACAAGCAGCCAAAAAGACATGAAACGCATGCAACAAGCGCAATAATAACCCTCAAATTCTTTTTAGAAAATTCCATCTTTTGCCCCTCTATCTTTTCTGCCCCAAAAAATTTATAAGCAAATACTATTGCGCATTAATTACATCGCAGCCCATGTATTCGCGCAGAGCTTCAGGCACTGTGATGCTGCCATCTTCATTTTGATAATTTTCAATAACGGCAGCCATTGTGCGACCAACAGCCAAGCCAGAACCATTAAGTGTATGAACAAAATGACGCTTGCCGTCTTCATCTGTAAATTTAATATTTGCACGGCGTGCTTGAAAGTCACCGCAATTGCTGCAAGAACTAATCTCTTTATATGCGTCATAGCTTGGCAGCCAAACTTCCAAGTCATATGTCTGGCGAGCACTAAACCCAATATCACCAGTGCACAAGCTAATCACACGATAAGGAAGCTCGAGACCCTGCAAAACTTTTTCCGCACAAGATGTCATATGCTCAAGTTCTTCATCAGATTTATCTGGATGAGCAAAACGAACCATTTCAACCTTGTCAAACTGATGTGCACGAATCAAGCCACGAGTGTCGCGACCAGCACTACCTGCCTCTTCACGGAAACATGGAGTGAAAGCACAATAACGAAGTGGCAAATCTGCGCCATCCAAAACTTCTTCAGAATGCAAGTTTGTAAGCATAACTTCCGCAGTAGGAATCAAATAGAGACCTTCTGTTGTCTTAAACAAGTCTTCCTCGAACTTCGGGAGCTGGCCTGTGCCTGTCAAAGTTTTAGCATTTGCCATAGCAGGCAACCAAAATTCAGTCGAGCCATAGCCAGTGTGAATATTTAGCATGTAATTGATAAGAGCACGTTCAAGCTTCGCGCCGTCACCACGCAAAACGCTAAAACGAGTATGAGCAAGCTTGACGCCACGCTCAAAATCAATAATCCCAAGTTCAGGACCCAAGTCCCAGTGAGGCTTAAACTCAAAATCGAACTTTCTAGGTGTGCCCCAGCGGCGAACCTCTGGATTATCATTTTCATCTGCACCAACAGGAGTTGCAGCGCATGGAATATTTGGTAAAGAAAGCATCAGAGCATTCAACTTTTCTTCAACATCATGCAAGTTTGCATCAAGCTCAGAAATTTTGTTGCCAACTTCGCGCATTGTTTCTTTCGCAGCTTCAGCCTTGTCCTTTTCGCCAGCTTTCATCATTGCGCCAATTTCTTTAGACGCTGCATTGCGCTGCGACTTCAAGGCTTCAACCTGCTTGATAAGTTCACGTCTATTTTCATCAAGCTCTTTGAATGATGCCATGTCCCATTTTGAGTTGCGGTTCTTTACAGCCTCTTCAACAATTTCTGGGTTTTCGCGTACAAAACGAATGTCGAGCATTTTTCCTCCACGATTAATGTTTCATGTGTATCAGCGAACGAGTATACCGCTCTAAGCATAAAGCTTAAATATGGCAAGCGCTTGAAGGCGCTAATGTTTCCGCGAGTTTGGCACACAATTTCCGGATTTTGCGAATTGCACGATTTTACTTTCCGTAGCTTCACGCTAAGTGCGCTAGCAATTTAGCACAAAGCCAAAAGACTGCACCTTGCAGCACTCATTTCAATCTGTTTTGCGAACAGGCAAGTTTTTGTGTTAGTATGCTTAATCGCAATTTCTTCACATGCGGGTGTGGCGGAACGGCAGACGCGCTGGCTTCAGGTGCCAGTGGGGGCTTCCCCCGTGGAGGTTCAAATCCTCTCACCCGCACCAAAATCACCAAAAACTTATACAAAAATTTAACTGTTGTAATAATTGCGAGCTGTTTCATCAACTTGTCTGTCTTATCATTTTGGAGCGTTTTTGCCCCACTCAAGTTAATTTTTGCTGCTTCATTGCGCCATTTTCTGATTTATTCACCCCAATTTTTAAGCCGCGTGCCGTTCACAAGCTTGTGCACTTCACAAAATCAAAGTTTTGTGGCAATATACATTCTTGCGTTTTCGCGTCGGGCCCTTAGCTCAGTTGGTTAGAGCGCACGACTGATAATCGTGAGGCCAGAAGTTCAAATCTTCTAGGGCCCACCATTCTAGGGATAAACGCCCCGCCGAGAGCCGAGTCGCCGGCGAGGCGTTTATTGAATGACCGCGCCAAGCGCATATTTTGGGGGTATAGCTCAGTTGGGAGAGCGCTAGCTTTGCAAGCTAGATGTCAGGGGTTCGAGTCCCCTTACCTCCACCAACTATTCCAGCCTCAGATTTTCTGAGGCTGTTTGTTTTTTATGCAACAGTTTTTGGCACATTTCTTGCCAAAATCACTGCTTGGAAAGGTGCCAAAAATGTACGAAATGACAGACACAGATCGCAACTTAAGATTAGCAAACTTTGTTCTATGCATTATCTCAACTGTTTGTGCTTGCTGGACTATTATTGCATTAGCTTGGATGATTCCAATGACTGTGCATAGCTATGGAATTTACAAAGGTGAAAAGCCAAACACTGTTGCATTCGGCGTTTGCACTTTAATCTTCGTAAGCTTAATTGGCGGCATTTTACTTCTTTGTTCAAACAAGGACGAATAATTCAGCTTTAAACCAATGCAGAAAATATGGCTTTGACTTCGCCAGCAATTGTAATTGAGCCTGTTGCAATTACATCTTCATCGCAAGTCATTTCAAGCGCTTCCTTAACACTTTGTGCAATGCGCGGCTCTTTGCCCTGCAAACGAACGAGCTTAGCCAATTCAGCCACAGGCAATGCACGTGGCGAAGATGACTGCGTCACAACAATGCGCTGAAAAATCGGCGCCAAAGTTTCAACAATTCCATCGCAGTCTTTATCAGCCAAAACGCCCAAAACAAGAGTGCAATCTAACTGCCGCTTTTTCAGCTCTTCAGCCAAAACACTTGCAGATTGTGGATTATGGGCAGCATCTATTAGCAACAAAGGCTTTTGTCGCAGAGTTTCAAAACGCCCAGGAATCACAAGCCTTGAAAAAGCTTTTTCAAATGTAACATGCGCGCTTGCGCATCCATTCGCGTCAACGTTTTCATTTTCGCTTGCGCCTTCACCCACATTCGCGCATTTGCTAGCTTTACCACAATGCTTTTCAAATGCAGCAACTGCAGTTAAAGCAGTTGCTGCATTTCTTAACTGATAGCTTGGCATATGCGCAAGCGCGCTTGCATATGGCACGCTCACATTACAATCAACATCTATAAATTCAGAACCAACCTGCTTTGCGCGCTCAACAAAAACTTCACGCGCTACAAGCTCATCTGCCAAAACAGCAACAGCCCCGCTTTTAATTATTGCGGCTTTTTCAGCAGCAATCTTTTCAACTGTGTCACCCAAAATCGCAACATGATCAAGCCCAATCCCAGTAATCACAGCAACTTGCGGCTTGCAAACACTTGTTGCATCCCACCGGCCGCCAAGCCCGCATTCCAGCACTGCAACGTCCACGCCTTCATGCGCAAAAATCCAAAACGCAGCAGCCGTGAGCAACTCAAACTCTGTAGGAACAACACCGCAGCATTCCCCAGCTCGCAACACAGCTTCCATGCCATCCGCAAAAAGCTGCTTATCAATAACGCGCCCGTCAATCTCTATGCGCTCTGGATATTCCACCAAATGCGGCGACGTATACAACCCAACTCTTTTGCCGCCCGCATGCAACAAGGCGGCTATCATGCGCGACGTCGACGACTTGCCATTAGTGCCAGCAATCTGCACACACTTATATGCATCTTGCGGTTGCCCCATCACTTGACACAATGCCGCAATAGGCTCAAGCGACGGGTCAATCCCGAACTTTAGCGCGCTCATCACATGCTTTATTGCTTCTTCATAATTCATGGCAAACATCATAGCAAACAGAAAAGTTGCGCCGAATATAAATTATTGTAAGGCGTCATATTTCTTGCAAAACAATTCCCGCAAGCCAAGTATAAAAAAAGTAGTAGAATATCGAACGTTTTATACGTTTAAGGGAAGGAGTCCTGTTGAAAAACATATGGACTAAATGGACCGGCATCAATCTTGTCTTAAGAATTGTATGCGGCCTTGTGTTAGGCGCAATCTTTGCCCTAATCATTCCAACAGCGCTAACATCACTTGAAGGCGCTACTGGCGCTGCTCTGGTTGGCGCTGATATTTTGAGCTTTATTGGCGGGCTCATTAAAATCTTTGGCACCTTGTTTGTTGGAGCTTTGAAAGGCATTGCACCTGCATTGGTTTTCTTGCTTGTTTCCACTGCTTTAGCTTCTGCAAAAGTTGGAAGCGGCAAAGCAATGAAGCGTGTCATCTTGCTCTACATCGTTGGCACTGTTGCAGCTTCACTTCTTGCTGTAATCATGAGTAAACTCATTCCTGTCAACATGATTTTTGCATCTGACACAGATTTGAGTGACTACACTCCACCTGAAGGACTTGGTGAAGTTATCACAACGTTGCTCGCTAATGTTGTAGCAAACCCTATTGATTCACTTGCAAACGCCAACTATCTTGGCATTTTATTTGCAGCAATTTTGTTCGGCATCGCACTCCGCAAATTTGCAACAAAGGGTCTTATCGATGGTTTGCAGTCAGTTTCAAATGCTGTAACAACTGTTATCAGATGGGTTATTGAATTTGCTCCATTCGGCATTATGGGCTTGTTCTATTCTGCAATCAGCGACAGCGGTCTTTCTGTTTTGGCTGATTACGGCTGGTTGCTTGTTGTTCTTATTGTAAGCATGCTTGCAATGTTCCTTATTGTGAACCCACTCATCGTGTTCATCAACATCCGCAAGAATCCATATCCATTGGTATTCAAGTGCATTGCACGCAGCGCAATCACAGCATTCTTCACTCGTTCATCTGCAGCAAACATTCCTGTTAACATGGAACTTTGCAAAGACCTTGACTTGGATGAAGACCTCTATTCAATTTCAATTCCACTTGGCTCTACAGTCAATATGGAAGGTGCAGCAATCACAATTGCTGTTATGACATTGGCTGCTTGCAACACTCTTGGCATCGAGGTTGGTTTTGTTACTTCTTTGCTGCTTTGCATCCTTAGCGCTGTTGGCGCTTGTGGTGCTTCTGGCGTTGCTGGCGGTTCGCTCTTGCTTATTCCTATGGCTTGTAGCTTGTTCGGTATTTCAAGCGATATTTCTGCAAGCGTTATTGGCGTTGGCTTCATTATTGGTGTTATCCAAGACTCTTTGGAAACAGCACTTAACTCCAGCACAGATGCGCTGTTCACTGCTACAGCAGACATGGTCTTCAAAAAGAAACAAGCAAAGCTTGAAGATTAAGAAGGCTATGGCTTTTTAAAATGAACAGGCTCGGTCAGCACACACTGACCGAGCCTTCTTTTTCGTCCAAGCTTGAACCAGAAGCTTCTATCTAATCTTTATCTTTACCTTCATCTTCATCTTCATCTTCAACAGTAATTTCTTTTCCAACTTCATGCTGTTCGATATTAAAGCGCCTTGCATCTTCACGTTCTTGGTCGCTAACAACGCGTCTTTCAAGCGGCTGGTTGATAACAACTTGTGGGAATGGAATGCCAATATTGTGTCGATCAAACAGCAGCTTAATTTCGCGCTTTAAGTCACGCTCAACCTGCAAGCGATCTTTTTCTGCACATTGAACCATAATGCGAATATCAACGCTGCTGTCACCAAGTGCAGCAACGCCTTTATAAAATGGCCCAGAGATAATAGCTGGAATAGCTTCGCGGAAAGCTGGCAGTTCTTTTGCCAAAATTGCTTCAACATATTCAAGCGATTCACTATATTCAACACCAACATCAACCCAGATGTAAGAAGCGCACTTTGTCATATTTATGATGTTGCTAATATTGCTATTGCGGATAACTTTTGTATTTTGAGCCACGTCCATAATCTTTGTTGTACGCACGCCAATTTCTGTAACAACGCCACGCCATTCATCAACAGTAATTATGTCGCCAACGTGGAATTCGCCTTCAAAAATTATGAACAAGCCTGACAAAATATCAGAAACAAGCTCTTTTGCACCGAAGGAAATTGCTATCGACAAAATACCAGCACTTGCCAGAAGCGTTGTTGTATTTACGCCAATCAAAACCAAACAATAATAAGCCATACCGATAATAGTGCCATATTTAATGCAGCTACCAAGCAAATGACAAATAGTTTCACCCTTAGCTTCCACAGCACCAGCCAACATATTAAGCAGCTTGCGCAAGATAGTTGCAATAGTCATGGCCACACATATAAACAGAATGCATGCAGTGATGGAAAATATATTTATGCTTCTTTCCCAGCTGGCACCAACTATGTAAGAAAATAGAGAATCTTCTCCAAAAATTTGATTGCGGAAAACAACAGCTATAAAGATAATCAATACAGAAAAACCAACCAAAATCTTTAATATGCTTGCAGCTTTTTGCTCGGGCGATTTGCCATTCCACTTCAAAGCTTTAAAGAACCATCGCATAAAAGATGACTTCGGCTTCATTTTTTGAGCATTTTCTTTTTGACCTTCTTGCTGCAGCGGCACGACATTACTTTTGCGCTCAAGAATTAGAATTAAGAAAATTAACAACAAGCAGACAATGGCAATAATGCCAGCAGCGCAAGTCAATGGAATGCGCTGTGTCATCAATTCGCCTTCATTGCCTGCAATATAAAGATAGTAGTCGCCTTGCTCAACAGATGACGCATAATATGTCTGTCCATCTATGGTCAAATAATCGCAAAAACCATCTTTGAGCTGGGCTTCTGTCATTCCATAATCAGTAGCACTCTTGCCAATAAGGTCACTATCTGGGAAGTATGCAATCGTGCCTTCCAGCTTGTTGACAGCAAAGGCAAACCCACCAGAGCCGGTCTTCACTCCATCCAAAACATTATCAATTTGCACGCTTTCAATATAATTTTGCAATCTGCTTGGACGAATGTTTATCTGAACAAAGCCATCTGCATCTCCATTTTTATCATGCAAAACAACACCAATATATTGACGAAGCTCACCTGAAATTTCATCAGTTCGCGCGTCTTGAACAACATGATCAACGCCTTGCAAAAGCTTGCGGAATTCATATGAACTGTCATTTTTATCTTCACTCAAAGCATAATTTGTATAAGAAGAATTGCTAATTGTCATATTGCCTTGCGCATCAAAAATGTCGATATATTGCACCTGCAATACATCTGCCAAACGCTGCAAATCTTTTTTGTTTTTAAGTGAACTATTGTTGTCAAGAATATAAGCCGCAACCTTGCACTTGTTAAGATAGCGCGTGGAATATTGTTCGCGAAGTTGGCTTTCTTCATCTTTGGCTGCTTGAATTGTTGCTGCCACTTCATCGACCTTTGTGTTGTTTGTAACAGCCTGCGAAGAAAGAGCAAATAGCGTTTGCATATAAAAAGTAATGACTAAAATCGCAACAAGTCCAACAAAAGAAAGAATGGCACCCTTCCTTGCAATCACTTTATTGATGCGCAAATCGCCAGAACCAAAATCGCGATAATCCTTATTTTTGCTATGGCGCTTTTCTTCTTCATGCAAAACGCAAACGCCATAAATTACAACCATTGCCATGACAGCAAGAAAAACAAAAGCTATAACTGTTGTTGTTGCATTTCGCGCGGAAGACATTTCGCTTTTTGGAACAGCCGCCACATAATATGTGTTGTCGATTTTTTCCACGCTGCAATAGATTGATCTTCCACCAAGCTTTGCCCACTCAAAAGCACCATCTTCAAAACTTGTAACATCAAAGCCTTCATCAGATGCATTGCCTTCAATAAGCGTTTGATCTGGATGATAAATTATTTTGCCGCTTTCTGCATCGATAGCAAACATGTAACCATTTTGCCCAAAGCTAATATTTTTAAGAGTACTTTCCGTTGAAGCGCTATCTGCATTAAGCTCTTCAAGTTCGCTCGGGTTTTGCTCAATAACAACCATGCTATTTTCATCAATTTGCGCTGAATAATAACGCATATGCTGATCTTCGCCCGCATTATCAATTTCTACAGCTTCTGAAGCTTTGCCACTTGAAAAGACAGCACGCAAGTTTGCAAATTCATCGCTTGAAAAATCAGCCTTGCTGCTTTGCGCTTGTGCAATAACATTCCCAGCTTTTGAAACAATCAAAATATTATCAACATTTAGCAGACTTTTAAACTCGTCCATCTTTGCATTAGTCGCCTTGTATCCAGCATTATTGTTCGCCATAAAAGCAATGCTTTGCGCCTTCGATTGATAAATTTCATCATAAGTTTGAATATTTTGAGAAGCTTCCTCTTCAGTATTTTGAAGCAGACTGGGCAGCTGCTGCAATTCTTCTTGCATTTCAGCTTCATAGCTTTTAAGAGTCATGCTACTTTGCATGCTCGAAACAACAATGCCCATGCAAATAATGCCCAACACAACAATCGCTACAAGAATCGTTGTCTTTTTCTTCAATCGTTTTGACATGAAAACTCCCTTTAGCCAATGATGTCGAGCACAGATAGCTCAAAAACTCTTTTGCACATGTTATAACTCACACCAATATTTGCACGCGCAAAGCACAAAACCGAGCACGTAAAGAAACAAATTTTTTCGCAAAAAGGAAACGCCCCACAAATCATTTGCGATTCATGGGGCGCTCCTACGTTAGAAGGACAAAAAACGAAAAAGTTATTTCTTTTTCATTTCGTCTACGACGCCTTTAATAATAAATGCGACGATAATGACTACGATAACTGCAATTCCAACAGGAAGAACCCAGCTTGGAACACTCATTCCAAATAAAGTCATTGCAACTCCTTTTCCCGGCTTATCAAATTTGCGAAAATTCGCAAGCTTTGCCTTAATGTTTATAGTACCGTGATATTGCTTTTCACGCAATAAATTATAACTGATATTTTTCAAAATAGGCTGCATGTACCCACAACATCTTGCCACGTGCAGAACTCATGCAAAACCAGTCGCACAGCAACTATAGTCGTCTTTGTTTATGCTAACCGCTGCCGTGCTGTTCATATATTCACAAGCGCTATTTACAAGTGTGCTTTGCGCAATTGCACAAATTTCACCTTATAATGCTAAGCACTATGCAAAACGATTCAGAAAATAATGAACACAGCCCGAAAAGAGCGCGTGAATCGCGATTCTCTCGCATTCGAAATTCACGCACACAAGATTCGCAACACCAGCAAAAGCCACGGTCGCGCAAACGCCCCAATGCGATAAAGCGGCTTTTTGACCACTGGTATAACAGGTTACTTGGTGTTTATAACGATAAGAGTTTTGAAAATCAAGAAGAACTTTATGCTGCTAATCGCACCAAACGCGACTTTGTTTTCAACACGCTTGGCAGCGTGGTTTTTGGGATTGTTTTTCCCGTTTTAACTGTTGTTGCAACACACGTTAGCGGCGTTGAAAAGGCCGGCATGTTTTCCATGGCTTTTGTCGTGAGTCAGCTGCTTTTTATTGTTGCAAATTTCGGCGTTCGAACATATCAAGTATCAGATTTGGAAGAAAAACACAGTTTTAAAGACTACCAAGTCAATCGCATTATCACTTGCGTTGCAATGATTATTGTTGGCATTGCTTATTGCAAAATACGTTCATATGATGCAGAAATGTTCAACATTTGTCTTGGCATCTTCATCTATAAAGCTATTGACGGCTTGGCAGATGTTTATGAAGGCCGCCTGCAGCAGATGGAAAAGATGTATCTTGCAGGCATTTCACTTGGCTTGCGCTCGCTTCTTTGCTTTGTGATTTTTGCTCTTGTTTTATTTGTAACGCGCAGTCTTATCGTTGCTGGATATTTCATGGCACTTGCCGCCCTTGCAAGCTTCATTTTTGTAACGCTGCCGCTTGCTTATCTTGAAACTCCAAAGTCTGCACTAATTTCGCTTTCAAGCGTTGGGGCTTTATTTGTGCAATGCTGGCCACTCTTTGCTGCATTATTTTTATACCAGCTAATCGACAACATGCCAAAGTTTGTGATGGAAGCATTTCTTTCATACGACAACCAGCTTTACCTTAACGTCCTGTACTTCTTGTCGCACATCATTTTGCAAGCAGCGCAAACAATATATAAACCCTTGCTTGTGAAGATGGCACAACTTTGGGCTGACCCTGAAAAGCGTAAGCGTTTCAACATAGTTATCATTGCAATGGTTGGCATGATTATTTTGCTAACAATTGTGATTGCTCTGCTCATGGATTGGGTTGGTATTCGTTTCTTAAGCTTCTTATATGGCCTTGACTTTTCACAATTCCATGGGCTTTGCATTGCCATGCTCATTGCTGGTGGCATTACAGCTGCAACTGACTTTTTATATCAAACAGTCACAATTTTGCGATGCCAACACAAAGTACTTATAGCATTCGGAATTTCTGCTGTGTTGTCTGTGCTTATCCCGCTTATTGGAGTTAAACTTGGCGGTCTTAGCGGCACAGTTTATAGCTACTTAATTGTGATGCTGATTTTGTTTGTGCTGCTGCTTATTGTTTATGTGCAAATCCGGCAGCGCATGCAAAAAGACGCGACAATGCAAGAATATATTGTTGACTAATTTTATGCTGCTTTAGCAGATGTGCTATCTTCCACAGCGCATTGTACAAATTCCATTATTTTACGCGCTGTATCCCTGCCGACTTTTGTTGCGTCTCCAGCATTTAAATATGCATATAAATTTCCAATATTAAGCTTTAAACTTTTGGCAATTTTATATGTTGTCAATTCAGTGTTAGGCAACGCATTTAAAGTTTTTTCACGCATTAATAAAATGACTCTGCGGTCAGCTTTAATAGCATCTCTTTTTCCAAGATATGCATTCCAAACCTTTTTATAACGCTCGGGAGCATTTTTGCTCTGAAGAAAAGCTTCAGTTGATTTTGCTTTTGCCATATCTCTGGCTACTTCTTTGTAGTCGTCTTCAAGCTTTGTTCCTTTTGCCAAAGAAACAAGATAATCTGCTTTACCTTGCACAGCAGCAAAAGCCATCAAAGCTTCTGCCGCAGATGGAGAATCTTTTAAAGTTTTTGCTAGAAGCTTTTTTAAATTGTCGCTTTCAATAATTGTAAGTTCCCTGCAATAAGAACGCAAAAAGCCTTTGAAAGTCAAATTCATTTTTTCTTCCTCTTTTTATAATTTTCAAAAGCTTGTATCATTTCCTTATATCTTTTTTCAGACAAAATAGATGCACGCGCTTCATCTTTGTTGTAAACAAGATTTTCAAGAAAATCCCAATCAATAAGTTTTTTATCTGCAGCATTATCAATATCTTGTATGTCATTTGGACGCATTGAATACAACTTCATCACAATTAAATCTTCTGTTGTTGGAGTAACAAAGTCAATTGCTTTTGTGTTTAAATTCAGTGATATTAATCTATCCTCAAAGCCATATGGTATCTGATCTGAAAAAGCAGCAACCCTTCCATTGACTTCTGGATATTGAAAAAGAATATTTGCAACAATATCTTCCGCCTGAAAAACATCAATATCGTGAGTTATTGTTCGATCTGTTAAATCACGCAACATGAATGCAGCACCACCAACAATGACAACACGCGGGCGCACCGAAACATCACCAATCAAAAGCGATGCTTCTTCATCAATGCTAAGCAAAAATTTTTCAAGCTGAATTTTCTGCATTACGGCGCCCCTTTTTACTAATATTATTATTCAACTACAATAATAATAAACTAAAAACTATATTTCAAGCCTATTTTTGGAAGTTTAAATTTATAAAAAAACAAACCCGGCAGCGCATGCAAAAAGACGCCATGACACAGGAATATGTTGTTGATTAAATAAAAAGTGAGGCTGCCGCACCACCAACAGATGATAATGCAGCAGTCTCATCTTGCACAAATTCAATTATTTTTTGCTAAAAACTTTCATGAACAACAAGCTCTTCGATTTTTAAGCTTTCATCGTGCAATGGGCTAGGTTGCGAATCTTTTGCAGGATGTCCAATCATCAACATGTCTACCAGCACATAATTTTGTGGAACATTAAAACGTTCGCGTAGCATGCCAGCATCATAAGCGCCAACCATGCAAGAACCCAAACCTGCAGCTGCCGCAGCATTTGCCATATTCGTTAAAACAATTGACGCATCAATATCGCCAAAATCGCCTGTTTCATAGCCAAGGCCTTTGCATGAAACTTCCTTGTCATATGCAACAATAATTGCTGTTGGCGCGCCATATCTGCACTTTGAACATTCATCAATTTTCGCAAGTCCATCTTCATTTTGAACCACACACAAGCGAAACGACTGCACATTCTTTGCTGTTGGAGAAAGGCGTGCTGCTTCCAAAATTGCACTAAGCTCTTCTTCGGTAATCTGTTCATCTGTGAATTTACGGACTGAATAACGTGTCTTCATCAATTCCAAATAATCTTCGATATTCATGCTTCCTCTTTTCATTTTTCACAAGCAATCATTCATTTAACTCGCATTTACAGAATAATGCAATAACCTTGCTTAACAAGTTTCAAATTAATAATAAATGCATAATCTTTCAATTCACTTCCAAAAATATAACTTTAACGGAAGT
>CAVDAL010000069.1:0-7554 GCA_963606965.1 Acutalibacteraceae bacterium
CACTATGGATAGCGCTACGGAAGTATGCTGGATTGACAACCGCGTGTCAAAAAGACCTTGTTCCGTTGCGCCTAAAATCAAAAAGCGCTACGGAACTTGCCTATTTTGACGAAAAATCTGAACAAATCAGACATAATGGCTCAATTAAAGTGCTATCTGAGCTGAAAAGCGCAACGGAACTTGCATGTTTTGACATCGCACTGTCAATAAAAGCAAGTTCCGTAGCGCTGACGTTGGAAAAAGGGTTGGTGGGGGGCGGTGACAGCAATGCCTATAACGTGGGCTAACGAAAAAGGAGCCCGCAGGCTCCTTGTAACGTTTTGGTGGAGATGAAGGGATTCGAACCCTCGGCCCCCACCTGAATTGCATTGCGCCCACAACAAGTAAGTTGATATTGCTTGTAAAACTACAGCAAATGAAACCAAATAGCAGCAGCAACAGCGCAATGCTGCATGACGAGGGGGCCTTAAAATAAGAAAGGGAACTATTTCTAGTTCCCTTTAGTAACTTGGTGGAGATGAAGGGATTCGAACCCTCGGCCCCCACGTTGCGAACGTGATGCTCTCCCAGCTGAGCTACATCCCCAAATTATTTATCAAGCGACCATTCCATGACATAGTCATTCATCTGGAAGCCGTCGCCAACATCGTTATCAACAACGTCGATAACCTTAAATCCAACATGCTTATAAATTCCAACTGATGCTTCATTGTCGCGAGCACATGTGAGCCTGATCTTGTCAAAGCCAAGCTCAGCTGCACGCTGCTTAACAAAGTCAAGCTGCTGGCGACCAAAACCATTGCCACGTGCTTCAGCAAGCAAATAAAGCTTACTCAAGAAAAGGTAGCCTTCATCTTCATGTGGCTGAATACCAACAAAGCCAATATGTTCGCCGGCTAAATCTGTGAAGTAATATTGATATCCTTCATCAGCAATGCAACGAATCAAAGCATCAATAGAAAGCATTTGATTAAGTAAATATTTTGTCTTTTCAACACCAGTAATTGGCGTGAAATATTCAACCCAGATAATTTCTGCAATGTTTGCCAATTCGGCAATTTGCTCTGGAGTTTGAACTAAAACAAAATCTAATTCATCTGAGTTATGCAACTGCTTTGCCTGCAATCTTTGCTAATTGTGCGAATCCATCTGGGTCATTTACAGCCATGTCTGCCAAAACCTTACGGTCAAGTTCAATGCCTGCAACCTTTAAACCATGCATAAATACTGAATAGCTCATACCATTGATGCGAGCTGCTGCATTGATGCGAGTAATCCACAAACGACGGATTTCACGCTTCTTGTTGCGACGATCGCGATATGCATATTGCAAAGAATGTTGTACTTGTTCTTTTGCTGCACGATATTGACGAGATTTTGCTCCATAATAGCCTTTAGCGCGATACAGAACGGTGCGGCGCTTTTTCTTGGCATGAACTGCGCGTTTTACACGAGCCATTTATAATCAACTCCTAATAATTAATCTATCGGATAAATTAAGGCCTACGCCTTACCGAGGTTCTTCTTTACTGTCTTTGCGTCGCCTGGAGCCAATGTTGTCTCGTGGCGGAAATTACGCTTACGTTTTTGAGATTTTTTCTCAAGAATGTGGCTTTTGTATGCCTTGCCGCGCATTACCTTGCCTGTGCGCGTAACACGGAAGCGCTTTTTGCTGCCGCTATGTGTCTTCATTTTAGGCATCGTCTTCTCCTTTTGTCTCCTTCTTTGCAGATTCTTTAGAATCCTTGTCTGAATTTGCAGTGTTTTTCTTAGCTTTCTTTGCATCTTTAGGAAGCGGCGCAATAAGCATATGCATGTTACGACCTTCCATCTTTGGCTGCTGTTCAATTACAGCGAGATCTTTAAAGTCGTCTGCTAACTTTTCAAGAATTGAAAAGCCCTGCTCTGGATGAGCCATTTCACGCCCGCGAAACATGATAGTAATCTTGACTTTATTTCCCTTGCCTAAGAAGCGAAGAATGTGACCCTTCTTGGTCTGATAGTCGCCCGTATCAATTTTTGGGCGAAACTTCATTTCTTTGACCTCGATTTTGGTCTGCTTCTTGCGAGCCTGTTTTGCCTTCATTTCCTGATCATACTTATACTTGCCATAATCCATCAAACGGCAAACAGGCGGCTTAGCATTTGGCGAAATTTCAACCAAATCCAAATTGTGGCGCTCTGCAGCGCGCTGAGCCTCTTCATTGGAAACAATTCCAAGTTGACCACCATCAGCGCCAATAAGGCGGACGGTTGGGGCAAAGATCTCGTTGTTGATCCTTGTCTCTTGAGCGGCTATTGCCCTCACCTCCAAAATAAAAAAACCTGCCCTTAAATTGTGGCAGGTAAACATAGCAACCCCATATGGGGAATATAGCCATGTGTTACCAGACAACTAAGGCTTGCTTGTCGAAAGGTGGGAAGCTTGGTGAGCTTCCACTTCAAACACGGCTGTACATGATACACGTGTGAAGGTATTGGCGCAAGTGCTTATAGGCGAAAATCTGGCGAAGAACATTAAGGCGAATAGCTCGTTAATATTGAGGGCGACCCTTGCGAAAAATAAATGAATGAAATAACGGCCGGATTTGGCCTGCGAGCTATCCGACCGTTATCACCGAACTGAAAGTGTTAACTATTCTATACACCTTACACAGACATATTAGTGGAATTTGCACTTTGTTCGGTAGAAGTCATGCTCTAATAGCGCACATAAACATAAAAAATTCGTATCTGTTGGCAGTGAATCTGTTAATCGTTATCCGCTAACAAATCTATATTTGCCAACCTGTATATATGCGTGTTTTAATAAAAACATGTCAGGAAAATTAAGCATAGTTGCAACACCAATTGGAAACTTGGGCGATATAAGCGGTCGCGCCAAGGAAACTCTTGCATGTGCAAATTGCATTTGTGCAGAAGATACACGCGTAACCGGCCAGCTTTTAAAAGCTTATGGAATTTCTGCAAAGCTTGAACGCTGCGATGAAAATGTCATTTCTGCAAAATCAGCATCTCTTGTGCAACGTTTGCAAAATGGCGAACATATCGCTTTTTGTTCAGATGCTGGAATGCCAGGCGTTAGCGACCCTGGAATGGTTTTGATCGATGCGGCTCGCAATGCAAACATAGATGTGGAAGTTTTGCCTGGAGCATGTGCTGTTAACACTGCTCTTGTATCGGCTGCATTTGGTGGAACAGCATTTTATTTTGGCGGATTTCTTCCCCGCAAAAGCACGCAAAGGGTAAAGCATCTTGAAAGCTTGAAAGCACTTGATGCCAGCCTTGTTTTTTATGAATCGCCACACAGAGTTGCAGATGCAGCAGCAGACATTGCCAAAGTCTTCCCTGCAAGGCGCGTTGCGCTTTGCCGTGAGCTTACAAAAATCCATGAAGAAGTCTTGCGTTTGCCTGCTGGCGAACTTGCTGAAAATCTTGCAGCACGCGATGTGATAAAAGGCGAGATTGTTTTAGTTATTGCTCCGCCAAATAATAAAGAAACTGAAGATGCGAGTTTTGAATCTGAAGAAGTTCAGGCATTTATTGAAAAACAATTAGCAAGTGGAATGCAAAAATCAAAGCTTGCAAAAGAACTTGCTAAAGAATTTGGCTTTTCAAAAAATGAAGCTTATGAATATCTTCACAGCAACAAGTAAGCAAATAAATAAGTTGCAGAAAGCACAATAAAGCGAAAAGCATATTGTAAAAGCAGTGCGCTCGGCTTGAAAAAGCCGAGCGCACATCATCAAAACAAAATTTTAATTCGTCTTAATCTATTTCATCATATATTTTGCAAGATCAACAACGCGTGAGCTATAACCCCATTCGTTGTCATACCAAGAAATGCACTTAATGAAGTTGCCCTTTTCTCCACCAAGAACAGATGTAAGTAAGCTATCAAAAATGCTTGAATATGAACTGCCGATAATGTCACAGCTAACAATTGGATCTGTGCAATATTGCAAGATACCCTTCATTGGGCCAGCTGCAGCTTCCTTCATTGCAGCATTGATTTCTTCTGCTGTAGTTTCTGTCTTTAATTCGCATGTTAAATCAACCATAGAACCTGTTGGAGTTGGAACACGAGTTGCCATGCCATCAAGTTTGCCCTTAAGTTCTGGAATAACCAAAGCAACAGCTTTTGCAGCACCTGTTGTTGTTGGAATCATGCTGACTGCTGCAGCGCGGCTGCGACGGAAATCTTTATGATGAACATCCAAGATTTTTTGGTCATTTGTATAAGCATGAATTGTATTCATGAAGCCGCGTTCAATGCCAAATTTGTCATTCAAAACTTTAGCAAATGGAGCCAAGCAGTTTGTTGTACAAGATGCGTTTGAAACAATATGCTGTGTTGCTTTGTCATATGTTTCATGATTAACACCCATAACAATTGTATTGTCAACATTTTTGCCAGGAGCAGAAATAACGACCTTTTCAGCACCATTGTCAATATGAGCTTGGCACTGTGGCCCTTCCTTCAACTTGCCTGTTGTTTCAATAACAATGTCTGCACCAACGCTTTTCCAATCAAGATTTTTTGGATCACGGTCTTGGAATGCTTTAATTTTGTGGCCATCAAAAACAAATGCCTGACCTTCTGCACGTGCCTCTTCAAACATTCTGCCTTGGCAAGAATCATATTTTGTGAGGTATGCAGCACATTCAAGATCACTTGGATTATTAATTGCTACAACTTCAATGTCTGGATCTTGTTCAGCGATTCGAAAGACTAAGCGACCAATGCGGCCAAAACCATTAATGCCAACTTTCAATGCCATGTTGAACTCTCCTATCTATAGGATATTTTGACTTGCCACTTCCGCGTGGCTTTTCTCTTGCTTTTCAGTATAAAGCAGTATCAGAAAATATCAGGGTTGATGCGGCTAGTCATCGCCGAAAGCTACATCATCTGAATAGTCATAATCGCCATCCCATTCAGATGGTTCAAAATCAAATGCGACACCAAGAATCCGGATTTCATCGCCTGCACGCGCGCCAGCTTCAAGCAAAGCTTTTTCAACACCTGCTTTGTCTAGCCTGCGCTGCAAGAATATAACAGCTTCATCATTGTCCCATTCAGTTTGAACAACCATGCGTTCAACGCGCTTGCCATGCACACGCCAAATGCCATCGCCTTCTTCTTCGATAGAAAATTTTGCGTCGCGCTGTTTACGTTTAAGTTCCCAAATATGGTCATATTCTGGAATGACTTCTTCTGCAGCAGCACTGCGAAGTTCAAAAACTTTTTGCGCTGTTGCATTAATTAACTGCGGCAAACCTTCCTGCGTAGCTGCAGAAACAGCAAAAAATGGGATTGGATTGCGGTCGTCAATTCCTTCATCAAGCAAGCGTTCTGAAAGCTCATCGCTATCTTCGCGCACCTTCGCCTTCAAGCGCTGCAAATTTTCCTCAACGCCAGGAATGTCAGCTTTGTTGCCAACAACAATGCATGGGCGCTCTGCTAAATCTTGCGCATATAAAGCAAGTTCATTTTTTATGATTTCATAATCTTCGAGCGGGTCTCTGCCTTCCAAACCACCAGACAAATCCACAACATGCAAAATGAGCGCAGTGCGTTCCACATGGCGCAAAAATTCGTGACCTAAACCCTTGCCTTGAGCTGCACCTTCAATAAGGCCAGGGACATCTGCAACAACAAAGCTATGATCGCCAGCTGTGACCATGCCAAGGTTTGGCTGCAAAGTCGTGAAAGGATAATCTGCAATTTTGGGGCGTGACGCAGACATGCAAGAAATGAGCGAAGACTTGCCAACAGATGGCATGCCGACCAAAGCAGCATCTGCCATCAATTTCATTTCAAGTTCAACCCAGCATTCTTCTGCTGGTTCCCCCAATTCAGAAAATGCAGGAGCACGACGCGTTGGAGTAACAAAGTGAGTGTTGCCGCGCCCGCCGCGACCGCCTTTAACAGCAATTACTTGTTCCCCATTGTGTGTTAAATCTGCAATTTCTTCACATGGATTCATTTCTTCATCAAGCAAGCGAATGACTGTGCCAACTGGAACTTCCAAAATCAAATCTTCGCCATTTGAGCCATGCTTTTTGGCACCTTTGCCATGCGTGCCGCGCCCAGCTTTGAAATGATGCTTATATCTATAATCAATTAATGAACTTATTGCCTGATTTGCGCGGATTATGACATCTCCGCCGCGGCCGCCATCGCCGCCATCTGGTCCGCCCTTTGGCACATGAGCCTCGCGCCTGAAAGATGTGCAACCTGCGCCGCCATCGCCAGACTTTAAATGAATATGTACCCAATCAGTAAACATGAATGCCCCTCAATTTTGCCGCAAGCTTTTTGCAGCAAGCTAGATTCCTTTGAATTCTTTCAAGTCTTCCAAGTATGAATATTCAGTGCCAAGCCCTTCTGGAGCAATGCGGAAGAGCAGGTCAATCCAGTCATTCATGCTGCGTCCGTATACATTTGCTTCAAAGCCATTTTTTGTGATTTCTTCAATTGCTTCTTCAACAGATGCATCGTTGTAGACGCAATTTGAACTATCAAGACCAAGCGCATGTTCCAACATTTCAAGTGAAACAGGCCCATAGAAAAGCCCCTTCACAAGAGCAAGATAGCCCAAGGCTGGCTCAAGTGGCAAAGCGTCTGCCACGCGAATTTCAACATATTGCTTCAAGCGAACATCTGGCCAAAACATGCTAAGCAAATGTTCAACATCTTGTGTTGTCATTTCAAAGCTGCCGTAAACTTCAGCTGCAATTTTGCTGCCAGTTGCTTGTATGCCGTCATGAGTAATAAAAATTGGCGGAGTGTTAAGCATCCAATCAACATATGATTCAAAGCCAAAATTTTCATCAAAAAGATGTGGAACTACACCGCACCTTGCAGGGTCAACATTGCGCCAAACATTCATTCTGCACAAGTTATTTGTGTTTGGCTTGCCTTCATAAACAGGACAGTTATCTGCAATAAATGAAAGAATAGGCCCAAGCAAGCTTGCAATGCGCATCTTGCGAATAGCATCCTGTTCGTCAGCAAAATCAATTGAAACTTGTAAAGACGCAGTTGCGCGCATCATCTGTTCAGGGTGCATGCTCGGCAGCGCGCCCATATATTCGTCCATCAATTCATAGCGCTTTTTAGGAATAAGCTGCATATCAGCAGCCTTTGTTGCTGGGCTATATCCGCAAGTTTGAACAGAATAATCAAACTCTTTCAAAATTTGATTTAAGCGGAAAGTGAAATTTTGATATTCCTCTTTCACTTCACGAATGCTAAGCATAGGAGCGATGCTAAGCTCAATTTGTGCAGCTGGCTCAATTGTGATTGCAGCTGATGGCCGTGCACAGCCAAGAATGTCACCTTCATCAGAACGAGTGACTTGCGGATAAAATTCAGTCATGCGCTCCAGAATATCCTTGACGCCAGGGCGACCTCTAAAGCCTGAATATGGAACAGCGTCGCCGTCTTCATCAACGATGAAATGTTCCAATTCCACGCCGACAGAACCCATGTCGCCGCCCTTGCAGCCAGCTTGCAAATAATTTATAAGCGTTTGTTTATTTTTCTCT
>CAVDAL010000070.1:0-16162 GCA_963606965.1 Acutalibacteraceae bacterium
CCTTCACCACACAAGCAATTCAAGCGCAACAGTTTTATGCATCCATCAATTGCTCTAATGCAACAATGCGCACGCACAATGTGAAGATGCGAGTTGCAAGCTTCAAATCTTCCAAGCTTGGATATGTTGGCGCAATGCGAATTACTGCATCATTTGCGTCTTGTTTTTTCGGGAAAGGCGCACCTGCTCCTGTCAACTTAACACCAGCATCTGCTGCTTTTGCAACAATTGCTTTTGCAGAATTTTGTGGGCCTTCAAAACAAATGAAATATCCGCCACGAGGCTTTGTCCATGAACCAATGCCTACTTCCGTCAAATCTTCATCCAAAATTTCAAGAACAGCTTCAAACTTTGGGCGAATGCATTCAGCATGCTTTTGCATATGATCTGCCAAGCCTTGTGCATCCTTCAAAAAGCGAACGTGGCGCAACTGATTGATCTTGTCATGGCCGATAGTTTGTGCACCCATCATCTTCACAATGCTTGCAATATTTTCTTCAGATGCTGCCATTGCAGAAATTCCAGAACCTGGGAATGTAATTTTGCTTGTTGAAGCAAAAACATAAGCCATGTTCGGGTTGCCACACTTTTCACACTCGTCCAAAATGTTAAGGATTTTGTCTTGCTTTTCTTCCTCCGCATACAAATGATGAACACAATATGCATTGTCCCAAAAAATGCGGAAGTCTTCTGCCGCAGGCTTGAGCGCAGCAAAGCGTTTTACAGTTTCATCTGAATATGAATAGCCTGTTGGGTTGGAATATTTTGGAACACACCAAATGCCTTTGATGCGCGAATCTTTTGCAACAAGTTCTTCAACCATATCCATGTCTGGACCTTGCGGAGTCATTGGAATTTGTATCATTTCAATGCCAAAATGTTCACAGATTGCAAAATGCCTATCATAGCCTGGCACAGGGCACAGGAATTTGATAACGTCTTGTTCGCCCCAAGGAGTGTTGCCAAGAATGCCATTTGTAATAGCGCGCGCAATTGTGTCATACATCACATTCAAACTTGAATTGCCAAAAACTATTACCTGCTGCGGCTTGACTTCCATCATTTGCGCCATAAATTCGCGAGCTTCTGGCAGGCCTGTCAAAACGCCATAATTTCTGCAATCGCTGCCATCTTCTGCAACAAGCTCTGTAGCAGAATTTATCACGTCAAGCATTGGCATGCTCAGTTCAAGTTGGTCTGCACCTGGCTTGCCGCGAGCCATATTTAAGTCAAGCTCCTTCGCGCAAAATTCATCATATTTTTTCGTCAGCTTTTCATATTCTTCTTTGAGCTGGTCTTGCGTCATTTCTGCAAATTTCATAATTGTTCTCCACGTTTGTTTGTTGTGTTCTTAAAGCTAAATTTATAAATTTGACTTGCTTATTATATGCGCAAGGTTTATAGTCTGCCCATATATCTGTTCAGGGTTGGGTGAAATTCCCTACCGGCGGTATGCATAATGCAAGCCCGCGAGCCCGAAAGGGCTGATCCAGTGCAATTCTGGAGCCGACGGTTAAAGTCCGGATGAGAGAGCGGAGGCAACATGAGTCTTTCCCTTAGTGCGCTTGATGGCGAGCGCAAACATCAACAAAAATGCAATGCCGAAGGTCAAACTGATAGTTTGAGCGAAAATCAAAACGAAAATTCGAACGAAGGCCAGCAAGAAAATTTACGGAAATCAAAAAATAGCAGTTCATGGGGAACAAAAAAGCTTGTTTTACTTGCGCTGTTTACCGCGCTTTGCACGCTGCTTAGCTTTGTTGAAGTTCCAATTTTTCCTGCTGCTCCATGGTTGAAATATGATGCAAGCGCTTGCGTTGCGTTGTTGGCAGCATTTGCTTTCAAAAAAACTACACCGGGCATTATTGTTGGTGAATGTTCCGCATTAATTCACGGTCTTATTATGGGCGACCCATGGGGTGCGCTTATGACAATTATTTATATGTTTTTCTGGATTGTGCCAGCAGCTATAGTGTTTCAATTCAAAACATCGCGCCCGTGGGTTGTGCTTGGGCTTGTCATTAGCGCTGTTATTGCGCTTGCAGCAACAATTGGTGCAAACCTGCTGGTCACGCCTTTATATGCCGGCATGACAGTCGATGCTGTTGCTGCATTGATTGTACCCGTCCTTATTCCATTTAACTTGTTAAAGCTATTGATAAATAGTGTGCTGTTTTTTGCGCTTTATGTGCCAGTCCTTAAATTAACGCAGAGGTAAACATGGCTTTAATTGAATTTAAAAATGTGAGTTTTAGCTACCCCAAAAGCGAGCATACCACGCTGCGGAATTTAAATCTTTCCATTGAAGCTGGCGAATTTGTCTGCATTCTTGGCGCAAATGGGTCTGGCAAGTCAACTTTGGCGCGCCACATTAACGCGCTGCTCTTGCCTGATGAAGGCGATGTTTTAGTGGCGGGAATGAGCACTTTGGATAAAAAGTCTGTACGCAAAATTCGCCAAAAAGCCGGGATGGTTTTTCAAAATCCTGAAAATCAGGCTGTGGCTTCCATCGTGAAAGACGATGTTGCATTCGGTCCTGAAAATTTAGGGCTTGAACCTGCAGAAATTCGCGAACGCGTTGCTGAAGCGCTGGAAACTGTCCACATGAGTAATAAAGCAGAAAATGACATTTTTGATTTATCCGGCGGAGAAAAACAGCGCATTGCAATTGCTGGCGTTTTGGCAATGAAACCTGAAATTTTGATAATGGATGAGCCGAGCGCCATGCTTGATGAACGCAGTCATCGCGGAATTATGCGCGTTGCCCACGAACTGCATGAAAGCGGAATAACAATTGTGATGATTACGCACAACATGGACGATGCAGCAGGTGCAAGCAGAGTCGTTGTTTTGGAAGACGGCGAAATATTTTTACAGGGCAGCCCGCATGAGGTTTTTTGCAAAGAAAATGCAGCTGATTTGCGACGGATTAATCTTGGGATGCCGCGCCCAGCAGAGCTTGCAATGCAGCTCAACGAACAGGGAGTATCTCTGAATGACTTACCCCTTTCCACAAGTGAGTTGGTCAGTGCTATAGTGGAACAGTTAAAGAAATAGAAATTTATGAGGAGTTGCCATGTGCACAAACGGAGTAAACACACAGCAGTTAAAAGATACTGTAACTTTCATTGATGATCAGATTGCATTAAGCCGCAGGTGGACACACAAAATGTATCACCTTGCAGAAAATGGCCAGATGGAAAAGTCGGCTGCTAAATTGCAGGAAATTCAACGCATGCTTGATGATGTTCGCGCAGAAATTGATGAACTTCAAGATGTGATTGACAAAGACGACAGCGCTAGCGGCGTTTCTGTCAGCTTGGTCTAAGGCGCGTTCGCGTAAGTTAAATGCAAACTTATCCAGACACATGTCTTGTCATCCTCTCCGCACATGAATGCAGAGAGGATGTTATTTATGCGCTGAAAAGTTCTGCTTGCGCGCTTGACTATGATCAAGACCCGCTATTTTTGAGTTTGGATGAAGTGGAGCTTGGCGAATCTGGCGCTTGCAAATTGGCAGAGCTTATTCATGAAATTGACCCATGGTCTGTTGTTGCAATAGACGAGGAAAGCATTGCGGTTTTGCGCGCCGCCTTCAAGCTTGAAGGTGGCGATTTTTGCGCAGATAAACCTGCTAACGCTTGCGGATATAACTTAGTAGCAGTGCCAGAATTTGCAGATTGTTTGCAAGATCAAAACAAAAAGCGCATTGCATGGGGTCGCTTGAAGGCGGCGCAGCACCCTGGTGCGGCTTGGTAGCTTGAGATCAAGTTTAGCTTTTCGCTTAGTTTGCTTGCTGGTTCTGTCCAACCTGCCAGCAAACCAAACTTCTAAAGTTTTCTAATTACAGAACGAAATTTTTCTTCCGCATCGGCTTTAACAGCTGCAACAATTGGCTCGCCTGGATAAAGAATGGTGTCGTCGCCAATCATTTCAAAATCTTCATTTCTTGCAACAGCAATTAGTTTCACTCCTTCAGGCAAACGAATGTCAGAAACTCTAATTTCTTTTTTGCGTTTGCTTGCTGGAATTGTTGTTTTTATCATTGTGATGTCGCCTTCACGAAGATAAAAAACAGTCTTCATGTCGCCCATAATTGCTTCTTCTTCAACCATGCGAGCAATCAAAGCAGTCGACGAAACAGGTTCAATTCCAGATTTGCGGAATATTGATTCATTTTTTGGGCTGTTAAGGGTCGAGATGCAACGCGGGACGCCGCATTCAGCTTTTGCAAGTTGGCAAGCAACAAAATTTGTGTCATCGTGACCCATCAGCGATATAAAAAGGTCGGCGCGCTGCACACCAGCATCACGCAAAACTTCAGAATCACACCCGTCACCTTCCACGAGTAAGACCTGCGGTGATATAACTTCTGTCAAGTGTCCAAGAGTTTCTTTATCTTCTTCAATGATTGTTACCCTATGGCCATTTTCAAGCATTGTTGGCACAAGACATTCAGCAATAGTGCTGCCGCCACTAATTACGATTTGCATGTTTCCTCCTGATTACTTCTGTGAAATCAGTAAGACGTTCGCTATCAACGCAGACCAAAATTACATCGCCATCATAAAGTTGTGTTTCAAGCTTTGGCAAAAATGTTTCTTCATTACGTTCAACAACAATCACGCGTGCATCAAATTCGCGTTCCATCATTCCGCAAGAAATACTTTCATCATCGTCTAATGCAACAGTCACATACATGACTTCATAATCGCCAAAAGTATCAATATGGTGCCCGTGACCAGCCAAAATCTTTGCAAAAATTTCTTCAGCAACAAGTGTTGTGCCACAAGAAAAATCAATGTCTAGCTTCATATATGTTTTTTCACGGCGCGGATTAAACAAGCGCGTAATTACATGTTTGACTCCGAAGATGTCGCGGGCAACACATGCAACCATCATATTAACGTTGTCATTATTTGTTACAGCTGCAAGAGCATCACAGTTATGCACATTTGCAAGCTCAAGAACATCTTGATCATAACCAGAACCCTTGACAGTATTGCCATTAAAGTCGCGACCAAGTTCATTAAATGAACTATCGCTTTTGTCCACAACATAGACGTTGTGCCCATCAGCAGAAAGCAATGTTGCAAGATGGCTGCCAACTCTGCCACAGCCAACAATGATGACGTTCATACTACTCCTTGCTCATCCATCATTTTGTAATGTGAATACTACCTTTTTTACAGCAGAATGTTTATCGCTTTGTATCAAAGTAGCTAGTTTCTTGCCGCGACGTGCATAAAAATGAAAAGCGCCACCCAAAACGAGTGGCGCTGCCGAGTCGATTTTTTACGGTTGCAAACTATTTTGCAGTACCGCCGATTTTGCAGATTGTTGTACCGCAGTCTGGGCACTTACCTTTTGTCATCATGCGGCCATTCTTTGTTGTGACCTGCTGAGGATCCTGCATTTCTTTCTTTGCTTTGCATTTCATGCAATAGCCTTCCATAAAACACCTCCGTTTATATTGTTCCCATTAATTGTTTGTCACTTTGGGACAAACAAATCAGCGAGTAAACTCAAACAACAATGAGAACGAACTCAAAAAGATAGCCTGAATGAAATACATAATAATTATGTTCCCCATTCAAGCCCTGCGATAGTATAGCTTACTAAAGCAAAAAGCGAAACACTTTTTTTGCTTAAAATCAAATTTTCACAAAGTATTCAGCAAAAAACGACAAAATTGGGCAAGGAATGGCTGTTATTTCTTGCTTCGAATAATTTTGACCTGCAAAAATCAATCTTTTTGCTATGTACTTATCATTCAAAATTAAATTTTCGAAAATGACTCAATAACAGCACACGCTTTTTTATGCTTTATACATAGCTTTTGCGGGTAAACATGCTCCTTAATTTTTAAAACTTCACCATCACAAGAAACAAAAGCAATATCTATTGGACGCTTCATAAATAACGTATGGATGCTATTACAAGGCGAAATCAGCAGAGCTTTGTCCTCAGCAAAATTAGAGCCTCTTTTCCCTAACAAACCACGTAAGCGATCAAAAAAATTGCTTGCCAAATAAAGCTCCTCTATATTTTTGTCATTTAAATATTCCAAAATATTCATCTTGCGTCCAAAAATTCAAATACCAATCTGCCGCATTCAATCTGCTGCATACAGCAATATAGCTGCTACAACTTCCCAGGAGTAAAAGCGCAGACGGGCAAAACAGTGTTGCAATAGTGCAACATAGCAACTACAACTTCCCCGGAGCAAAAGGTCGCACAACAAGTGTGCGCTCGTGTTTTAGCGACGTTGACAAATGCACACCAAAAATGGAAACGCCTTCTGCATTTAATGGCCATGGCGAATAACTAAGCTGACATGTATATTTCACAAGGTCACCCAATAAACCACAACTTTCTGCTTTCACGCTTACTTGTTTTATATGAGTGTCACCTTGTTCTTCGATTGCTTGTTTTATATCGTCTACAGCTTCTTGTTGATCAAACTCGTTCCTGTCTTGAGTACAGCCAAAGGCCAATATGGCTTGGTTTGCAATATGGTCAAAGCTTGCACATGCACTTATATACATCATGCCATCAATTGCAATAACCATAAAAATCAGCACGACTGGTAATGTCACACAAAGCTCAACAGACATCTGCCCGCTTTTATCATTTATAAAAACTTTTACCTTTTCAATTAAATTCATGGAGTACACCAATCTATTTACTTGCTATAAATGAATTTAAGCAATCCTTTGAAAATGGAAAAACTAATTCGCTTTCGCCTGTACCAAAGCCATAATATCCAAGAGCAATCTTTCCAATTACAATGCCCTTTTCACTCCAGGACAACTCTGAAAAATCATTTTGAATATAGTCCCACACACGTTGGACTTCTTCATAAGAACTTGCAGCACTTTTTATTGCCAAAATAACATCTGAAGCTGCACTTCCATCCCTTCTTAAAATCACATTTGTATTAACAATGATTGGCTTATATGCATATAAATTTGCCGGTTGCATTCCAACTTTTTCCAGCGCGCCCCTAAAGCTTTCAACGGCTTGAGCAGACAGATCATTTCCAACAACAGGGATTGCGCCTAAAACATCATTAAAAATATTTTCAATCCCTTTTGTTCCATTTGCATATACCTTTAACATCTTCGACCAATATCTGAACACTCGCTTTGATATTCCAGATGTCAATGAATCAGCTGGGAACAAGTTTGCACCGATGGAGCTTAATACATCTGCTTCATCAACATCTGTATCTGCAACAAGAGTCGCTCCTGAAATCGCAACACGGACTCCACCTATCGAAGAGTTTTTGAAGAAGCTATTTGAGACTCTTGATAAGCTTGTTGAACTTGTGACAATGCAAATGCAGCCGTATCTTCCTGGCGGTTGCGGATCATATCTTTTGCTAAACGCTTCTTTGGCTGCTTCTTTAATTTTGTCTGTGATTTCATTTCTTTTTTCATCTAGTTCCTCCTTACATTCACTTGCAGCTTCACCCGCCTGCAAATATTCATTTGCAGCATCAACAAATTGCTTATAGTAATATTCAAAGCCATTATCTATAGAAGTAGAAGCACTTGGCACACGACCTAGCGTTGTTGCGGAAAATTTACAGACTGGGCATTTATTTACTTTCCCAGAATCTATGCTTGAAACTGATGACAAGCCGCATGCACTGCCCTTTTTATACTTCGTACAACCTTCATATGCATGCAAATATTTCTTGCCGCTATCTTCACTAACAGGATATATGCTTTCTATATAAAGTTCAGTTTCTTTAATTGCGTCCGTATTCCTTGGCAATGATTTCAATCTTGGAGTTTCAACACCATTCCTTTTACTAACACTACCTTTTGATACTGTTTCTTTTGCATAAAAATAAAAACGCTTACGAGCTATAGATTTGCCGACTTCTTCTTGATTGCCTTGATATGATTCACCTGCTTCTTGGCTATATCTTACGGCATAATATGCCTTTGCTCGCTCAAGCCCAATGGAAAACGACCATGTTTCAACAGATGCATAATCAGGATTTTGTGTCGCGTTTAAATTTGCTAAATGCCCAGCCCTCTCACGCATGGACATTCCTTGTGCACCACAGTCTGCAAGCCAAGCTTTCTTTTTTGCTTCATTCAAACTTGCTTGTGCCTCTTGATATTCACTTGAATTTTCTTCTATTTCATCTTCGTCATCTTCAATAGTTTGACAAGCCTCTTCAAGCTTTTTGCTTGGAGTCAATTTAATTTCGCACCCCTGAAGTGGCAGCGTTATAGCGCTCCCTTTATAATCTATCCCGCTTGCTTTTGCATTTGCTTGAATGCATTCAGTAGCTCTTGCTGCACAAAGCAAAGGCAAAGCTTCTTGCAATGCGCTTAAGCCCTTTTCTGCTGTTTTTGCAAACCTCGAGCGCAGCTTCATTATTTTTGCGCCAAAGCTCGCAAGTTTTGCAGCAACTCCTTGCGCTCCTGGAATAAAAGCTGCAACCGCGCAAACAGCATATACAGTTAAAGTTAAAAGCGAAAACGACAACAAAATAGCATCTACTGTTTGGCCAAGACTTACATAATCTGCAACAACAGCATCTGCTGCTAAAGCACCAGCATCTGCAACATATTGAACTTCCCCAGAATGAGAACCCACCCAAAAAGCATGCAACGATCCAAAGATAAGAGCAGCCACAAGCAACAAAGCAATAGCAACTCCAGCCGTCGTAAAGCCATCTTCATCGTTTTTGAAACAACTCTTTATTCCCATGAATCAACCCACTCTTCGACGCTCTTTTCACTCTTGCTTAACCATGGTGGCTGAATTTGAGTCTGAATATGTACAGTCTGTTCAACTTGATGGCTATTTTGTCTGTCTGCTAAAAGCCCAGCGCTTATTCCAAGCAGCGGCAATGTTGTCACCTTATGTTTTATTGTTATGCAATTTAAATCTTCACTATTAAGCTTGTATTCAAATGTCCAGTTGCCTTCATGAAAAATGGAAACACTTGGAATGGCACCGAGTCTGCGTTTTAAAAAAGCATCCAAGCTTGCTTGCTTTTCTATTGTGCCAGCTGCTCTGCATGCCTCTGCCGCAGCAGACTTCATAACTGCAGCGTTATATAAAAGTAATACTGGCTGCAGTAACAACCCAAAAACAGCTAAAAGCACTGGCAACAAAAATGCTGCTTCAACACTTGCTTGTCCGCATTCGTTTTTCACTAGAATGCATGCTTTCTGCGTAGCTTGTGCCAATCTATTTTTAATAGAGCGCAACATCAAGCAAACCTTCCAAAGTGCTTATGTCATGCGATGCATGCAGGCTTATGATTTTTGCAAGTTCGCCATTTGCAGCCATATAAACAATAGAAGCTAGCGCAATCACAATAATCATTATCACAGCTGCAACAATTACAAATTCAACAGATGCCTGCCCCAAGCCAGACTGCCACCATGCAATTTTTCCACCCTGCCCACATTTAATATTTCTAATATGTCTGTCAACAATCTTTTTTGCTGCTAAGCACCTAATAGCAAGACAAGCCAATAATTGCCACTTGCACATCAATAAATTTTTTGGAGCTTTGCCACGATTCATTTTCTTAACAACATCCTTCATTATGAAAGCCCATTGATTCCATTTTTAATAGCATCCCAAAGCATCTGCACTTTGCCCTTAAATGCCCCAATTGCAACTATTGCAATTACAGCAAGAACGCCAACCAAGATTGCATATTCAGTTGTGCCTTGCCCCTTTGTGTTTTTTAAAACAGAAAATGAAGTCTTTATAAAACTCACATTTTGCTTCATTTCACTCATAAAGCTGCAAAAACAATCTTTAACTTTTCTTACAACAATTGAATCTTTCATCATTCCTCCTATTTCAAACAACTAAGCCGATGAACCAATAAATTGAAGAACAACAGGTCCCATTACAAAAATGAGCATTGCTGGCAACATGCATGTGCCCATGGGAACAAACATTTTCACAGGAGTCTTTTCAACTTTCTTTTCAATTTCTGTGCTGCGCTGTTCTCTGACTTCTTTAGAAAATTGTGTCAGCATGTCTGCCAAAGGCGCACCTTGCCCTATTGCATGAACTGCTGTTTTTGCAAACCTAGCAAACATTTTTGACTGCAAAGAATCTGCAAGTGCCTTAAATGAATTTGACCTTGTTTGCAAACCACTTTGCCATCGCAACATTGCCTTATTAAGCTCATGTGCAAGCGGGCTTTTGAATCTAGAAATGAAAAGCTTTAAAGATGAATCGAAAGGTAAGCCCGCTCGCACGCCCATGGCCAAAATATCAGCCATGATATCTAATTGCGCTTCGCATTTTGCACGCAACTGCCGTTGTTTATTTTTCTTCAACCAAACTGGAGCGCGCTTTGACAACACATATGCAACAAAAATGCATAAAGGCAGAAGCCATAAAGATATTAGCCCAGCAAGAATGCATGCAATTGCAGCAAAAATTGCAAAACATAAAAGTGGATCATTAATAACATCTTCTAAAGTCATCTTATTGTTGCTGTGCCTCTTATTTATTAGAAGCATGTTGTATCTTTCACATGCAAGCTTTGCAAAAACAAAAATAGCTATAAAACTAAATGCCAAGCTTAAAAATATGAGCAAATATTTCATACAAGCTCACCACCAAGATGCGCATTTATATCCACATTCAAAAAGCGTCGAATAAGAATTATCCCAACAGCTTCAAGGCCTAACGCACAGATAAACATAAGAATGCCCAAAGCTGAAGAGAAAAACATTCCTAAATATCCAGGAGAAAAGATCATCAAAATCCCAAGCAATGCAAAAGGCATGATTGCAACGATTCTTGATGACAGCCTTGCTTGAGCAGTTTTTGCATCGAGTTTTTGTTCCATCTCTATGCTTTGCTGCAATGATGCAGACACAGACTGCAAAATTGAGCTCATGCTGCCGCCTGAACTATGTTGAATTTCCATGGCAGCTGCTAGATATGCAAATTCAGAACTGCCACAGCGAGCGCGCAAATGTTCCATCGCTTCATCAAAGCCGAGCCCTGCTTCAAGATCCCAAACGGTTCTTTTCAATTCATGTGAAAGTGGCTCATTGCAATTTTCTGCTGCATATTTAAATGCTTGCACTAAAGAATTTCCTGAATCTAAAGCAATACATAACAAACGCAATGCTTCAGGCATTTCATCTCTTAACTTTTTTGCATATTTACTATTTGTATAACGCTTTATATATTTTTCAACAAATGTTCCTTTAAAACGCTTCAATAAATAATTTCGCAATTTGTTGAGTAAGTTTTCTTCACGCCCAAAGCCAGCGCTAGTATTTGAATGTTTTCCTGTTTTTCTTGCATGAATTTTCTTGCAAACGAAGAATAAAGCTAGCTTAATAAAATTGAATGCAAACATAGCAGCTGCAACTAAAGCAGCCAACAAAAATATTACTCTGAGCAGCGCCATTTTTGTACCTCCTCTGAATTTGCAATATCATATGCTTGCAGCTCTTCAATCCAAGGAGGCTCGCCTTCCCACTCATATTCTTTTGTAACAAAATTCCATGTCACAACAGGCTTAAAGAAAACCCCGTCCTGCGCATATGTTGGATTTCTCATAACAACTTGTGTTATGCGTCTGTGACCACCTGAAACTCTATCTTGCTGCACAACAATATCTAAAGCAGACGCCACTTGCGCTTCAATAATCTCAGTCGGTAAATTCATTCCATAACGCACCATCATCACAAGCCGCGGAACAAGTTCAGCCGGTGAATTTGCATGCAGAGTAGTTAGTGACCCATCGTGCCCAGTGTTCATTGCTTGCAACATATCTATTGCTTCTGCACCACGGCATTCCCCAACGACAATTCTATCCGGACGCATGCGCAATGCATTAATCACAAGGTCACGAATACTAACCTGCCCACAGCCTTCTGAATTTGCTGTACGGGCTTCTAGCCTTACAACATGCGGATGCTTGTCAAACCTGAGTTCTGCAGAATCCTCAATTGTTATAATGCGTTCTTCCCATGGAATTTTCTGAGAAAGCGCATTTAATAATGTTGTCTTTCCGCCACCTGTCCCACCAGAAACAGCAATATTTTTTCTCAACAAAACAGCCCATGTTAAAAGCTGCGCAATTTTATTTGTCAAGCTTCCAAGAGCAACCATATCTTCAAGGCTCATCGCGACCGTTTTGAACTTTCTTATTGTTAATGACGTCCCACCCAAAGAAACAGGAGGAATCACAACATTAACACGATGACCCTGCTGCAAACGAGCATTAACTATTGGGCTTTGTTCATCAACGCGCCTGCCCAAAGGTGAAACTATTCTGTCGACAACCATCCGGAGCTGCTCTTCTTCATGAAAAGATTCATCACTTTTAAAAATTCTGCCGTCTTTTTCAAAGAAAACATTACATGGGCCGTTAACCATAATCTCTGTGACATCATCATCGTTAAGCAAATTTTCTATCGGCCCTAAACCCAAAATCATTTTCAGCAAATCGCTTGTTATTGCATTCTTTTCCGTCTTGCTAAGCTCTGAAAATTCTGAATAACTCAAAATCTGATCAATAGCTGCAGAAAGTTCAATTCGCGCAACCTCCCTGCCTTCTGCCATATATTGAGCAATCTTTTCACTTGACAACTTTTCATATAGCAAAAAGCGGACTCTATCCTTTAAGCGAGAATCGGCCTGCCCACTATCAGTTTTTGCCAAAGTTTCATGGACTGATTTTTGTGAATATGAACTTAATCGCGCCAAAACAAACCACCTTTATTTTTCAATGGGGCATCTGAATACAAATGCCCAACACGAGGAAGTAAGCTTGTCAAAAGTTCCTTGACGCCTTGAATCATTGGATTGTCGATTTCAAGTAATTCCTCAAAATTACCCGAGCTTATAAGTTCATCTACAACGCCTTTACCGTCCGGTATGCAAAACATCTCGTGTGCACCAAGAGCTTTTTGTGCCTCATGAGCGCTAATGCGAAGTCTGGAATTCCATTTGTTGTAAACGGCAAGCATGCGAACAAGAGGCACTTGAATTCTTGAACACAATTCGCACGCGCGCACCGCGCCCGCAACTGAGCTTGGCCTGTTATCGACCAGCATAAGAAATGCATTCGATTGTAAAAGCAAATCGGCAACAAAGCCTGACCAAAAAGCTCCTGTGTCGACAATAACAAGCCCACGATTGCTTCGGATAAATCCTAGCTGAGCGATAATTGAGTCAGCAACTTCATCTGCAAATTCAGGAAAAACAGGCGCTTTATAAAAATCCAAATTTTGAGCAAGGTGAATAGGCTCTGCACATTCATCTGCCAAGTTTGGCAATTCATCATCTAATCCAAGCCAAAACCCGTAATCGCCAAAATGTAGATCACCTTCAATCAGAACAGTATCTATTCCAGATTGCGCCGCCAAAAATGCAGCGCACAAAGCAATTGTGCTCCTGCCCACACCGCCACTTGCTCCAACAACACTAACAAGAGGAGCTTGCGGCGCGCTATCATCATAATATTCTTCTTGATATTCCCAAGCTTTAGGAAAATAAGCTTCTTCCTCGTCAAAAATGGGAGGGTCTAAAACAACTGTCGCATCACTACTCTGAAGATTCCGACTCATTGTCGTCACCCTCTCGTGTTTGATTGCCTGGCAAAGCCAGATGGATTGTTCCTTTTGTTGAAGCTGTAATTAATTCACTGACGCTTTCACGCGTAACAGCAAGCGTGACCCATGTAAGCTCTTCCTGAACATCCTTATCTTCTGAAGCACTGGCAGTTCCACTTGTTTCTAGCACAAGAATATTTTGGCCAAGAGAAACGATTTTTCCTTCTGAAGTTTCGACATACACATCCACAAATGACCCAGCACTAACTGCACCACCAACAGCTAGAACATCGTCTGTTGCGACACTAACGGCTTCTAAATTTTGCGGTACTGCAATTCTGGAGCTTCCGTCACCTATGCGTTCCAAAAGGAGCGGCTCGTTTCTCTTGATGTCTATGGCTGCAACCTTGCCAACCACATCCTCTGACGAGGTTGCAGCATCACCCTGCGGGAGCAAATCAATTGGATACTCAAGTAGCTGTATTTCATCGCTTTTGATTATTTGCCCAGCGTCTATGTCCTTGCTCGCAATACAGATTTCAACGATTTCACCACCATATTTTTTTATGGCATTCTTTCGCTGAACTTCTGCTTCAGATGAAACTGTTGCTGTATAAGCAAATACAGCAGCAACAGCCAAAACTGCACAAATCAAAGCGATTATTGTTTGTTTCTTTTGAGATATCACATGTACTCCTTACAAAACGATGGAGCACATTAAACAACAGGAAAGTTATGAAAAACTACCCCCAATTTATACGAGCAAAATCCGGACATCCATACGGGTTTTTTCAGAGCAAAATCCGGACTTTTTCCGAAATTGCCTGCTAAAAAGCTATGAAAAAATCTCAAAATCAAGCGAAGATAAATATCAAAATATCAAATAGAATTCCAAAAAATTTTTATTTTGCAGGTTACTTTACACAAAAGAAACCTTTCACAATCAAAATTTCAATCTCACATAATGCCATTTTCGATACTAAATCCATGAAATTTTAGAACAGCTAACAATTTCATTCAACACATGCAAACAGATTAAGCAAAAAACTGCCATGCCGCCACTCTAAAATTTATAAAACACATACAAGACTTTTAGCAATAAAAAAGCCTCGCGAATGCGAGGCTTAAGGTACGGATGGTACCCCGTACGGGATTCGAACCCGTGATCTCCGGCTTGAAGGGCCGGCGTCCTAACCGCTAGACGAACGGGGCGTTTAAAGCTTGCATATTATTACATAAAACAAGCCAATTGTGCACGAGAATTTTTTTCATACCTGCGACGTGCACAAGTTAGCGAATAACCGCCCGTCCAAAACGCGCGGTAAACGGCATTTTTAAGCCAAAAGCTCAATTCCGCCGCAAGTTCAAACAAAAACAATGCGCAATTATTCCCCAGTATTCCTTGCGATCTTTGCTTGTGCTTTTGCAAATTCCTCTTCTTCAGCAGCCTTTACTGCATCATGCACAAACAAAAATTCTGCCGGTCCTGCATATCCAGCTTCTTCGCTAAAGTCAATCACACCATCTTCATCTTCATAAACCAAGACAATGGCCATAGCTTCATCCATATCGCGCTGTGCACATTCAACAATAATTGCATCAAGCGTAGTTTCTTCACCAGTCTCTTCTTCTTCAGCTTCAATAAAGCCGTCATAGCAAAGAGCATAATGTGTAGCAAAGCTGCTGGCAGTCCTGATCTGCGCTTCTGCATTTGCACGAGCAGCTTCAGGATCTTCATCAGGGTATGTTTCAATATGCATATTTTCGCCTTCCACAATCACAGTGAATGGCTCAAAACCGCCAAGCTCAATCTTCTTTTTTTGAGCTTCATCCAAGCAAAAACCCAAAACTTGCTCTAAAGTTTCATCCAAGTCTAAATATTCTTCATTTTCAGCCATAATCTAGCTCCTTTTGTCCTTGCGCTTTTTAAGGCGATAAATTGCATGACAATAATTTTATTGCAAGAGTATACTTTTTATTGAAAAATAGTTGAACTCTCGCCGCGACTTCTTGCGGCAGAAAGCAGATAAAGAATGTATCCACGGCTCATTGTTGACACAGCAAAAATCGCAAAAAATGTGCAGACCATCACATCGCTTTGCAAAGAACACGGTATCAACGTTGTTGGAATAACCAAAGGCGTTTGCGGGGATGAAAAAATTGCTCGAATTTTTGCGGAAAATGGCGTTTGCGCTCTTGGAGATTCACGAGTGCAAAACTTGAAAAAGTATGCAAACCTTCCTATCAAAAAGTGGCTTATTCGCACTCCTCAAATTTCTGAAGCGCAAGACGTGGTGCGCTTTGCAGACATATCTTTGAACACGCAGCCAGAAACTCTTGAAGCTTTAAATGCGGCTTGTACCAGCACAAATGTTGAACAACACGGCATAATTTTATTGCAAGATTTAGGGGATTTGCGCGATGGCTTTGTGAACGAAGACGAACTTGTTACCGCCGCACAAAAAATCAAAGAGCTTCCACATCTTTATTTGGCAGGCATTGCTTGCAACTTAACATGCTTAAGCTTCATCAAGGCCAGTACAGAAAAATTGGAGCAGCTGCTTGAAACTGCCAAACACGTGAAA
>CAVDAL010000071.1:0-10462 GCA_963606965.1 Acutalibacteraceae bacterium
AAGTTGGTAAAACTACATATACATCTGGCAAGCATTACACTCATACAGTTCAAGGCTCATCAAAGCCATCCATTAATTGGACTTATTAATTGATGATTTTGCCATAAAGATTTTCAAGTAATAATTTGCCCCAGCTGCTTTCCCGCACGCTGGGGCAATTTTTTCGCCGAAAAATTTAAAGAAAATGGAGCTGCGATCTTTTAAATATTTTGCAGTTTACCTGCCAGCTTTTTCTTTACGATATTCACGCGGCGTGAAATTATATTGTTCTTTAAATGCCGCTGTGAATTTGCTTTGATTTTCATATCCAATCTCTAAAGAAATTTCCGACAAAGACTTTTCAGAATTCAAAAGCTCTTTTGCTGCATATTCAAGTCTGTGCTTTTTCATATGTGATGCAACAGAGTCACCATAAATTGTTTTAAAAACGCTTTTAAGCGTTGTTGGGTTAAGCAGATATTTCTTTGACAATTCTTCAATCGTGAATCTTTGCCCCATATTTTTAAACATGAAATCATGAATTTCGCGTACAAGTTCAGCTTGTTCTGAATGGAGTTCATCAAGCGGCTTTGTTGCTTGTGGTTCAAGCTTTAATAGATAAAGCACGATTTCTAAAATTTTTAGCTTGTAATAAGCATTCTGCAATTCAGCGGGCTGGTCATAAAAATATTTGAAGATTGCTTCGCTTTCTTCATTTCCAGCAAATGAAGACACGGGCTCATTTTCGCAGAATTTTTTATAAACATCTTCAATATTAATTTTGCTTTCAATGAAAAGCGCTGGAGCTTTTTTAGCTAAAACTTTTGTGTCTAAGCTTATTGTTAAACCTTCATAAAATCCAAGAGGCAATGTGATTTTTGATGCTGCACAAGACTTCATTGTATGTATTGAAAAGTCACCATGGCCTAAAAACACTTTGTTGCCATTGTGCATTTCCCACCCAATGCGTCCGCTTTTGCAATAATTTATTTCAAGCACATGTTCAAGACCTGCATGCGTGTGCAAATGCTCTTTTTCTGTAGAAAAGAAGTTAAGAGTTATTCCTTCGCAAATTTTAATTTCAGACATTCTGCACACCTTTGCATTTTTAATCCGTTTTGTAAACTTAAGCGCAGTTGAGCTTTTTGAAATAAATCAGGGCTTTTGCCGTTCACATTTATAAATTTTATCCCAATTGTACTTCTTTTTAGCCCAAATGGAAACAAGCTTTATATGCATATTGATTTTAAAAGAAGGAACAAATAAATTTGTTTGCAGCGGTTAACAATCCGCTTAAATATCATTAATAACATTGGGTGAAAGGCAATGAAATGAGCAAGACTTATAACATTGAAGTTGATTGTGCAAATTGCGCAAATTTAATGGAAACGGCTGCTAACAAAGTTGATGGAATAAAGCAAGCAAGCGTCAATTTTATGATGCAGCGCATGAATGTTGAATTTGACGAAGGCGCAGACCAGAAAAAAGTCATGAAACAAGTCTTGAAAGCTTGCAGAAAAGTTGAACCAGATTGTGATATCGAATTTTAATTTGTGCATGCTTGTAGCGGCATGATAAAAGGTATTAGTATCAGCGCACGAAAAGAAAGTTTTGAACTATGAGCAGAAAACAAAAAAAGATGCTTATTCGCATAGCAATAGCTGCAGTTTTTTTAATTGCGCTGCAGTTTGTTCCTGTGCAAGGAATTTTGAAGTTTGCTCTTTATTTTGTTGATTACATCATCATTGGCTATGATGTTTTGCGCAAAGCTGGCAGAGGAATAATAAATGGCAGAGTTTTTGATGAAAATTTCTTGATGGCTATTGCAACGGTTGGTGCTTTTGCTCTTGCGATTTATGAAAAAAGCTCAGATTGTAATGAAGCAATTGCTGTTTTGCTTTTTTATCAGATAGGTGAGCTTTTTCAAAGTTATGCTGTTGGAAAAAGCCGCCGCAACATTACAGAGCTTATGGATATTCGTCCAGATTATGCAAATATTGAAGAGTGCGGCAAGCTGCAACAGGTCAGCCCTGATGAAGTTGCGCTTGGCAGCATTATAATTGTGCAACCAGGCGAGAAAGTTCCTTTGGATGGCATTGTTGTAAGCGGCACTTCATCTTTGGATACAAGTGCTTTAACGGGGGAAAGCTTGCCGCGCGATGTTGACTGCGGCGATGAAGTTATAAGCGGCAGCATCAACATGACTGGAGTTTTGAAAGTTAAAACGACTAAGGAATTTGGTGAATCTACTGTCTCAAAAATTCTTGAGCTTGTGGAAAATGCAAGTTCGCGTAAGTCTAAATCTGAAGAATTTATAGCAAAGTTTGCCAGAATTTACACTCCAGCTGTGTGTTTTGGTGCGCTTGCTTTGGCTGTGCTGCCACCGCTTGTTAATTTGATTTTTCTTAGTGGCGTTGCACAATGGAGCACTTGGATTTATCGCGCTCTTACATTTTTGGTTATTAGCTGTCCGTGCGCCCTTGTTATAAGCATTCCGTTAACATTTTTTGCGGGCATTGGTGGTGCAAGTAATGAAGGCATTTTAATCAAAGGTTCAAACTATCTTGAAACTTTAGCTAAAACAAAAATTATTGTATTCGACAAAACTGGCACCTTGACAAAAGGTGTTTTTGAGGTCACAGGAATTCATCATAATAAACTTGAGGATGAAAAAATTCTTGAATATGCTGCGCATGCCGAATGCGCTTCATCGCACCCTATAAGCAAGAGCCTGCAGCGCGCATATGGCAAAGATGTTGATAGGTCTCGAGTGAGCGATGTAAAAGAAATTAGCGGACAAGGAATATGTGCAAAAGTTGATGGCATTCGCGTTGCTTGCGGCAATGATAAATTGATGGAAGAAATTGGAGTTGCATATTTTGTTTGCCATAGCATCGGCACTGTTATTCATGTAGCAATTGATGGCGAATATGCAGGTCACATTCTTATTTCTGATGTTGAAAAGCTTGAAGCAAAAGATGCAATTCAAAGCTTGAAGCAAGTTGGAGTCAGCAAAACTGTAATGCTTACAGGGGATGCGAAAAAAGTCGCAGAAAATGTTGCTGGCAACTTAGGAATTGATAAAGTTTGCAGTGAACTTCTTCCAGCAGATAAAGTCACAGAGCTTGAAAGCTTGCTTGAAGAAAAGCCGGAAAAAGCAAAGCTTGCTTTTGTTGGCGATGGAATAAATGATGCTCCTGTTTTGACGCGCGCAGACATTGGAATTGCTATGGGTGCATTTGGCTCAGATGCAGCAATTGAAGCTGCAGATGTTGTTTTGATGGATGACAACCCTGCAAAGATTGCAAAAGCTATTAAAATTTCACGCAAGTGCATTCGCATCGTATATCAAAATATCATTTTTGCTCTTGTCATAAAATTTGCATGCTTGTGGCTTGGAGCTGTTGGCATTGCAAATATGTGGGCTGCGATTTTTGCAGATGTTGGAGTTATGGTTATTGCTGTTTTAAATGCAATACGTGCATTGCGAGTGTCTAAACTGTAAATATAAGTTTAGAGTTATTGAAGTGAACTTAAAAGGAGGCATAATGATAAAAACGACTTTGGTAATAGATGGCATGTCTTGCGGAATGTGTGAATCTCACATAAATGATGTAATTCGTTCAAAATTTGATGTGAAGAAAGTCAAGTCTTCTCATAAGCATGGAGAAACTGAAATCATAAGCGAAGATGTCTTGAATCATGATGACTTAAAAGCTGCTATTCAAGAAACTGGTTATGAAGTTTTATCTGTTGAAAATGAGCCTTATAAGAAGAAGGGGCTTTTTGGCTAAAATTTAGTTTGAGTTTTGTGCGGCGGCAATCGAATAGATTGCCGCCGCCTTATATTCCAAAACTAATTTTTGAAGCTGTGAATTGGTGCAGGGATTTTGCCACCGCGAGCAATGAATTTTTCACATGAATATTTGTTGACTGGCATGATCGGCGCATGACCAAGCAAGCCGCCAAATTCAACAACATCGCCAACATCTTTGCCAATAGCAGGAATGAGTCTTACAGCTGTTGTTTTTTGGTTAACCATTCCAAGAGCTGCTTCATCAGCAATAATTCCAGAAATTGTACTTGCAGGTGTGTTGCCAGGAATTGCAATCATGTCCAAGCCAACAGAGCAAACGCATGTCATAGCTTCTAGCTTTTCAATGCTTAAAGCTCCAGCATTCACTGCATCAATCATGCCCTGATCTTCACTAACAGGAATGAATGCACCGCTTAATCCACCAACAGAAGTTGATGCCATAACGCCACCTTTTTTGACTTGGTCATTTAACATTGCAAGAGCTGCTGTTGTGCCTGGCGCGCCTGCATATTCCAAACCAATTTCTTCTAAAATTTCTGCAACGCTATCTCCAACAGCAGGGGTAGGAGCCAAAGATAAGTCGATAATCCCGAATGGAACATTCAAGCGCTTTGAAGCTTCTTCTGCAACAAGTTGTCCAACGCGAGTGACTTTAAATGCTGTGCGTTTTATTGTTTCGCATAAAGTTCTGAAGTCTGCACCGCGCGCAGATTCCAAAGCAGTTTTAACAACGCCAGGCCCGCTAACTCCAACATTGATTATGCAATCAGCTTCTGTCACGCCATGGAACGCACCAGCCATAAATGGATTGTCATCTGGTGCATTGCATAAAGCAACAAGTTTTGCACATCCAAGTGAATCTTGGTCTTTTGTTGCTTGTGCAGTTTCCAAAATGACTTCGCCCATCAATTTCACAGCATCCATGTTGATGCCAGTTTTTGTAGAAGCCAAATTGATAGAACTGCAAATGCGTTCAGTTTCTGCAAGAGCTTGGGGGATGGATTGCATTAAAAGCACATCTGCTGGAGTGCTGCCTTTAGCAACAAGAGCAGAATATCCACCAATGAAGTTCACACCAACAGTATGCGCTGCCTTGTCAAGCATTTTTGCAATTTCAACAAAGTCACCTGAACTTTTGCAAACGCTGCCGCCAACCAGCGCAACAGGCGTGATGGAAATGCGCTTATTTACAATCGGGATGCCATACATTGATTCAATTTCTTCGCCAACTTCAACAAGTTTTTCAGCGCGGGTGCAAATCTTGTTATAAATTGCAGCCTTAGTTTCTTCCAGGTTGGCGCGCACACAATCAAGCAGGCTAATGCCCATAGTTATTGTTCTGACATCGAGCTTTTCATGCTCGATCATCTTATTAGTTTCATTTACTTCAAAAATATTGACCATGTCAATCGCTCCAAAAATTTAAATGCGATGCATTTTATGGAAGATTTCTTCATGCTGGCAGCGAACAATCACGCCAATTTCTTCGCCAATTGCAAAAAGTTCGTCGCTCATGCTGCCGATAGGTTTTGTGGTATTTGTTACGTCTGCAATCATCATCATGTTGAAATATCCGTCGACGATTGTTTGTGAAATCTCAAGAATGTTTACATTATTTTCTGCCAAGTAGTCGCACACGCGGGCGATAATCCCTACGTTGTCTTTGCCAACCACAGTAATAATTGCTTTTTCCACAATATGTCCTTTTCCGTGATGTACAAGCCTTAACGCGGTATAGGTTAGCACAATGCTTGCCCCTTTTGTTTTTAACTTTTGCTCCGATGGTGTATGGAGCCTGTTTGCTTGCTGCATTTGTGCTGTGTACATGTGTATAATGGCTAAGTTTCTCAAAGTGAAAGGTTATATTGTGGCTGATCGTCCAAAGTTTCCAAAACGCGCTATTGTGACTGCTGGCATGCCTTATGGTAATAAAGGCCTGCACTTCGGTCATGTTGGTGGCGTATTTGTTCCTGCAGATATTTATGCGCGCTTCCTGCGCGACCGCATTGGCGCAGAAAATGTAATTTTTGTTTCTGGTACAGATTGCTATGGCTCGCCAATTATGGAAGGCTATCGCAAGCTTAAAGAAGCAGGGGAATTCGACGGAACAATTCTGGATTATGTGAAGAAAAATCACGATTCTCAGTTTGCGACAATGCAAGCTTTTGATATCAGCCTTGATAGATATGAAGGTTCTGGTCTTGGGCTTAGTGGCGAAGTTCATGAAAAAGTGACGCAAGATGTCATAACAAAGCTTTATGAAAATGGCTGGCTTGAAAAGCGTTCAACTCCGCAATTTTATGATGTGGAAGCGCAGACATTTTTGAACGGCCGCCAAGTGCAAGGCTATTGCCCTGTGCAAGGTTGCAAGTCTGAAAAGGCATATGCAGATGAATGTGACCTTGGGCATCAGTTCATGCCACAAGATTTGATTAAGCCAATTTCGCAGCTCACAGGCACAGTGCCTGAAATGCGCGATGTCACAAATTGGTATTTTAAGCTGCCGCTTTTCCGTGAGCTTATTGCGCAACATATGGATACGCTTGAAAATGATGAGCGTGTGCGTCCTGTCACAACTCAAACAATTCGCGAATTTTTAGTGCCGCCAATTGTTTATGTGAAAAACGAACTTGAAGAAGATTATCGCGCTATTGCTTCTGAATTGCCACAACATACATTTTTGCCTGCAGAAAAAGGCAAGCAGTCTTTTGGTTTGCAATTTGCAGATTTTGAAGAATGTGGCAAGGCTCAAAGTGTGCTTGCAAGTCATGGCATTCGTTATCGTGCAGGCAAGTTGTTAGTTCCATTCCGCTTGACTGGCAATATCGACTGGGGTATTCCTGCTCCAGAACTTGAAGGTCTGGAAAATTTGACTGTTTGGTGCTGGCCTGAATCTTTGTGGGCGCCAATTTCATTTTCTTCAGCTGAATTAATTTCGCGTGGTGAAGGCGAAGAAGCTTGGCGCGACTGGTGGTGCAGCGACGACGCTGGCGTTTATCAGTTTATTGGCCAAGATAATATTTATTTTTATGGTGTTGCACAGACTGCCTTGTGGTCTGCTTTGCAAGATAAAGCTGAGCCTACGGCAGAAGGCAGCGGCACTGATCTGCGCCAAACAACGCTTATCCCGAACCATCACATTTTATTTTTGGGAGCAAAAGCTTCAAGCTCTGGCAAAGTTAAGCCGCCTTTGGCTGAAGAGCTGCTTGACCACTATACTGTTGAGCAGCTGCGCGTGCACTGGGCAGCACTTGGTCTTGATCAAAAGTCTGTAAGCTTTAGTCCAAAGATTTTTAATCCAAATGCAGATGAAAACGCGCCTGATCCTGTTTTGAAGGAAGGTGCTTTGCTTACAAATATCTTTAACAGGCTTGCACGCTCGTGCTTTTATACGGCGCAAAAATATTTTGATGGAAAGGCTCCTTTAGGGGATGTTTCTGAAGATGTTTTAAAGATGTGCGAAGATGCAATTTTGAAGTATGAAAACTTGATGTATCACTTTGAATTGCATTCTGTTATGGCTTGCGTGGATGAATTTATTCGTGAAGCAAACAAATATTGGACTCGCTTGAGCCGTGAAGCTTCTGAAGCGCAAGATCAAACAGAAGCATTCCGTCAATTGCTGATTGATGCGTTTTATTTGTTGCGCGTGTCTTGCGTGCTCATGCACCCAATTGTGCCTGATGGAACAGAGCTTATCTATGAATATTTTGATATTACACAAAAAGATAAGTGCGCAAATTGTGAAACACCTTGCGCTGACCCTGTTGGATTTTTCTCTTGGAAAAATATCTTCAAGCCGCTTGAACACTGGGCATTAAAGGATGAAAAAGAATCTGGCATGTTCAATTTGAAGGAATTACCAGCACGTTTTGACTTCTTCAAAAAGCATGAAAGTCAATATAAATAGGCTGCTCACATTTCGGTTTTGAGTTTTGATGAGCTAAGCAGTGCAAGAAAGTTTAAAGCTCAGCTTTGTATAAGAGAACCTAAAGTTTAACTTTGAGTGGCTGCATAAAAAAATGAAAAGCGCCCGCATGTGCGGGCGCTTCTTTCTTTTAAAAGTCCATCCTCCGCTTAACTGGGATGAACCCAATAAGCTAAGTGGGTGCTCTCACCAAGTGCTCCGGCTTCCTTTCGACAGGATTCCCGTACCTCTTGGGTCTTGAACTCCCTTGGAAGAAATGTCGGTTCATCACAAATGTTGATGAAGGATGGACCATCTTTAATATAACTCATAAATCTTTAAAATCTAGTCTTGACTTTTAACTTTTTTAAGGGGAGAAATTCTTGCCTTACATTTTAATTGCTTAAAGTGCCACGGAAGTAGCCCCAATTGACAGCCGCGTGTCAAAACATATAAGTTCCGTTGCGCTTTTCAGCTCAGATAGCATTCAAATTGAGTCAATTTGCTTGATTTGGGCGGATTTAGTGTCAATTTGCATAAGTTCCGTTACAATTTTTGATTTTAAGCGCAACGGAAAATGATATTTTTGACATCGTACTGTCATTCCAATAGACTTCTGTGACACTTTGATACTTCTGCATTTTTTGTTTTTTCGTAACTGATTGGAAACTTTACAAAAAAAATTATCAATGATAACCAAATTTGATTAAAATATAGAGCATGCGTTTTATATGCGCTGAGTAAGTTTATTTTAAGGCAAGGAGTTTCAAATGTCTGACTATGTCATCAGTGGCGAGTCTGCAACAGATTTCACAGAAGAAAAATTTGCAGAAATTGGCGTCGAATGCATTGGCTGCACTTTTTATTTAGATGGTGTTGCACACTATGACGACCTCGGAAAGACAATATCAAATGAAGATTTTTATGAGGCGATGATTGCTGGCGCAGATACTGGCACAGCAGCAATTGCCCCTGGTACATATAGCGATTACTTCCGCAAATTTTTAGAAGATGGCAAAGATGTAATTCATTTAACTTTAACAAGTGGGCTTTCTTCTACAATTGAAGCAGCCCAGCTTGCAGCTGAAGATTTGCGCAAAGAATTCCCGCAACGCAAGTTAATTATTCTTGATTCAATGTGCTGTTCTCCTGGTTTTGGCTTACTTTTGCAAGAAATGTCAAGCCGCCGTGCACAGGGTTGGGATATTGAAAAGCTTGCAAAGTGGGTTGAAGAAAACAGATTGCATATGCGCCATGAATTTTTATCGACCGATCTTACTTTTTATATCAAGGGTGGCCGTGTGAAGCCTTTAGCTGGTTTTGTTGGTCAGCTGCTTGGCATTTGCCCAATTCTTACTATGGATGGGGAAGGGCATTTGATTCCTTATGAAAAGGCTCGCAGCGCAAAGAAGGGCTTGCGCCGCCTTGTTGAACGCTTTGAAGAACTTGCAGATGGTGGTGCAGATTACAATGGCAAAGTAATGCTTTGCCATAGCTATTGCCCAGAGCTTGCAGACGAACTTGCAACTCATCTTCATGAACGCTTCCCGAAGATTGATGGTAAAATTGAGTCATATTGTATAGGGCCTACAGTTGGTTCTCATTCAGGACCTGGCACTGTAGCAGTATTTTTCTGGGGCAAAGAAAGGACAGTTTAAAAAATGAAAGACAAACCTGGGAGTTTGCAGCCCGCCGGCAAACATGCTGACGGGCGAGTTTCAGTAATCGCAGCCATTATTGGCAACATTCTTGTTGGAATTGTTAAATTTATTGCAGCGGCTATCTCTGGTTCAGCCGCAATGATTTCTGAAGGAATCCATTCCATAGTCGACAGCGGCAATGGAATTTTGGTTTTATTCGGAATGAATAGGTCGAAAAAAGAACCAGATTATCTTCATCCATTTGGATATGGCAAAGAGCTTTATTTTTGGACGCTTGTTGTTGCGCTTTTAATCTTCTTGCTTGGTGGTGGAATATCGCTTTATAAGGGCGTGAACTCTTGCATTGAAGTTTATAATGGCACACACACTTTGGGCGAAACAACACTTAACTATATCGTTTTGGTTGCAGCGATGATAATTGAAGGCACGTCGCTTTTTGTTGCTGTAAAGCAATTTAATCAGGCTCGTGGTGAAGTTGGACCTCTGCGTTTTATTCGCGACACAAAAGACCCATCGCTTTATACTGTTGTATTGGAAGATTCAGCGGCAGAACTTGGCTTGGTTGTTGCATTATTGAGTACATTTTTAGCTCAAATGACTGGCAATATGTATTTTGATGGTGTTGCATCTATCATCATTGGTCTGCTTCTTTGTTTTGTTGCAATTATTTTGTTGCGTGAAACTAAAGGCTTGCTTGTTGGCGAAGGAATGATGCATCAGTCGCTTGATGAAATTCGCGATATTGTTGAATCTGACCCGCGCGTTGTTAGCTGTGGTCGCATTCTTACAATGTATATGGGTCCGCAGTCTTTACTTATTGCAATTGATGCGACATTTAAAAATACAATTTCTGCCCACGATGTCTTGCTTGCTGTTGATGAAATTGAACGCAAGATTTTGCAGCGCTGGCCACAAACAACTCGTGTATTCATTGAAGCAGAAAGCATGCGCCAAGTTGTTGCTCAGCAGATTGAAGAAGCTTCATGGGAAGATGAATATGAAGATGAGGATGCAGAGCAAGGAGACTGGTGACATTCGGGGTGTCGTTCTCGGCTTCCAGGGCTTCGCACCCGTTCAACAAATTTTGCACTTCCGCTG
>CAVDAL010000072.1:0-6272 GCA_963606965.1 Acutalibacteraceae bacterium
TCAACTTCGGCAAAATTTCCACAAAAAAGTTTGCAATATTGGTTGCATTTTTGGCGCGAGCGTGTATACTAATTCGCCCACGTTCTTTGAAAAACTGAAACCGGGGGTGACTGGTTTCGACATAATAGCTTTGACAGGGGCAGCAAGCCGTGGTCTCCTCGCCACGTTAAACAGGGGTAAAGCCAATTAACTGGCAAAGTTACAAAATTCCAGGGTCAGCGTCAGTTGGCTCTCGCTGCCTAATCTTAGGTTCAGCATCCTCAATCTGTGCTTTAGCCCTCGGGCGCAGTGCGAGGTCATTTAAGAGGGATGCTCTTGTGGACGTAGCTGGTATGCCGCAAGAAAAGATTGAACCAGCAAGAATTTATAACGTTTGTTGTTGTGCCGCATGAATTCTTACTTGAACAGCAACTGAGCTTGGAGACACCTCTGAAGGAACTATTGTGGACAGGAGTTCAATTCTCCTCACCTCCACCAAATGCAACAGCGGATGCATTCCCAATATACGGGATGCATCCGCTTTTTGTTTCTAGCAGGCCTTAGGGCTTTTTCACTTCACCACACAAAACGAAGTGCCGCGGAAGTTGTTCGGATTGACAGCTCGCTGTCAAAACACCCACAATCCGAAGCGCTCAAAATTGAAGAGCGCTACGTAACTTGCCTTTTTTGACAAGAATTAGCCAAATTTTAGCCAAAAAAGTGCAATTTTTGCCCATTATGAACTAAAAAGTGTCACGGAACTTATAAATTTTGACAGTGAGCTGTCAATAAATACAAGAACCGTGACACTTTCTTCAAAAATCAGAGCTTTAGCTCTGTTATGAAGCGCGCATGCGCTGCAATCTTACTCGTAATGAGTCTTGTGAGCTTGAGCCTCTGCGCGGACAACATCAACTGTTGCCAATGGATTAAATGGAATGTCAGCTTCTGCAGCAAGCTCTTCAGTAAGTTTACTTCTGCCATTAATCTTAATCTGTGCAATCTTTAAGTCGTCGGCAGTTGATTCATTGTCAAGGTCGCCAATTTCAAAATACATTTCAACTGGCACTTTAATGAAGCCTTGAGCTTCAATCAACTTTTCACCATATTTAACTTCCCAGTCAACATCACCAGCAGCTTTAACAACCAATGGTTCAGTTTCCAGATATTTCTTCAAGTCAACATCTGCAAAAGCCTTGACGCGCTGGCTTGGAACTGCGCCTTCTTCTTCCACCTGCTTTTTCTTCCCAAATAATGCCATTTTGTTTCCTTTCTTTCGGGCACTACTGCAATTAATTATTTTCGAACATGAGCAATTTTACTAGATTATCGCTGCTATTTATGCCGCAAACTCAACAAAAGTGCAAGCGTTGTGCAAGTGCTGCACTGCTTAGCTATTGCGCGTCAATGCCCAAACACTCAAAAATCGCACCCATCACAACAGGCACTTTTTCTTCAAGTTCAGGTGAAAGCCCAATATAAAAATCTTGCGGGTCATAGCATTTAGCCTGAATGCAAACGCATGAAAAATCAGCTGTATAACCTGCAAAGCTAGCATTATTAATAACATCGATAACGCGCAAATCGTGCAGCGAATGCATGACTGTTTTTTCAGCCATGTCTTCCGGTGTCAGCACAAAAACAGAGCCAGGCGCAATTTTTGGATTTTTGCAATCGATAATATCGACAACAATAATCCTGTCATAATCGCGAATATATGGCACCATGCTCATGCCCATTGTGCCAGCGTCTAGCACAGGAATGCGGCCGTCGTCTGGCGCTTCAACTTCATCTGGACGGAAAGTGTCCATCAAAAATTGCGCATGTTCTTCATCGAAATGCTTGCGAGCAGTATCAATATCTGTCAGCACTTTTGCCATATAAGGGCCAAAGCCTTCATCTTGCAAAAGTAAATTGCCAACGCAAGCTATCAGCGTTTTTTTATCCTGTTCACTATTGGTCATCTTGTTTCCAACTTCCCTATCTTGCCTTTTTTTGCTTTCACCATCAACTTTAATCTTCACCACACGCTTCGCCACAAGCTTTACTGCGCTCATATTCCGCAACTTTCAAAGCTGCCAGCTCGACAGTTTCACGCACTTCGAACCCGTCAGTCTTTATTGTAACTTGCGCATAACGCCTATAAAGCGGCAAACGCTGGTTATACATTTCTTCAAGCGACATGCCATCTGGCAAAACAACGCCGCGACCTTCCAAACTTTCCATGCAAATATTTTCTGCATCGAGCCCCAAGCAATTGCAAATCTTTTCATAGGAAGCATCTAAGAAAACAATGCAGCCAATTTGCGCCAAGTGAGCCATCGCCTCTTTGCCATAAACAGCACTGCCACCAGTAGCTATGACATAATTTTCACATTCAAGACCAGCAAGAATGCGATTTTCTTCCGCAAGCAAAGCATCATTGCCACGGTTCGCAATTATACTTGAAAGGCACGCGCCATTAGCAGCCTGAATAAGCAAGTCCGTATCCACGAACTGCTTGCCCAACTTTTTTGCAAGCACAACGCCGACTGTGCTTTTGCCCGCGCCTGGCATACCTATCAAAACGATGTTACTTTTCTTCATGCTTGAACTTGCTCCTGTTTTTGTAGAATATTTGCGAATTTGCGCATAGCAAAAAAATTGCATACAACAAAAATTTACACGCAGCGCAATTCATGCGAAATATAACCAAACAAACAAAGTATTGGATTTTAATGAACATTTTAACGCGACTACAATCAAGCTTGCCTAAAGCTGCGCCCTATCTTGTGCTGGCGCTTGGTTTTGTTCTTTTAATAGCAAATTCGCAATATAGCTTCGACTGGATTGATGAAAGCTTTTATGCCGCTTTAGCTGATGGGCTGAACAAAGGCGCGTCTCCTTTCATTGACGAATGGCACCCTGCGCAAGCTTATGCCGTTTTGCTATTGCCATTTTATAAGCTATGGATTGCTGCTACAGGTTCAAGCAGTGGCATAATCTACTTCTTCCGCTTGATTTATACACTGTTCGCTTTTGTTGTCGCGCTAGTAATTTATAGAGTCCTTAGCCGTGACTTTGGCAAATTTGCTTCATGCTGCTGTGCGTTCGTCTTTCTTTTTTATGTCCGCGCAAACATTTTAGGGATGTCATATTACAGCCTCTGCCTTGGCTTTTTTATCTTGGGGCTGCTTGCCGCATGGTGCACATGGCGCAGGCTTGAAAACGACAATGGCGAGGCCGGCAGCGCGCGCGTAATTCTGCCGCTTTTGTCTGGCATTGCATTTGCGCTTGCTTGTATATGCAACCCTTATGTCATATTTTTCATGCTGGTGGCATGCATTGCTATTATTGTCTATGCCGCCATTACAAAGCGCACAAATATTTTGGCAGCTTGCGCTTGGATTATTCTTGGTGCTGTTTTAGTAGCCATTATTTATTTGTGGTTTGTCTTTTTGCGAACAAGCCCAAGTGAACTTTTTGCAAACATTGGCAACGTTTTGTCAAGTCATGATGAAAATTTGAGCTTTTGGCAGCGCATTCCAAATTATTTATCATTTTTGCCAATCACAAAAATTGGCGGAATTGGTCTGGCTGTTGTGACTGTCGCCTTAATTGTCATGCGAGTGCGCGGCACATATTTAAGCCATGCCATCAAGCTTGTTGCCTTAACAATTTGTCTAGCGCTTTGCGCTTATGATTGCGCTGCAATTTTGCTGGAAAGCAACCATCCACAAAAAATTATGCTTGCTTTTTCAGAATTTGCTATTCCATGTTTTTTGCTTAGCGAAAGTTTGGACTTTAAAAAGCACCCTGAGTTTTTGCTATTTTGGATTCCTGGCATTTTATTTTCAATTGTTTGGCAATTTTCAAGCAACACTCAAATATGCGGAATTTTGATTGGATATTGCGTTGTTTGCATGGGCGCTATTATCACCACCTCCAAAGCACTGCCCTTTGCACACGATGAATCTTTACTGCATCAAGCTACATCGGTTTTGAGAATTGCAGCAATTTGTTGCTTTGTTGCTGGAATTGCTTTTGCGCGCCTGACTTCTGTTTATAGCGACGCGCCTTATTCTGAAATGACGGCGCAAATTCAAAGCGGCCCTGCTGCTGGTCTTTACACAAGCGAACAACACCTTAAAGAATATGAAGGCTTGGAAAATTTGATTGCAAAAATTGATAACAGCAATAGCGTTTGGGTCACGCCAATGGCGCCTTGGGCTTATTTGGAAGTTGAAGGCACGTGCGGTGCGACCTCCGCATGGAATACGTTCATGAGTGAAGAAGATGCAGAAATTTATTATGGCGAACAAGGCCACGAATATCCAGGTTGGATACTTGTTGCAAATGACAACTTGGGCGAGTCAAATAATGTTATTGCTGGGCGCGTGCAAAATAATATCTCTTTGCGAATGTATTACGACTATAATGCGCAACTGCGCCAGAATTTGAAAGAATCAAGCAATTATGCACCGGTTGCCTCAAATGAATATGGCGTTCTTTATAAACGCGCAGAGCATTCATATATTGGGGAAGTTAGCAGATAGAGAAACTTTGTTTATAACACATGTTGATAATTGCCAAAACTTGCCGCCGTCCTTATCAAGCTTTGCTGTTACAATAGAACTTGCTTTAAAAGACCGCTCATCTTAATGTGACGCCCGAAAGAAAGGAAACAAAATGACAGAAGTCAAATTGAAAAGTCGCATTTGCGCTTGCATCATCAGTCTTGCAATGACGCTTGCGCTTGTGCCAGCAGTCGCGCTAACGTGCGCGCAAGACGCACTCGCTGCAACAACACCAGCAGCAGGGCCGGCAATTAACAATGTTTGGGATGACGATGAAAGCGAATATACAGGGTGTCCTATCCCTGGAGATATTGAACGTTTTTGCGTTAACACAATCACATTCACAAACACAAAAGCCATCCCCGCTTCTGCAGCAGCTTCATGCGATGCATCTGAAGCAAAAGATGATTCTGTAATGTGCTGGGCCATAGATACTGGCAAAGTTACTTCTGATGGCGATAGCATATACGACCTTTATTATGGAGCAAATGGCATATATCCAAGCCTTCCTAAAGATTCAACTTCGCTTTTCTCTGGACTAAGCAGCCTGACAGAAATTATAAACTTAGATAAAGTTAGCACTAAAAATGTAGAAACCATGCATGAAATGTTTGGCTGTTGCATAGCATTGAAAAGCCTTAATTTGTCAAACTTTGCTACAAGCAATGTTACAGACATGAGCAATATGTTCTATGAATGCAAAAAAATTCAAAGCCTTAATCTTTCTTCTTTTAACACAAGCAAAGTTACAGACATGAGCGGCATGTTTTTTGAATGCAACTATCTGCAATCTTTAAACTCATCAAGCTTTAACACATCAAAAGTTACCGACATGAGTAATATGTTTTATGCTTGTAAACGCATTGAGAAACTTGATTTAAAAAACTTTAATACCAGTGCAGTAGATAGCATGCTTGAAATGTTTGAATATTGCTATAATCTTGAAACAGTTAATGTATCAAGCTTCAACACTTCAAATGTTACTGACATGGAACATATGTTTTCCGATTGTTGCAGTTTAAAAAGCTTAAATCTTTCTAGTTTTGACACTTCTAACGTTGATGATATGGATTCAATGTTTTATGACTGTGCCTCTTTAAAATCAATTGACTTAAGCAACTTTAAGGGCGATAAAGTGAGATATACATGTTCAATGTTTGCATATTGTACAAACTTAACTTCTGTTAACTTATCACACTTTAATACGCCGGCTTTGGCCAATGCAAATGAAATGTTTCAAGATTGCTTTTTACTAAAAAGCGTGAACATTGCTTCTCTTAATTCTTCATCACTTAATTCTTGCAATTACATGTTTGATAGTTGTGTAAAACTAGAAGCTATCTATGCTTCGAATGAATTTAAACTTTCTTCTGATTGCGAAGCTGAATATATGTTTAGTGATACTGCAAAGATTAAAGGTGAAAAAGGCACAACATATGCCTACGATTATGAAAGCGACAGGACTGTAGCAAAAGTTGATGGTGGGCAAGCTGACCCTGGATATTTCCGCCTTGCAAAGCCTGAAACTTTAACACTTGCCAAAAGCAAATATGCATATAGCGGCAAAGCTGTTGTTCCAAAGCTGACTGTTAAATGCGGCGACTTTGCTTTGAAGCAAGGCGTCGACTATAAGGTTTCTTATTCTGGCAACACAGCAAACGTTGGTACTTATAAAGTCACTATTACTGGCATTGGTGTTTATGCTCCAGTTTCATTATCAAAAACATTTACTGTTAA
>CAVDAL010000073.1:0-9592 GCA_963606965.1 Acutalibacteraceae bacterium
AAGCTTTAACACTTACAGTCTTCTTGCCTTTCAAAACAGTATAAACAAGATTGCCGTGCCGTATTATCTTACCAGCATTCAAGCGCGTATCTTTAGCTGGCGTAACGTTGCCCTTATCGTCATTGTTGCCATCATCGGCAGCGCCATCTTCTGCCCAGCTTGAATCGTAATATGTGCCTTCAGGGAGCTGAATTTCAATATCACTTAAATAGCAAGCTGCGCAAGTCTTATCTGTTGCATAATCTCCGCCATTCAATTCACTCTGAGGCAAAATTGCAATCAACGGTCCGCGATAGTTATATGCAGTTTGAACCATGCCGTTGCTGCCACTATACAAAACAAGCGGATACCCATTCTTGCCATATGCAATCATTGGGCGCGTGCCATTTTGCTTAAAAGCAGCAGACTGCGAACTTTCAGAAGCATATGAATAATAATCGTCATATGAACCAAAGTTGCCGCTCGCATCAGCACCCAAAATATAATCAGCAGACACGCTTACTGTCTTCCACGAATCTGTATATCCACTATTTTGGAAGAATTGCACACTTGTATTATGAAGCGCATTTGAATCAACCTTCATCATTCCAAGTTTTTCAAAAACTTTAGAAAGATCGAAGCCCTCATAATAGTCTGCATATGGACCTGAATAATCATCAACTGCATCTTTATTTTCGTAAATTGCTGTTGCAAAATTACCACGCTGAATGCCAGATTTATCTGCATTTGCCCACTTTTCAATATCTGCAATTGAATATGTTTTTGTGCCAACAAGCTTGCTGCCGCTATAAATACGGATCTTTATACTGGTCGAACCACCCAAATTAGCAAAGTCATTATATGGCGACCAAACATGCTGCGAATAATTAATGTCATTTCCGACAACAATTCTTGAAATGCCGCAAAGCATCTTTGCTTCATTATCATCATCTGCGCTTGTCTGGCCAAACACAAGATTCAAACCATCTTTGTTTGGATTTCCATCTGCGCCAACACTTAACAGCACAGGAAGTCCGCGGGTGATTGGCTGCGCCGTTGAATCATAAGCATTATATGTAAGAGCGCAAATATCACCCCAAGTGCAGCGGAACGCGCTTCCATCTGTGCTTTCAAAAATCACTTGTGTGCTCGCAGAAGCATTAGCCGGCACACCTAAGCGCTCAAGCAGCAACTTGGCATTAAACCCTGTATATCTGTGAGTGCTGCCGTCCGCAAATGAATATTCCTGTTCATAAAGGCCAGGTTTTGTGAAAGATTCAAGTTCAGAAAGCGTCTTTATATTATTAGCGCCCGCGCCGAACACTGAACCAGAAAATACTACGCACTTTTCAAGATAAGTGCCTGTTTGCCATGAAGAATCGCTGCACATTTTATGCACAGCTTCTTTATTTACTTCCAAGCTTGCAGCATAAGAATTTGCAGCACTTCCTGCCTTTTCCAAAACAATTTTCACAATAGTATTTGCTGCTGGCATTGTGAAGTTATAAGTTAGGCCATCAATGCGCTTTGCTTGAACAGGCGTACTATATGCGTCTTCAACAACAAGTGACTTAATTTGATAAGCACTATCAATCTTTAGTTTTGCAACAAGATTTTGCCCTTGCTTTGCTGTACTAACAACAGTGCCACCAGGAAGCTGCAATGTTGCAGATGCTGCATTTTCATCGACCGCACCGCCGCCATAAAGCATAGGCTTAACTTCAAGAGAATATTCGCGGCTTAAATCCTGTTCATATTCTGCGGCAAAGCAAATATCTCCTGCAGGCATTTCAAAGCTTTCGCCAGTTGAAATTTCTGTGCCTGTACTTTCAGCATCATCACTATCTGACAGCTTATATTTCAAGCTCTTCAAAACAAAGCCAGGTTTGTCTGTGAAGTCAACCTTGACCTGTTCGCCACGCACTGGATATTCATTTGAAACAGCAATATCTGCTGCAATATTTTTAACATCCACATGATAAATAGCGCATTCAGATTTTGCATGAACAAGATGAATGCTGCTTTCACTTTGCACGCTTGCTTCATTAGAATAAACGCCCCAAAGTCCGCTATTTGCCTTGCTGCCGCCTGTGCTATTCAAACTCCATGCAATAGCACGAGAAGCTGTATCATCAATGCTTTCAACAACTCCTGCCGTATCTTCTTCAGGATAAGCCATAGACTGCCCGCATCCTGCAGGAACAAAGCTGCTTTCATCTTTGCAAACAGCGCTCCCTTTTGCATAATAGCTATTTGAAATCACGGGGATAACGCTCGTGCCAGTCCTGCTGCCAACAACAGCACCCATGCGCATGTCGCCGCTAGACAAACAACCAGTGACTTTGCCGCCATTGTAGCAGTTGTAAATTCCAATAGCATAGCCATCGTTTAGGCCATTTACAAGGCTGCCAACAACGCCGCCAACATCATATCCACTAAAGCCGCTGCCTGCGCTATCGCTTGCGACAGTTGAAATATTGCCCATATTTTCGCAGTCATACAAAACAGTACGCAAAGCATATCCAACAACGCCGCCAACTCTGCTGTCCCCAGTAACATCGACATAATTCGACAAGTTTTCAAGCACTGTTGTATAGCTATAAGCCACAATGCCGCCTGTTGCAAATGCGCCATTGACGCCAATATCTACTGTGCCATGAACTTCCAGATCTTTCACATATGCACCAGACAAATATCCAAACAAAGCTTGATATTCGCTGCTAGTCTGTGCATCATCGCTGCTATATTTAATAGAAAGCCCACTAACAACGTGATTGTTGCCCATAAAGCACCCGGCAAAAGCCTTGCCATCCGTATAATTGCCGATAGGGCTAAAGCTGCCTCCCAGCACGCTTAAGTCAATATCTGCATCCAAGCTCACATATTGCCCGCTAAATGTTGAATCGCTCAGACCAACAAGTTTAGCCTCCCCGCTAACAAGTTGGCTCAACATTTGCAACTGCTTAGCTGTCTTTATGACCCACGGGTTGCTCTTTGAATTTGCTTGGCTTGGATCTTTCAAGCCAAAAACGCCTTCATTATTGCGGATTTCAACCGTTATTGTGGGAGTTTCAACTTCAATATAATTAGGAGAAACTGTCGCGCCTTCAACTGTTGTGCGAATTACACACCTATATTCCAGGCTGCCTTCGTCTGCAGTGCTGAACTTATAAGTAGCATCTATTGCACCTTTATCATCAGGCGTTAAAGTTTGCGAACTGCCTTCAACATCTTGCCATGCATCATCAGCTGCACCAACAGCACGACTTTGCCAACGAGCCGTGAACGCTCCATCGCATACTGCATATGCTAAAACATGAACAGGCGACGGGCTTTCACCCTTGTAATAATATGTGCTCCAAGTCGATGTTAAATCTGGGTCATCTGCCAAAGTGATGTCATCAATGTAAGCTTCCGCAGGAGCAATAACGCCATCATCTGTGGTTGTGTCTTCTTCCCATGCAAGGCGCGGCATTCCATATTTTGTTGATGCAAAATTGCTTGCATATGTGCCATCGTTAAGTTGATTTACGAAGAAGTCAGATTTCATAAATGCAGCAGAATGATATTCTGTATAATCAGTGCCAGAGCTAACATTCACGCCACACGAATATGAATTTTCAAGATAATGCAAGTTTGCATATTGTTCATAGCTCACATATCCAGCAACAGAACCTGCATAAAGCACACCATTTTCTAATTTCTTGCTTGCTTTTGTTCCAATTTCAAGCTTGCCAGAATTGTAGCAAGATTCAATTTCTGCATAAGTTGTGCAATAGCCCATTACACCGCCAGCATAAATTGCGCATTTTTGAGATGAAGAAATCTCTTGCACACTAACCGCGCCGCTGTTATAACACCCGCGAACATAGCCATATGCATCTGCGCCAATAACGCCGCCAACACTCCAAACATATGAATTAAATGAATAGCCAGAACCTGCTTCAGAAGAATTTGGCTCGAACGCGCAGCCAACAATTTGTGCATGGTTTGCGCAGTCCACCATGTTTACATAGCCATATCCAACAATACCGCCAAGATAATATTTGCCTTCTGCATATGAGCCATCAAGCGCGGAACAGTTTGCAATTTCGCAAGGGTTTGAACTATTATTCCCACTCATTGCAAGGCCAACAATCAAGCCGGCATAAACATTTCCAGCACCACGCAACTGCCCTGAAACTTTCAAATCATAAACAGAAGCATCGCAAATAACACCGAACAAGCCCTGATAGCAATTGCCATTCGCATCGCCATCTATATAAAGCCCAGAAATTGTATGAGTAGTAATTGTTTTTGAACCGCTAGCCCCAACGCCGCCCATGAATGTGCCAGCAAATGGATGCTTGTATGTACCAATTGGCTCCCACTTCACTCCATCAGGAATTGCAATATCAGCTGTAAGTGTGACTGTGTGCCCATAAAAATCTTTGCCAGAATTAACAGCACTTCTGAAGCTTACAAGTTCTTCATAGCTGCTAATTGTATATGCTTTTACCTCGACCTTTATCCAGTCTGAAAGCACGCTAGCTTTGTTGCCGGGCTCAGTTTTGTTTGTAACTTTAACGCAATAATAAAATGTCCCAGCTGCATTTGTGTCAACATTATATTGCGCCGAAGTAGCCCCACCAATTGCCTTGCCACTTCCTGTTCCTGTGCCAGACGTATACCACTGATAACTCAATGTTCCGCCATCTGAAGAGCTCGCCTCAACGCTAAGTTCAAGGTCGGTTGTTTCCTTCACAGAAAGCTCTGTATTAAATTTACTTGTCTGGCTTGGGTTAAGAGCAGTTATGCTTGGAGCTTGAGCATCAATTGCTGAGCGCACATAAACATATGCATATTCGCTAGATGTGCTTGCAGAATTTGTCTTGCCTCCACTTGTCAACGTATTTGTGAAAACCACACGGTATGCGTAAATTCCAGCCTCGGCAATTGATGGAACAAAACTTGCTTGTGTGCCACTGCCAGATGCGCCTTCAATTTCTTCTTCCGCTGAATTATCAGAAAGCTTATATCCATACCATTGCCAGCTAATCTGCCCTGATTGCGGCGTTTCTGCCTTTGCTGTCAATGCAGGAATTTCTGTGCCTAGCTTGTATGATTCATCTTCCGTGTTACCAACAGGCTCAACTTCAATATAAGGAGTTGGAGCAAATACTGTGCCAGATGCATATTCCCAAGACAAAACTGGATAGTCATTGCCATCGATAAAGCTCGTGCCAACTTCGCTATTAACACTATCTGTATTGATTGCTGTCAAAAATTCAGAATTTCGATACATCTTTGAACGCTCGAGAGCAAGAACCTGCACAGTTTCAGAACTGCCAGAATATCCAATAGCTGCACTGCTTGTAGACTTTGCATCTTTAAGCGAATATGAATCAGTTATTGATGTGTTGTAAATATAACCTGCAACGCCCGCACCTGTATTCTCATAACCTGTGCCAGAAGCATAAATATTTACAGAAGCAGCAGCATAGGAGTTTGCAACTTTACACGCATTCAAATTGCCTGCGATGCCACCAGCTTTAAAACCAGCTTTCACGTTCCCTTTGGAATAGCAATGATCAATTTGTGTGCGCTGAGCACTGCCAACAATGCCACCAGCAGCAGATGCATTCCTGCTAAATTCTCCATTCTTTGATGCATAAATGCTGCCATAATTTGCGCATTCAGAAATTTTTATGCCAAGAGTTGTTGTTGGAATTCCAATATCTGAAGAATCAATTGCGCCTTGGCTTGAACCAACAATGCCGCCAACAGCATATCGCCCATAAACACTAACTTTATTCTTGCAGCCTTTGATTAAAGTTGCATCAGTATTCCAATCGGAATATTTCTCGTCATATGCATAATATGCGCGACCAACAATGCCGCCAACATATTCATCACCTGTCACGCACCCTTCGACAGTCAAATTTAAAATTGTTGCACTTTTAACATAACCAAAAAATCCTTGCGCATCAATTAGTGCGCCGCTTTCTTCTCCTTCAACATTAATGCCTGAAATTGTATGACCCATGCCATCAAAGTGCCCAGCGAAAGCGACATAATTTGATGAGTTTTCATAATTGCCGATAGGCGTCCAAGCTTTTGTTAAATTGATGTCTGCAATAAGCTCATAATATCCTGTAACTTCGCCCTTTTTATTTGTTGCAGCATCGGTCTTTGCAACGCGCTCAATTGTTGTTTGCGCCGCTAAATAACGCAACTGATCTTCTGTCGCAATTTGATATGGGTCTTGCGCAGTACCGCTGCCGCCTTGATATGCACCTTGCGGTTCAGTCGCAGGCTTCAAAACAACATCAATTATCTTGTCCTGCGCCGCCATTTCAAAACTGTCGCGAACACTTGCATATCCTTCCTTATAGATTACATATCTATATGAGCCTTTGACCAGTGAATATGTGCCATCCTCATCAGCGGCAATTGCTGTTAGCGATGTAGAAGTCATCACTTTAACAGACGCATCGCTAATTGCTTGCCCGTCTTCACCAACAATATTAAAGCTCAACTTGTTTGGAACAGCCTTCAATGTGATATTCAAAGTCAAGGATTCAAGCGAAACTCCAAAAGTGCCAGTAGCTTGCGTATATCCATCAGCGCTAAGTTTGTATGAATATGTGCCCTGCTTCAAGTTATAACGCATCGCATTGCGAACAGACGGATTCATAACAGTTCCAGCAGAATTTGTAACCTGCACGCTTGCATCATTTATAGCATTGCCATCTTCATCAATTGCATTAAAAGTGATACTGCATTCAGCCTTTATCATGCGAGCTTCAATTGTCTGGCTTGCCGCATCATCAACTGTGAAATCAAAAGCTTTATCTTCATATCCAAGCTTTGTAATGATCACTTTATAAGTCTTGCCTCGAGCTAGGCGGAATGATCCATCATCACTAGCAGAAATGCTCATGTTTGATGAATTGTAAACAGCAATGCCAAGCCCACTTGTAATTGCAGTGTTGTCATCATCATTTATGCAATTAAAACTAACGCTGCAAAGCTGCTCACTCTTATACAAAACAGGCTTTAGCTGCAAGCCCGCACGCTGAACAACAAAACTGCCAGCGCTTTGCTCATATCCATTTTCTGTAATGCTAAATGAATATGTGCCGCTGCAAAGGTCAAATGTTTGCGTACCGCCAGATGCGCTTTTTGCAACTTCAACTCGGCCATTTGCACTGGTAATTTTCACACTTGCTGCAGTTGCAATACTGTCATCTGAATGCATTGGTGTCAGCTTAACTTCTTGTGCATCATCCATCACAACAGAAACTGTCTGTTTTTCTGCATATGTTTTGAATGTTGACTGCGCTGTATACTTGCCATCGCACACAATGCTATATGAATAATTGCCCTTGTGCAGACTGTAGCTGCCATCATCATTTGCCTTTATAACAGTGCCTTTTTTCCACGTGCCATCTGCATCAATTCCAGAACTTGGGTCGGCTTCCCATGAAATATCTTCTGCTGCTGTCACAACAATTGAATCTGGACTTATTGCTTTGCCATCTTGGTCTGTGACTTCAAAGCTGACTTTATACCATGCAAGCGCTTGACTTTCCATCAAAGCTTGAGCCATCTTCGAATAGCTGACTAAGCCATATCCGTAATAGTCGTCATAACCTTTTGAGCCAAGATCAGTACTTGTATTGATTAAGAATTCCATGAAGATGTCTTGGTTCATCTCTGGATAAATTGACTTGCACATTGCAGCAAGGGCTGCAACTTCAGGTCCTGAAAATGAAGTGCCGCTTGCTGTTTTATATGAAGTTGCACTTTCACAATAAGTGCTGGTCACGTCTTCACCAGGAGCTGTAACAAAAACGCTCTTGCCATATTGCGACCATGTTGAACGCTGCTTGTTTTTATCGACCGAAGCAACGCCAACAACGCAGTCGTATGCCGCAGGATAGTTTGGAGTGGAAACGCCATCATTGCCAGCTGAAGCTACGACCAAAATGCCTTGGTTCGCCGCATGTTCACATGCTGTTTTTAATGTTGCAGCATTGCTTTCCCCACCCAAGCTCATATTTATAACATCAACTTTTTGCTTGTCTGTTGCATCATATATTGCATCAACAATGTCTGAAGTTGAACCGCTTTTTGATTCAAAAACTTTTTCTGTAACGATTGTTACGCCCGGCATAGCTCCTGTCACACCAACACCATTGTTTGCTTTTGCTGCAATAAGGCCAGACACAAATGTGCCGTGGCCAAGCGTGTCTGGCGTGCCGTCTGCATCCGACACACAATTAGCGCCAACAATAACATTGTCATAATTTATATCTTCATGCTTGTCTTGCCCGTTGCCTGTGCCATAAAGGCCAGAGTCGATTACAGCAACTTTAACATCGCCATCGTGCAGAGCTTTTTTGTTCAAAACATATGAGTCGCCATCAAGACCAAGCTCCCATGCTTTATTAACTTCAAGCATGTCCAAATTCCACAAGTCTCCCGATATATATTTGGGATCTGTTGGTGGCCAGTCAGGAGCTGGGTTTTGAGAAGTCCCACCTTGAATGCTGACCTTGCTATCTGCAAGACTTGAACTTGTACTTTCATAATCAACATCTGCAAGTGTTACGACATAGTCAGGTTCGACATATTCCAACTGATCAGCGTTTGCAAGAGCAGCAATTGTGTCAAGAGACTCACTCACATATGCGCCGCCGCTTAATGCTTGAATCTTGTTTGCTTTGCAAGCAGCCTTCAGTTTTATTTGCAATGCGCTATAGCCTTGCGCTGCTTCATCTGGTTTGAACATGAAGCCTGTATATTTTTGTGCGTCAAGGTTCTCAAGCTTCACATCTTTGCCTTGATAATTAACGCTGATAACACTCTTTAACGCATCATAAGATTCTTGCGAATATTGCGACGCATTGCCGCTATATTGCTGCTGTTCAGACGCTACTAAATTTTCATTTGCATCCAAGTTTGTGCTTTTTGGTGCGTTTGCAAATGCAAATATTGCTACAGCAACCAGTGCGGCGCAACATATCACAGCCGCTGGCTTTTTCCATGTGAACTTCTTCAATTTTTCCCTCTAACCTTGAACTAGCTTAACTTGCAATCCTTCTTATATTTCTTTGCCCACTTCTTATAATTCTTCTTAACTTTTATATTAACTTTCTTGCAATTTATCTTCTTAATATTTGATTTCTTCAAAATGTTCTTGAAGGATTTCTTGCTTAATAAATTGCTTTTAATAGTAAGCTTTTTGAGCTTCTTGCATTTTGCGAATGCAGAAGTTTTAACTGTTTTAAGCTTGCTTCCCACGCTGAATGTTTTTAAATTCTTGCAACCAAAAAATGCTTTGGATGAAATTGTTCCAAGCTGCAAACCGCCAGAAACTTTTTTGAGCTTCTTGCAGTTTTTGAATCCGCTTTTTGCAATTCCTGTAACAATATATGAATTGCCACGGCTATCTTTCACATTTGTCGGAATGTATAGCTTTTTAATCTTCTTGCTTTTTGCTTTAATGAAGACTGTCTTTGCGCCACTTTGCACAATGCAAGAAAGCGCGCCGACATTAAACGTTTGGCCTGCAGACAAGCGAGTATTTATTACTTTTTGCTGCTCATCATCTGTACCAGAGTCTGGA
>CAVDAL010000074.1:0-10374 GCA_963606965.1 Acutalibacteraceae bacterium
CAACGTTATGGCAACCATGTTCCTACTAAGGAAGAAGCTCGTTGGATTGCTGAACGTAAAGGCGGCGCTTATAAATCAAGCCGCGCTTGGCCAGGTTTGACAACAGGCTTCGACAATAATGAAAAGCAGATTAGTGCTTCGCGTTTCCCACTTTTGCGTTATTGGAACCGCTGGGCTGACTCTGCAACAATTTGGGACTCAATCAATAGCATTGATACTCCATATCAAATTCATGCCGGCGCTTGCATGTCTGGCGACTTTATGAATGAATCTAACCTCTTGGAAGCTTGGGAAGCTTTGACTCGCCTTGACTTCTGGTTAGACTTCAACTTGTGGGCATGTCCAAACAATGGTTGCGCTGACATCATCATTCCTTGTTTGCACTGGCTCGAAGTTAATACTGGCCGTGTTTCACAGGGCGCTGGTGGCATCTTTGGTGCAGGTCAGCGTGCTGTTGAACCAATGGGCGACTGTATCTATGACCCAGTTTCAATGATTTGCTTGCACTTAGGCATGGCTCGCGCATTGACTGGCAAGAAGCATCCAGTTCGTGCAGACATTCCAGAAGACAGAACTGCTGTTATTTGGAATGACCGCGACCTTAACTATGATGGTTGGAATAATATTGATTATGACAACTTTGTTCAAAATGGTGGCGACGTCACATATGAACAGCAAGAATATCGTGTCCTGAAAGACGCAACTGACTGGTGGCGCATCGAGGAATTCAAGTCTAAAGAAAAGAAGGCTGAAAAAGTCATTCCTCCATTCCCAGATTATGCTAAATCTGAAAAGCCAAAGAAAGTTATCAACGACGTTGCCGGTCCTGACTTCCCAGAATTTGCTGAAAAATTCCAAGAAGAAGGCTGGTTTGATTGCCGTAAGTGGCATCCAGAACGTTGGGGTACTTACAGACGCTGGGAAATGGGTTATCGTCGTCAACAAGGTGGTTACAACCTTTATGCTGCTATCGATGAAAAGTGCGGCTTTATGACTCCAAGTGCTAAGGTTGAAATTTGGTCAATGATTGCTGAATCATATATTGGCGATGACACTTCAACATTTGCTGAATCTTGCTCTCCTGACCGTGCAGCTTATGACGGAAAGATTCCTGATATTGATAAATTCCCACACTGGTTTGAACCAAAGAATTCTAAGGTTCAGGCACCTCAGTATTATCACAAGGATCAAGCAGATAAAATTACTACAACTGATTCTTACATTAACGATAACTACAAGGGCGACCATTTGTTGGAAGAATACAAAGAAAACTTGGTCGAATATGGCGATGATCATGCATTCATCATGACTACAGGTTCACGCCAGCCAGTTTACTTCCACTCTGAACATAGACAGCTCCCTTGGTGTCGCGAACTTTGGCCTTCACCTCGTGTTGAAATCAACCCTGCTGATGCAGCTCGCATGGGCATTGAACAGGGCGATTGGGTATGGATTCGCAGCCCTTGGGGTGCAGTTCGTGAAGTTGCTGATTTATATTACGGCATTAAAGAAGGCACTATTAATGCAAACCACGCTTGGTGGTACCCAGAAATGGATACAGCAAGCCATGGCTTTGAACTCGTAAGCATTAACTGTGTTATGGATAAATATGCACAGTGCTGGGTTTGTGGCGCTTCACAGTTGCGTGGTGTTCCAGTACTTATTTATAAGGCAACGTCAGACAACAGTCCGTTTAACAATCCTGTTCCTTGCGACCCAGATGGCAATGAGGCAATTACAAATGCTAATGATCCTCGCTTGAAGGAATGGTTGTCTAATGATCCTCGTCTTGCAGATGCAAAGGTTGAACTCACATTTGCAAACATGGATGCAAAGGGCTGCCAGCCAAGCATTCAAAGCCCAGATAATATTGCTTCTGGCACTTTGCAGACTGGCAAAGTTGGAGACGACGAACTCGGTCAATATTCAAAGAAAGTAACGACAACAGGGAAGGAGGCTGAATAATGACGAACTACGCAATTATTACAGACTTAAATCGTTGCACTGGTTGCTTGGCTTGCACAGTAGCATGTAAAGCAATTAATGGTGTTGACGTAGGCAACTTCTGGATTAAAACTTTGCGCATTGGTCCACATCTGAAGGAAGATGGTTCTGGTCAATATCCAGATGTTGAAATGTACTTCCTTCCTGTGCAATGCCAGCATTGCGAAAAGCCAGAATGTGTACGCGTATGCCCAACAGGCGCCTCTCATATTACAGACGATGGCACAATTCAGATTGACAAAACAAAATGTATTGGCTGCCGCTTCTGTGCAATGGCTTGTCCATATGGCGTTCGTTATTTGAATGAGGAAGAACGCGTTGTTGAAAAATGCACATTGTGCCAGCAACGTACTAGCCAGGGTGAGCTTCCTCAGTGCGTCGCTCAATGTGGTGCTCGCGCTCGCTTCTTTGGTGATTTGGATAAAGGTGTTGACAACTTTGAAGCACCTGCACATCCAGATAGCCCTGGTTGTCAATATGATGAAATGACAAAGACTCGTGTAAAGCTCAAAGATTATGTTGAAGCTTATACAGAAGATGACATTCATCATCTTAAGAATACTGGTAATAATCCGAAGCTCATGTATTTGCTTCGTGAAGGCAGAAAGTGGAGGGAGTAAGCTATGGAAGCAGAATGGCCGTTAATTCTCTTTACATTTTTCTTGTGCCTTTCAGGTGGTATTGCAGGCGCTCAAGGAATCTTGACTTTACTTGGTAAGGGCAAGAAGATGCAAATGGCATCTTTGGTTGCGTCTTTAATTGCACTAGCTATTGGTGGTATCTCAGTATTGTTCCACTTGCAGCATGCAACACGTATCTTTAATGGTTTTGCTGCTGTATTCTCTGGTAACGAATTGGGTGTTTCTGGCATTACGCTCGAACTTTGGGGTTGTGTTGCAATGTTTATCGCATTGTTACTGTACTTCTTGTTCATGCGTCGTTCAGAAAATGGCGTTGGCCCAAAGTGGTGCGCTGTTGTAATTATTGTTGTGGGCGTTGCTCTTCCAGTAGTTACAGGCGACAGCTACTTAATGGGTTCACGTCCTGCATGGAATACAATCCTGCTTCTTCTGTACTACTTAACTAATACAGTACTCATGGGTGCTGCTTCATCACTTATTATCTTTGTTGTTTGCAAGAAGTTTGCTGACAAAAAGCTTTTCAAGTTCTTGGAAAAGCTTGGTAGTTGTGAAGCAGAAAGTGAAGAAAAAGAAGACGCAGAAGTTAAGTCATTCCTGATTAAAGCTGTTATTGTTGGCGCAGCTGCACAGTTTGTTGTGTTGATTGCATATGCAATATATATCTTTACAACAGGGGATTCATATTCCGCAGACATTCAGTATTACTTTGATCCAACCTTGCCTGATGTTCATATGGTTGACCGTGTTGGCACAGCTGCAAGTGTTTTGGCTGGCTCACTTTCACCATTGTTCTATGGTGCGGTTATCTTGATTGGTACAGTAGGTCCAGCAGTCTTGATGTATCTCATGAGGAAGCTTGAAGACCTCAAGAAGCTCTTAACATATGCTTCAATTTCAATGATTACTGTTGTTATTGGTGGCATTTGCTGGCGTGTAATCCTTTATTGGGTTGCTTTGAGTGCATTTGCATTCTACTAAGATGTAAAAAATCGTCCGTGTCTCCCCTAGGCACGGGCGGTTGGGTAACGAGCAAAAAAGGTTTTGCTCAGTCAAAGCTGCAAGGCATCTCCCCTCTTTCGATGACTTGCATTTGAAGATTTATAGCACATACCTAATTGTTTTGCAGCTTTGACTATACGTAAATGCGACGTCAAATGTTCTGGTCGGCATAAGGACGTCTTTTGAAAATATAAGTTGGGCAGGGCTTTGTAATATAGAAAATGCCTTGTTTCGGTTAGCGCCAAAGCCCTGCTATTCATGTATTTTCAAAAAAAGGAGTGAATATATATGACTACAGTTGAGGAAGAAAAGAGCGTGCAACCTTCAGAAGAAGCTGAAGGCGAACAGCAAAAAGAGAAGAAAGAAGTGAATGTCTCTAGACGCTCTTTAATTGGCGGCGTAGGCTCTGCTGTTGTTCTGATGGGGATTGGAGCGGTTGGCCTTTTTGCTGAAGATTCAATTTGTCGCCCGCCAGGAGGACAAAATGAAGATCATTTGATGGCAGGCTGTATTCGTTGCGAAAAATGTTATGAAGTATGCCCGCGCCATGTAATCACACCAGCGCATATTGAACATGGAATTGTTAATGTTAGAACTCCAACGCTTGACTTTAATAATGCATATTGCGATTTCTGTGCTGAAGAAAATAACGGCGTGCCTTTGTGCGAACATGTTTGCCCAACAGATGCATTAAAGATTCCAGATTCAACATCTGTCAGCAGCATAAAGATTGGCACTGCAGAAATTGATACATATCAGTGCTTAGCATATCGCGACACTGGTTGCCGTTTTTGCTATGACGCTTGTGTCAAAGCTGGTTATAACGCTATTGAACTTGAAGGTAATAGCAGTGGAACAAACCCGCATCCTGTTGTTTTAGCTGATAAATGTGTTGGCTGTGGAGCTTGTCAAAGCGTTTGTGTTTCTTTGACAGAAGGTTCAGTCGCTGAAGGCTCGACAGAAGTTGCTATTGTAGTTCGACCAGAATCTACGAATTAATAGGGGTAAGTGATGAAGACAAAAACAATTCGACTCATAATAATCGCAGTCCTATTCGTCATATTTTGTGTAGGACTAATTTGTCATATCCAAGCAGGAACATTATCTGGATATGGCTGGGATGCAATTTCTGTTTTGTGTCCAATGGGTGCATTAACAACAATGATTGCAACAAAGACATTTGTTCCACGTGCTGTTGTTTCACTTGTCCTTGCTATTTTATTCGTCTTTGTTTTAGGGCGTGCATTTTGTGCATGGGCATGTCCAACAAAACTTATTGAAGCTTTCCGCAGATTTTTCAGGTCTCCAAAGAAGCGCAAAGAGCTTGAAGACAAGCGCAATGAAGAAATGAAAGAAATTGCAAAGTATGAATTAAAGATTGACCATAGCTGCAAAAGCTGTGGTGCTTGCAAGCAAAAACATAGCAAGCTAGACAGTCGTCATGTAGTTTTGGGCGGTGCTGTTTTATCAACTGCAATTTTTGGCTTCCCAGTATTTTGCTTGGTTTGCCCTGTAGGACTTAGCTTTGCAACAATTCTTTTGCTTTGGAGACTCTTTGTTTCAGCTGACTTAACATGGTCTGTTGTTATTGCTCCAGCTTTGCTTATTATTGAAATTTTGTTATTACGCAAATGGTGCACACGTTTTTGCCCGCTATCAGGTTTGATGAATTTGCTTTCACGCTTTGGCAAAACAATGCGCCCTGTTATTGATGAAACAAAATGTATAGAAACAGTAAATGGAGTCCCTTGCAGCAACTGTGCAGTTGTTTGTGAATATGATATCAACTTGCGTCATCCTGAATATGGTGAACGTACTTTAGCTGATTGCTCAAGATGTCGTGCTTGTGTTGATGCATGCCCAGGCCATGCAATTAGCATGCCAATTATTCCTAAAAAGGCTGCAAAAACTAAAAAGGCTGCAAAGGCTGAAAAATAATTAACGTTTGCTTTTTAAAAACTTCCTTTCTTGTTGAAAACGAGCCCTACTCTCCAGGGCTCGTTTTCGTATTTATGCTTGCAGTGCTAACAGATTTATGTTTTGTTGTTTCTGAATTTCATACTGAATGCTGATATTATTTTAATGTTAAGCTGCTTTCATTAAAGGCATTTGCCTTTCAGTAATTTAAGGTGGTTGGTTGTTCTAATGAGTTTTACTTTAGCTTTAGCTCAATGTTCACACACAAAGGAAAATTCGCGTAAAGCTATTCTTGAAATGGCTGAATGCTGGTTCAAACGTGCTTTTGAACAAGGTGCAGATTTGCTTGTATTTCCTGAAGGCTTTATGGGGAAGTATTCCGTCGAAGATAAAAGATTTTTTGTTTCTCCAGAGCCGATAGATGGATTTTTCTGTATACAAATGTCGGCCTTGGCAAAGAAATATGCAATGCATTGCATATTTACTTTTAATGAAAGCAATGGCGTAGATAAGCCATTCAATACTGCTGTTTTGCTTAATTCTGGTGGGGAAGTGATAGGTTTATATCGCAAAGTCCATTTATTTGATACAGACTTCATTAAAGAGTCGAGCCGTGTTAGCCCTGGTGGTTCATTGTTTGAGCCTGTGGAAACAACATTTGGAAAAATTGGGCTTGCTATTTGTTATGACATAAGATTTCCTGAACTTGCAAGATATGAAGCATTGCACGGATGTCAACTTTTAATTATTCCAGCTGCTTGGTTTGATGGGTGTCTTAAGCTTGAACAATGGCATACTTTATTGCGTGCACGTGCAATTGAAAATGAGATGTTTGTAGCAGGACTTAGCAGACCAGATGAAGGTTGCATTGGCAACAGCATTGTCTTTGGTCCAGACGGTAAGGTTATTGCATCTGGTGGTTCAGTTGATGAGCTAATTTGTGCAAATATTGATATTAATGAAATAGATAAAGTTCGTAAGAAAATGCCTGTTTTCAAGCATCGCAAACCAGAATTATATAACTGATTATTTCTAGTTAGAATTCTAGAATTTAAGCTTTTTTATTACTGCATGTTTTATGCTTTTAAATAAAGCTATATGCATCAAATATAGCGCGCAAATAGAAATTTCTATTTGCGCGCTATGAACTACTAAGCGCAGCAGGATTTGATTGTTTGGACTGCTTTTTCAAGAAGGTCTTGTGGAATATTTAATGCTGGGAGCAAGCGGACTTTATCTCCAGCCGTTAAGCATAAAACTCCCTGTTCAATGCACTTGTTTACAACTTCTATTGCTGGCTTTTCTGTAGAAATGCCAAGCATTAGCCCGTTGCCGCTAACTCCACAAATTCCACTTGCGCCTTTAAGTTCTTTTTTGATGTAATTTCCTTTTTCTTTTATAGCATTTAAAAATTTATCATCTAAACGATTAATAATGCTTAAAGCACCAGCGCAAGCTACAGGGTTGCCGCCAAAAGTCGAACCATGGTCACCCGGTTTTAAAACTTCTGACATTTTTTCAGACATTAAAGTTGCGCCAATTGGTAAGCCGCCGCCAAGACCTTTAGCCGTTGAAACAATATCAGGCTCTATTCCATAATTCATATAAGCATACAAATTGCCTGTTCTGCCATTGCCAGTTTGAACTTCATCAATAATTAATGCAATATCATTTTCTTCTGCATATTGTGCTATTTGTTGAACAAAATCTTGTTCAAGTTCTATGACTCCGCCTTCACCTTGAATGCATTCAAACATGATTGCGCAGAGTTTATTTTCAGAAGCAACGCGCTTTACATCTTCAAAATTGTTAGCTTGCGCATATGCAAAGCCTGGTGTTAGTGGAGTGAAATCTTCATGAAATTTATCTTGCCCAGTTGCTGCAAGAGTTGTTAATGTTCGACCATGAAAGCTCTTCTTTAAAGTTAAGACAGTGCAATAATCTTTGCCTTTTGCTTCCGCTGCATATTTACGGGCAATCTTTATAGCACATTCGTTAGCTTCAGCGCCTGAATTTGAAAAGAAAACTTTACTCATACTCGTGCGAGTGCAAAGCTCTTTTGCAAGTTCAGCGCAAGGCTGCGTATAATAAAGATTTGAAGCATGTTGTAATTTTTTAGCCTGGCTTGTGATAGCAGCAAGCCATTCATCATCGCAGATGCCGAATGAGTTAACAGCAATGCCGCTGCCCATGTCAATATATTCTTTTCCATTTGAATCTTTGACTATTGAGCCTTTGCCACTTAAAAGTTCAATAGGAAAGCGCCCATATGTGTGAGCTACATATTTTTGATCTATTTCTGTAATTGTTTCAGTTGTCATAACTTCCTCTATTATCTTTAGTCTATTCTGGATTGTTTGCCAGCTTTGTCTTTGACCATCATTGTGCCAGCGCCTTCATCTGTTAAAAGCTCCATCAAAATTGAATGTGGAATGCGGCCGTCCATAATAACAACTTTGTCGACACCTTCATTTAATGCTTTGATGCAACATTCAACTTTTGGAAGCATGCCGCCATTAATGATGCCATCATCGGCAAGCTTCCTTGCTTCAGAAATGCTTAATTCTGGAATGAGCGTGTTGCGATCATCTTTATCAGTCAAAATGCCAGCGATGTCTGTCATTAAGATGAGACGTTTTGCACCAAGAGCGCCAGCAATGTGGGCCGCCGCAGTGTCGCCATTAATGTTATAAATGTTACCGCTTTTGTCGCAGCCAACAGTTGAAATGACTGGAATATATCCGCTGTTCAGCAGGTCAAAGATTGGCTCAGCATTTACATGTGTGACTTTGCCAACAAATCCAAGTTTTTCATCTTTTGTTTCAGCTTCAATCAAGCGGCCATCAATGCCAGAAATTCCCATTGCATTGCCGCCATAGCTTTCAAGCATAGCAACTAAAGTTTTGTTCACTTTACCAGCTAAAACCATTTGGACGATGTCTACAGTTTCTTTATCTGTAACGCGCAAGCCATTGATAAATTCAGGCTCTTTGCCCATCTGTTGCATAACATCATTGATTTCAGGGCCGCCGCCATGCAACAAAACAACCTTAATGCCAATTGTCCAAAGCAAAACAATGTCTTCCATGACTTGTTGCTTCAGCTGGTCTTCAATCATTGCATTGCCGCCATATTTCACAACAATTATTTTGCCTGTATGTTTGCGAATAAAGGGGAGTGCTTGTGTTAAAACTTCAGCCCTTTTTGCATTCGAAAAATTTTGTGTTGAATTATCTTCCATCTTTGTCCTTAAACTTGTTTCCTATGTTTTGCAAGCTTGCAAATTTTAAGTGCGATAATCTCCATTGATGTGAATGTAGTCATATGTAATGTCGCAACCCCAGCATGTACACGAAGCGCTGCCGCTATTCATATTTATGAGAATTTCGACATCATGTTCTTGCAGGATTTTTTCTGCCAATTCTTCACTAAAGTTCAAGCCTTTGCCAGATTTGCAAACGTCTATAGCGCCAGCTTTGCTTGCAAAAGAGACATCGACTTTTTCAGCTTCAAAATCAATGCCGCAATATCCCATTGCACAAAGAACACGACCCCAGTTTGCATCGCATCCAAAGATTGCTGCTTTTGTTAGTGTGGAAGAAATGACTGACTTTGCAATTGCTTCTGCATCTTCATCGCTTGAAGCATTTTCAACTTTGCAAGTTATTAAGTGCTTTGCGCCTTCGCCATCGCTTGCCATTTCTATTGCAAGCTGTGTGCAAAGAGTTTTTAACGCACTAACAAATTTTTGATATTTATTATCTTTTGTTTCAATAGTCGTGTTGTTGCTAAGGCCATTTGCCATGACTATGCAAGTGTCATTTGTTGATGTGTCTCCATCAACACTTATTCTATTAAATGTCACATTGACAGTTTCAAGCAAAGCTTCATGAAGCATTTCTTGCGTGATTGAAATATCACTTGTTATGAAGCAAAGCATTGTGCCCATGTTTGGATGAATCATTCCAGAGCCTTTGGCAATGCCGCCAATATGTACTTGCGTTTCATCAATTTCGAATTGGATAGCATGTTCTTTTTTGACCGTGTCTGTTGTCATGATTGCATGCGCTGCTGCATCTGAAGCCTGAGCGCTTTGCTCTAAATTATCAAAGAGTTTAGGGGCAGCATTTTCAATTGCTTGCAAGTTTAGTTCTTGGCCGATAACTCCAGTTGATGCAACCAAAACATCGCTTGTTTTGCAGCTGATGTTTTGTGCAACAATTTCGCACATCTTTTCTGCATTTTCTTTGTCATTTGGAGCGCATGCGTTAGCATTTCCACTATTGATTATTACTGCTTGTGCTTTCCCGTCGCTTAAATGTTCTTTGTCAACATGAATATGCGCAGCCTGAACTTTGTTTTTTGTATAAACTGCTGCAGTGTTGCAAATTTCACTTGAAACAATTACGGCAAGATCTTTTTTGTCTTTGTTATGCGATTTCACTCCTGCATGTAAACCTGAAGCACTAAAGCCACAAGGCGCGCAAATGCCGCCTTCAATAAATTCTATTTTTGTATCTTCATTTTTAATCAATTTTAAGTCCTTCATACATTGGAGCGTTCATTAAGATGTTCATATTTTGTATTGCAGCACCGCATGCGCCTTTGCCCAAATTGTCAAACAAGGCAGTGATTACAAAATTTTCTTGCGTACCAGAAATAACAATATCCAGTGCGTCAGTTTCTGCTTTTTCATTTGCATAAAGTGTTGTATGTTTCAGCGGGTCTGTTGTGTTATCAACAACTTTAATTAAATTGCTGCTTGCATAAAATTCATTGAAAGCTTCAATGATATTGCTCAATTTGTAATTGC
>CAVDAL010000075.1:0-11146 GCA_963606965.1 Acutalibacteraceae bacterium
CTGGAATGTTTGGCGTCAAAACTGTAGCAAGGCTAAAGAGCTCTAGCTTCAATGTTTCAATTGCATCTTCGCTGATAAGGCGCGAGCCACTTGTTGAAACCATGACAGGGTCAACCACAATATTTTTCGCATCATATTGCTTGAGTTTTGCAGCAATTGTGCAGATGAGTTTACTTTCTGAAACCATGCCAATTTTTACTGCATCGCACGGAATGTCTGTGAAGATGCTATCAAGCTGCTGCCCCAAAAATTCCGCAGTCGTATTTTGAATTGCGCAAACGCCGGTTGTGTTTTGGGCAGTCAAAGCGGTGATAGCGCTCATGGCATAAACTCCATTTGCCAGCATCGTTTTGATGTCTGCTTGAATACCGGCGCCTCCGCTAGAATCGCTCCCAGCGATCGTTAGTGCTGTTTTCATTTTTTCCTCCATTTCAACAGCAAACGTTTTATTGCGCGACAAAAGGTGGTGCCCCCAATTTGCCGCAAGCGCACGCCGCATTTTTTTTGGATGGACGCGCGCTTTATATGATTAAAGCAAGTCTTTTAAACTTGCCTTCATCTGTTTTGTTGCATTTTCAATATCGCTTTGTGCATAAAGCGCGCTAATCAAAGCCACTCCAGCAATGCCGCTGCCTGCAAGTTGCGGCGCGTTTTCGCGTGTTATGCCGCCGATTGCAACAACTGGAATGCTGACAGCTTCGCATATTGCTTTTAAGGTTTCATGCGGCACTTCCACAGCATCATCTTTCGATTTCGTGGGGAAGACCGCGCCAACTCCAAGGTAATCAGCGCCACTTTCTTGAGCAGCTAGTGCTTGTTCCACAGTCTGTGCGGAAACTCCCAAAATTTTGTCTTGTCCAATGAGTTTGCGCACATCAGATGCTTGCATATCGTCTTGACCAACATGGATTCCGTCAGCATCGATTTGCATTGCAAGTTCCACGCGGTCGTTGATGATGAATGGCACGCCATATTGCTTGCAAAGTTTTTGCAGGCGCAGCGCATCTGGCAGCAAGTCTTCATCTGATAGCTTTTTATCACGAAGTTGCAAGCAAGTGATGCCGCCGCGCAAGCTTTCTTCGACCGCGCTTTCAAGACTGCGACCGTTAAGATATGCGCGCTCTGTTATTCCATATAACAGCAGGGAAGATGAAGAAAATTTATCGCAGCTCAAAGCGCGCTCCTTCATCCAGTTGTTCGGCAGTCATATTATAAAGCGCATCGATAATTCTGTTGCGATATGTTGAATTGCCATCGCCATTTTGCATGCGCGACCAAGCAATTTCCCCTGCCAACCCCATTGAGCAAACAGCAGCAGCTGCTGCTTCAAGTTGGTTTTCAGGGTTTGCAACAAGATATGCACAAAGCACAGCAGAAAGCTGGCAACCCGTGCCCGTGATTTTGCTCATTTCAGCACGTCCGTTGCGAATGACATAGCATTCGTCCGCGCTGCTAACAAGGTCAATTGCTCCTGTGATTGCAACAATGCAGTCATGTTCGGCTGCAAAGTTCTTTGCAAAATCAACTGCTGCGTCCAGCGTGTTATCTGTCACAGTGTCTGCGATGTCTGCATCCACGCCTTTTGTTGTGCCAGAACCAAGAGCCAATGTTTTGATTTCAGAAATGTTGCCGCGGATTGCATTGAACTTTGTTGCGCTCATAAGGTCAAGCGCTGTATTTGTTCGCAAGCGTGATGCGCCAGCTCCAACAGGGTCAAGAGTTAATGTGTGTTCAAGCTCTTGTGCTTTCGCCGTCGCGCGCTTCATACCTTCAATGCTTCGCGCATTCAATGTGCCAATGTTGATATTTAGGCCGCCACAAATGCCCGTGATGTCTTCCACATCTTCAGGTTCGTCAGACATAATTGGGCTGCCGCCACAGGCAAGCAGCGCATTTGCGACATCATTGACTGTTACATAATTTGTGATGTTGTGGACAAGAGGCACATTCTTGCGCACATTTTCAAGACAAGTTCCCAGCATAAAAATTGCTCCTTTCAAGTAAGCATTTGCTTGAGCTTTTACCTCAAACAAATAAAATGCGGACTTGCCTTCGTAAAGACAAGTCCGCGCATTTGAAGCAATTTTTGCGGTTTGAATCCCTACGTTGGCATTATCCAAATCAGGTTTAGGGTCAGGGCAAAATAGCCCACTCTCAGCCTGCTTTATGCAAGCTCCCCTTTTGTCGCTTTTAAGTGTATCGCTGATTTGCTTGCGCGCCACCATCAATTTGCACGAATGGCTGTTTGATTACAAAGTTGATGCGTCATTAAAAATGTGTGACTTTTACAGTAAGATGATTCTTGTCAGGCGGCGCGGCTTAAGCTCCATAATAGAATGGAGGTGGTCGCCATGAACGAAATAATTATTATTTTGATTATGTTGTTTCTGATTGTTCTACTTATAGAAAAGTAGAGCCGCCCCCGGCGAAGGAAAGCGGCTGTCACTTTTAACGTTTCTAGCAGCCGTACCCGCGCTATCGGGTGAGCCGCCTGACACGAATATTAGCAAGCAACGCCGCTGCTGTCAAGAAAATTCTTTCTTGTAAAGCGTATTGTTAAAAAATGAGATTTTCTATGACCAACGAAGAAAATAATCCATAGCAATTTACTTCCTAATTGCGAAGTTTCCTGTTATCATGGTTGCGGCAAAGAGCAGGCTGTTGACAGGGGGTTTTGTGCAGCTCGATGATATTGAAATTCTTGTGACTATTGCAGAAGCTGGTAGTCTTTCAAAGGCAGCAGAACGCTTATATATGTCCCGCCCTGGTTTGTCTCAAAAAATCACAAATATCGAAACACACTATGGTACAAAGTTATATGAACGCACGTCAACCGGTGTTGTGCCAACAACAGCAGGGCAAATTGTTACAAAGTTTGCTCGCAAAATTTCTACTCTTGAAAATGCACTAGCATATGAACTTGCCGCAGCCGATGAACACTTCGACAGCAGTATTGAGGTTGGCATGAGCTTTGCAGATGGCGTGACGCTATTGCCAGCTCTTGTGAAAAAGTTCCATGATATTCATCCAGAAGCTTTGGTTCATTTAGATGCAGGATATGAACCACAGCTTATGCAAAAGTTGAAGCAGGGCAAACTTGATTTTGCTCTTCTGGAAAATCAACCAATTGAAAATGAAATTTCGCGCGAAACTTTGGGCTACAAGCGCTTGATGTTTTGCGCTGCTAACATAGCTCCATTTAATAGCGTGCCTCAGCCGGTAAAAATTGAAACTTTGCTGAAGTGGCCAATGATCATTTATGAATGGAATTCTGGCAGACACATGGTTGGCAACAGGCACTTTCGTGAACGCTTTGGAATTTCACTTGACCAGCACAATCTTGTTGCGCGTTTTGACACGCATGAAGCAATGATCAACGGTGCAAAGGTTGGACTTGGTTGGGCAGCTTTGCCTGAATGCATTTATATGAAATATCGCAATGATCCAGATCTTATCTGGTTTGACATTGATACAGATGCAATTAGATATCCTGTTGATATTGCTTGGCATACAGGTCATGTCATTTCCCCACTTGCAATTGAATTCAAGGACTTCATTGTCAATAATATTCCAGAAGGTTACTTCCGCTAAAGAAGAAATGCTACACAATTATAAAGCGCTACGGAAGTTGCCTCTATTGCCGCCACAGTGTCAAACACCCATTTTCCGTTGCGCTTTTTCTCTCGGAATATGCGCAAAATGAGCTATTTTGCTCAAAATTGGGAGTTTTCTTGTCAAAATACATAAGTTCCGTTGCGCTAGAAAGCAAAAACTGCAACGGAACTTATGCGTTTTGACACTGGGGTGGCGCTGCAGCAAACTTCCGTAGCGCTTTCCCTCATAATGCCTCACTTCACGTGCTGCTGCAGCAATATTTGTCCGCACAAGCGCAGGCTGTAAAGAGCCCTTTACATCCGCCGCAAAATAATTTTGCATGTAATTCAAATTGACAGCGCATGAAAATAAATCGAACAGCGACTTTCACTAAACCCCTTACGCTCTTACTCTATAGCGGACTATAGTCCTTGCTGCACAAAACAAAACAAAAAGTACAAAAGAGGTCTAAACGCCTGCATTAAGAATTGAATGCGGGAGAGAAAAGATTAATTGCTTGTTCGTACATATGAATGTTTGTTTGCGCAAGGCTTGGCACATGCACAACTCCCAAATCAGTGCAAAGGCCAGTACAAGCCAATAAGTAAAAGCAAGCATTTTGTATGTGCACAAAGCGCGAGAGGAGGAGCAGATGGATAAGCAAGCCATCATCGAAAAGAGTCGTGCTCGACGCGAAGGCGAGCGCATCTTTTATACGTCGTGTCCAGCAAATGGCTGTTGGGACGCAGCATGCATCTTGAAGTGCCACGTTAAGGACGGCAAAATCACCGCAATTGAACCAGATGATTCTGTAAACAAAAATGACAGCCGTGAAAATTGCGGCTGGGAAAACATCTGGAAGGGCAACGTTCAGATGCGTCCATGTGCGATGGGCCATTCTTGGAAGAAGGAACTTTATGCAGAAACTCGCCTTCTTCACCCAATGAAGCGCGTTGGAGAAAAAGGCCCAGGCAAAGGCTACTTTGTTCAGATTTCTTGGGAAGAAGCTCTTGACACAATCGCGGAAAAAATGATTGAAATTCGCGACAAATATGGCCCGTATAGCATTTTCCATTCGCAATATCCAAGCTTCGAGAAAAATGGCTTTCCTCTGGCTCCATGGTGGGAGGCAGGATTTGGTGCTTGGGGCGAGCATTCATGTTCAGGCCATGCAGCTGGCGAAATGTTTCATCTTGGTGTTGATATGCCAAAGTGTGCAAAGGGCCTGGCAAACAATTTGCCGGGTTTTGAAGCGTCAGACATCTTCAATTCCAAGCTCTTCATTATGTGGGGGATGGATCCCGTTGTTGCTTGGTTTGGTCCAACTTCATATTACATGCAGCTTGCGCATGAATATGGTTGCAAAACAATTGTTATTGACCCTCGCTACACTCAAAGCGCAGAAATTTTGGCAGACCAGTGGATTCCAATTCGCCCTGGTACTGATCTTGCAATGATGCTTGCAATTGCACAGGTTTTGTATGAAGAAGACTTGATCGACCATGCTTTTGTTGACCAATGGGTTGAAAAAGAAGGCTTTGAGGAATGGCGCGCATATTGCATGGGTGAAGGCGAAGACGGCATCAAGAAAACTCCGGAATGGGCAGCTCCAATTTGTGCTGTACCAGCAGAAACTATTCGCGAATTTGCTCGTCTTTATGGCACAACAAAGCCAGTTCACCTGCAATATTTTTATTCATGTGCAAAGCGTCACTTGGGCGACTATGGCGCAGATGCTTCAATGTTGCTTCAAGCAATGACAGGCAATATTGCTTGCCCTGGCGGCTGTGAAACTGGCGCATGCTTGCCAACTCCGGCTCGCATTCCAACGCCATTTGCAAACTTTCAGCGCGATCCTGGTGACTATAAAGTGCCGGTGCTTTTCAACAACAACTGCTTGACTGAAATTTTGGCATCGCAAAAAGACTTTTGGGACGGTAATATCAGCGAAAGCGAATTCCGTCACCTTATTGGTTCTCCTACAAATTATGCTCCGCTGCCAAACATTCAGATGATTATCTTTGAAAACAACTATGGCAACAACCATTCGAATGTGAACAAGCGATTTGCTGGCATGGCGGCAACAGAATTTAACTGGGGCTTCCAGTGGCATATCAATCAGCCAACAGCAGAACTTTGCGACATCATTTTGCCTGCTCCTATTTGGCAATTTGAAGGCATGGATGAATATATGTATGGTCATCAGCGCTTTGTTAGCGGCCCGAACGGCATGCGCAATTACTTCACGTTCTGTGCGCGCGGCGTAGACTTCCCAGGTGAAGTCCGCTCCAAAGAATGGGTTTGGACACAAATTGCAAAGCGCCTTGGCGATGAAGTTGTTGAAGGTTACAACCCGCGCCTTAAAGACGTTGAATGGGAGGATTGGGTTGACGCACAAGAAGCAATTTATCGCGAAGCTTTCGAAGAATGGGCATCTAACGAACAGATTATGAGATTTCTTGGCTATGACCACAAGCCTACCTGGGAAGAATTCAACGCAAATCCTGTTGTCCGCACAGAAATCAACGTGCCTTATTATCCTTTCAAGTCGATGCTTGACAAAGGTGAAAGCCCGTTCTTAACTCCTTCCGGCAAAGTTGAATTTGTTTCGAATTTTGTCAAGACGCATGACATGACAGAAACTCGCTGGCGTGGTCAGTATGAAGCAATGCCTGTTTGGAGTCCAAGTTATGTGGAAGGCGACATTGGATCTGCTTCAAATGATGGATTTTACAATCCAAAGGTTGAAAAATATCCACTGTCTTTGGTTACTCCAGTTTCAATTTATCGTCAGCATTCAAGCAATGACAACAATCCTTACCTGCGTGAAGATTGTTACAGGCATGCTGTTTGGATTTCTGGCGTCGATGCAAAGGCTCGTGGAATTAAAGATGGCGACATTTGTCGCGTTCATAGTGACCGCGGAGAAGCCTTGCTCACAGCATATGTAACAAATCGCATGACTCCTGGTACAGCCGCTGTTCACCACGGCGCATGGTTCCAGACAAATGGCGAATCCGCAGAAATGAATGTCTATGGACAGGACGTTCGTGGCACGCCGAACATCTTCCTTGACGATGGCCACCTGCCTCACATTTTGGGCGCACTGATTACTTCTGGCCTTGTTCAAGTGGAAAAGTTTGCCGACGGCGATAAAGAAGGCTTTGGTTTAGAAGCTGAACGCGGCGGCTTGCGCGGTGCAAGTGTTGCTGTTGGGGTACGTCAAGTGATGGGTGAAAAAGAGGTGCTAGCATAATGACTCAGTATGGATTTCTTTTTGATATGAACCGCTGCTATGCTTGCCAAGCGTGCAGCATAGCATGCAAAGACTGGAACGATATTGAACCAGGCGCAGAAAAGTGGATGACAGTTTATGAATGGGAAACTGGAACATTCCCTGGCATTCGTCTTCACTCTTTGGCATTCCCATGCGCGCATTGCGAAGACCCGTCCTGCATGAAGGCATGCGAAAGCGGTGCAATTTATAAGGAAGACGAATTCGGAGCTGTCTTGGTTGACCAAGACAAATGCACTGGCTGTCGTGCTTGCTATGACGCTTGCCCATATGGTGCACCGCGTTTTGCAAGCGATGAATCTGATGCAAAGATGAGCAAATGCAACATGTGCATTGATCGTCTGGCAGAAGGCAAGCAGCCAGCTTGCACTATGAGCTGCCCTTTGCGTGCATTCGACTTTGGCCCAATGGATGAACTAATTGCAAAATATGGTGACGTTCGTTATTGCGAAGGCATGCCTTCACCAGAAACAACAAAACCATCATTTTTGATATGGAATCCGCGCCAAAAAACGCAGCTTCTTCCATATGACCCGCAAGAAGCAATCAGGTTAAATCAGCAGCGTGGCGACATGGGAACAATGTTTGAAAGCGAAGAAGATTTAAAGACATTCGACGAAGGAACTTTTTATCGCAATGAATTGCGCATGAAGCATGATTCAACTGCAGAGCTCATGCGTTCAACAAGAAATGATATGGCTTAAAAAGTCGCAAAAATAATGGTGTCTTAGCTTGTCTGGCGTACGTTGCGAAAAAAGTAAAATGCGCACACAAATGCAAGCTTTGAAAGAAAGGGGCTGGCGCGCAAGTTTGCACCAAAAGCGCGCCAGCATTAAAGCAGATTTCGAAAGGAGAAATCAATGGAGTGGGTTGGTGTTGTAGGTATTATCGTCGGCTTGGTATTCTTTGTCATAGCCGCAATGAAGGGCTGGAACGTGCTTATCACTTCTATCGTTACAGCCGTCATTATCGCCGTAACAAACGGCATGAACATAGCAGATACTATGGTGGGGACAGAAAATTCATATGTAACTGGTCTTGCAGGTTTTGTTCAGAAGAACTTGCTCATCTTCATGGGTGCGGCAATTCTTGGTGAATACATCGACAAATCTGGTGCTGCGAAATCTATTGCCGGCGCAATCATGAAAAAGGTTGGCACAAAGAGCCCATATCTTGTTTTGTTGGGCATTGCTTTGGTTGGCGCAATCCTTACATATGCAGGCATTTCAATGTTTGTAGCAATGTTTGCTCTTATCCCATTGGCTCGTCCTTTATTCAAGGAGTGCAACATTCCTTGGCACTTATTTGCAGCTGCATGGTCACTTGCTGCTTGCTCATTCACAATGGCAATGATTCCTGGTGTTCCTGCTGTTGCATGGATTAATGCAGCAACTGGCTGCGATGTTTCAATGACAGCAGCTCCAATCATGGGCATTGTTGGTTCAATCATCGCAATTGTTGTTTCTTGCATTTATATCAAGTTCGCTTTGAAGCGCGCTCAAGCAAAAGGCGAAGTTTATGAAGAAATTGAAGGCACAATAACAGCAGATGAAGATGCAAAAACTCCAAACTTGTTCTTATCTTTACTGCCATTGATTTTGCTGATTGTCATCATCATTGTTGGCTCACAAATTGGCATTTCAAATGTCGTTTATATTGGCATGATTGTTGCAATTATTGTTTCAATGATTTCTTTCAACAAATATATTTCATCACAGCGTGAGACTATCGGCACTGGTGCAAAGAATTCACTTGGGCCTGCATTGTTTACATCTGCTGCTGTTGGTGTTGGCACCGTTGCAGCTGCTTCAACTGGCTTTACAGTTATCTATGAAGCAATCTTTAACATGCCTGGTGGTACATATGTTTCTGCCGCAACAATGGCTGCTGTTCTTGGTGGCGTCATGGGCTCTGGCTCTGGTGCTGTTGGCATTATTTCTGGAAACTTTTTGGCACCATATTTGGCAACAGGCGTCAACCCTGCAGCTTTGGCAAAGATTATCGCAACTGCAGCAACAATCGGTGGCGCACTTCCAAACTCAGGCGCTATGTTTGGTATGTTAGCTGCTATGGACTTAAATCATGGAAATTCATACAAACACATTGCCGCCATATCAATTGGCGCTGGCTTGTGCGCTTTGATAGTCATGATAATCATGGCGAATTTGGGAATTGTCTAATACGCGAAGCAAGCTTTGAATTTTATGTATGCAAGTCATCCTTAAAGAGGATGGTGAACTAACGAGCTAGGGCTTTTTGATGTGCTATGCAGAAAGCCCTCAAGCTCAAAAATCATTAAAAATGAGCTGTGGCATTTCTTAAAAATTTTAGAGAAGTCACATGAAGAAACTGAAGAAGTCACAAAACGACATTTGCTGCTTTGTGCATAGCCTGCATATGCAGTTGCCGCCTGACTTTTAAGTGCATTAGCAAAATTAATCGCGCAGGTGTTGCGTGCGATGCAAGGGGTGGTTTATGGGTTCGACAAAAAAGTCTTCTGTGAATGAACAGGTTTCATTATTTGAAAAAGTGCCAGAAGACAAAAAGCTAGGGTGGACAGGCGTTGCAGCTATTCTTTCTGGCGTTGTGTCAAGCTTGACAAAACTTATGGGCGGCGGAATTGTCGCCTATTATGCAGGCTGCTATTATGGCCTTGGAGCAGCTGCTATCATGTTTGTGCTCAGCATTGTTTTAACATTTTTGGTTGGGCGCATTTCTTTTAAAGAAGGCCTTCCTTCAAATGTTACATCGCGCCTTTATGTGTTTGGAACAAAGGGTTCGGCGCTTGATTCTTTAATCTGGATCTTTTTGCTTGTTGGCACGCTTGCCATTGGCACGGTGCAGCTTGGCAATGCGATTCTTTATTATCTTGGCTGGACAAATGAAATTGCCCGCCACCTTCTTTATCTTTGCATTTCTGTTGTGTGGGTTCTCATGTCGCTTTTTGGCATGAAACTTATCGCGCGATTCAACATGGTTTTTGTTAGCCTGCTTTTTTTGGCGCTCATTTTTGTTGCAATAAGCATTGCTTGTGAAGGCCACTTGGGCGACGCGTTGACGCACGGAATTTTGGTTCCAAACATAAGTGCATCAGAAGGCTTTTCTTATGCGGTGAATTATTCAATCATGACATCTGGCTTGATGGCGCTATTTTCTTCCGACTTTACTCGCTTTGTGAAAAAGGAACGTGACCTGGCAGCAATTTCTGTTGTCGGCAGCGTCTTTGCTGTTCTTACATATGTTTTTGGTGCGCTCCTTGCTTATTATGGATACAACGTTTCTTATGAATACTTCTTAGGTCTTGGGTATGATGCAACAAGCGCTGCAAATGCTGCAATCACAAATCCAGGCATCACTTTCGTTCTTTCACTTGGCTTTGTTGGCATGGTCATTATTTGTCTTTCGCAGCTTAAAGTTGAAACATCAAATTCCATCAGCAGCTCAAATGCTATGTCGAATTTGTTCGATAGCCTTTTTGGCATAAAAATTAAATGGCCAGTTGCTGTTATTGCTGTTAATTTAATTGGTGTTGTATTTATCTTTTGCAATATCCTTGACCGCGTGAATACATTTATGAGCATTGGCAGCATTCTTACTATGTCTTGGTGCTTTTTGCTAATCACAGACTATTACATCGTGCGTGGCAAGTTGCATATAGGCTCACGCGGGATTGTATCCTTGAAATATATTTGTGCTGTGAATTGGCGCGGTGTTTCAACAATTGTTCTTGTGACTGCTGTCGCTGGTACTCTTTATGCGACAGGGCATTTGGCTGTTCCATTTTTGCTGGTAGCGCCAATGACTATTGTTGTTTATTTGGCTTTGAGCCTTATTTTCAAAAAGCGCGTTATTGCTAATGATGAAGCAATGCGTGAAAAAGAGCGTAATGATCCAGAAATCGCTGCAGCAATGAATGCTTGATGTTTAACTGTCGCGGAAGTCACCTCTATTGACACCCCAGTGTCAAAAAACCCATTTTCCGTTGCGCTTTTTCTCTCGGAATGCGCATAAAATGAGCTATTTCGCTCAAAATTGGGAGCTTTCTTGTCAAAATACATAAGTTCCGTTGCGCTCGAAAGTAAAAACAGCAACGGAACTTATGCGTTTTGACATTGGGGTGGCGCTGCAGCAAACTTCCGTAGCGCTTTGCCCAGTTCTGCCGTCAATTTGTCTAATTTCCACAGCGTTTTGCCCAGTTCTGCCGTCAATTTGTCTAACTTACGCAGCGCCCTCAACCAACCAACCAACCAACCAACC
>CAVDAL010000076.1:0-3351 GCA_963606965.1 Acutalibacteraceae bacterium
GAAAATCCATGCCATCTTGATTGGATAAGGCTGTCCTGTTTCATATGTATCGAGCAAACAATCCGCATGACAGCCCATAATGAGCTGACAATAAAGAGGATATTTATCCATACCAATAGCTTTATTGCGAAGTTCTTCTGGCATGCTAAACCAACCAAGAGCCATAGATGCACGAGTCTGAGAATTTTCTTCTTCCATACCTTCACTGTCAAGAAGCTCTGCATCCTTATTTGGAGACATATCACCGATGATATTGCCGCCAGGCACATCGACATTACCAGACATTGCCATTAAAGCTAAAACACATGTCGCTGCTTGCGAACCATTTTGATTCTGGTCAAACGCCAAGCCCCATGTAATAGAAGCAGGCTTTGATGAGGCATACAAATGTGTTGCACCATAAATTAATTCAGCTGGAACTTCACAAATATCAGCTGCTCTTTCAGGTGGCATCGTAGCTACACGTTCTGCAAATTGTTCAAAGCCGTAACACCACTTATCAACAAAGTCATGATCATATAAGTCTTCAGAGATCATCACATGGCACATTGCCATAGCTAATGCGCAATCAGTTCCTGGGCGAACACGCAGATGGAATGTTGCACGTGATGCAAGCCACTGAATACGTGGATCGATAACGATAAGCTTCGCACCGCGCTTCATCAAATCGATAACAGCATGCCCAAACAAGCCATCACCATTAGAAGCAAGTGGTGCTTTACCCCAGACAATTATGCATTGTGGCACTTCATATTCAGGATCATCGTATCCACCAGGCAAACCGGCAGCATAATCCATTTCAGGGTACGAACCACCCAAAACCATATTGGTCGACATTGAACGAGGCTGATAACATGCATAGCCAGACTGTGTGTAAGCTAAGTTTGGAGTTTGAAATACTGCAAGAGCAAAGTTCTGACCCAACATGCCATCGCGTCCAGTGCCAACATGAATTGCCATAGTTTCGTTGCCGTATTGTGCCGTAAGGCGCTTCCAATTTTCAACAATAATGTTGATTGCGTCATCCCATGTAGTGCGTTCCCATTTATCATGTTGGCCACGATATTTTCTATCACGCTTCATTGGATAGATAACACGTGATGGATTATAAATGTAATCTTTCAATGCCAAACATCTTGCACATAAGCGGCCATTTGTTACAGGATCATTTTCGTCACCTTCAACGTGGTCAAGTCTACCATCTTTATCAACATACAACTTAATCTGGCAACCAACAGGATGACATCCAGGAGGAGACCAAACTGAACTTCTTATTACTTCAAATTCGCCCTCTTGATATTTCCAAGGCTTTCCAATATCGTTTTTAAATTTCATCTTTCACTCCTTTACTCCTTTATTACAAGAAGTAAGTCCTTCTAAATAAACCATTTAGCAAACTTTTATTTGCTTTAAGCTTGGGAAGGCTTGGGGGAACCTTCCCTTCACTTAATGTAGGCTTGTCAATGATATTTTTAAAATTATCCTTACTAAACTAGCCTGCAACACTTGAAAATTTCTTATTCTTTTTCTTCAGGTAATTCACCTTGTGCTTCCTGAGCTTCAACGATTTTTCGATCACGCATCCAAATTCCAAATGCGCAAATAGCAGCAAGAATGCCAAGAACAAGAACTACCCAACGAGCAGCGGCAAAGCCACCAAGCGACGTGTTGACCCAACCAAATAAGATAGGACCAACCATGCCGCCAAGGAACTGACCAAACATAAAGATTGTCAAGCCCATTGATGCAAGCGCTGGTGTACCAGCGTGTTCAGCAGAAAGAGTGTACATACCTGGCAGGTAAAGAGTACAAGCGATGCCAAAATACAATGCAAAAATCCAGCAAGTTACAGTGTTGTTTACGAATGATAAAAGACTGAACAAAGTGCTTGCACCTACGATTACTAAAATGAACAGTACCAATGCTCTTTGCTTCTTTGCCTTGTTTGTAACAAAACTATATATAGCGCCACCAATAATAGTGCACAAAACCACAGCAATTGAAATTGCACTATTAATAGCATTTGCACTTGGACCATCCAATTGACCCAGATCCATCAAAATCATCTTCATGAAGATGCCAATACCTTGCTGACCAACGCCTAAGAACAAAAATACTCCGGCCATAAGCCAAATTGATGGCACTTTCAAAGTATCTGTAAATTTTGCTTTTTTGGCAGGCTTTTTTTCATCAACTTGCTTACCTTCTGCTGGCCAATCTTTAACAAAAATCATCATCAAAACAATAGCGACAACAGACCAAATAGCAATGAAGATGTAAAGGGCTTGCCAGTTCCAGTTGTCCATTAAAGGTGTTGCAACTGCATTGATAAGGAATCCGCCAATACCAACATATGCTGAATAAATACCTAAAGGAAGACCACGGTGTTCTTCATCAAACCAACGTGAAACGATTGTCATGCCAACAGCCTGCATAACGCCATAGCCAAAACCTTGAATAATACGGCATGCAAAGAATGCTTCAGCTGTAGTAACTGTACCAGCCAACCAAGAGCCAACGGCGATTAAAACAAGGCCACCGACAGCGAACCATCTAGCACTTAACTTGGTTACAAGTGCGCCAACCGGCATGATGATTATGGCTGTAATCATGCCAAACAGAGAAGACATGCTGCCACCCCAGACAGTGTCTTGTCCAAAGAATGCACACATCTCATCCATCGTTGGAGTTAAAGCTTTTGAAACCATAACGAACGACATAGCTGCAATTAAGCAGATAAACATTACAACCCAAGCATAGGCTCCGTTTTTATGATACTTACTAATTGACTCACCAAATGCGAGTTCTTTTGAATCAGTCATTGAATTCCCTCCTAGCAAAATGGTTTCTTTTATGACTCTTCACTGAAATCTCGGAAAGGTTTCCCGATCCCCCAAATTCCAGCCTTTATATCGATGCTCACTTTTACAAACAAGCAAACAGCGATTCCGACAATTACTTTACAAGCTGTGTATGATTTTCACAGTATGCAATATTCATCAAATCCTTTCTTTCTGGCTCTGGTGTACGAACAGGCCTATAGTTTTTATGTGTATGATTCATCATGTTTTCCTGAAAACCAAGTTCATAACCCAAATCGCAAGTGTCGTCTTCTTTATGAAGATGACCACATGTGTCGCATTTCATAGCACAAGCACCTCTTTCTTGTTTGCGGCTCTGGCTGATTACAGCCAAAGCCAGTTTCGACCTTTAAGGAATAAGCACCTCAACATCTGATCCAAGTTCCTGCAGCTTTTGACCAACTTGATCAAGTGGTACAAGGTACATACATGAGCTCAGGCAGTGTTTTACACACATTGCTTGTTCCCCATTTTCGACACGGTCTTCACA
>CAVDAL010000077.1:0-14531 GCA_963606965.1 Acutalibacteraceae bacterium
GCCTTATTGGGACGTTTTTTTGCGCGTGAGCAAGGGGACTTATATTCGCTCTATCGCTCGTGATTTGGGTCAACAGCTTGGTTGCGGCGCTCATATTGGCAATTTGCGACGCGTCGAATGCAGCGGGTGCAAAGTCGATGATGCTTTAAGTCTGCGTGACCTTGCAAAAATTATGGAAGATGGTACTGGGCTGTCTTGGCTTGACCCTGCAAAACTTTTGAACTTTCCTGTGCTTGAACTTGATGAACAACAAGCAAAAGATATTATGAATGGGAAGTTGCTTCATCTAGATAACCTTGATTGTGTAAATGATGGCTGCAATTATTCATGTGTGCATGAAGGGAAGTTGCTTTCTATCTGCGAGCTTTGCGAAGGCTCGCTAAAGCCTGTAACAGTTATTCCTGGTGGTGTTTGTGGTGTCGCGTAATGTTATTTGCATAGGCGTTTTTGATGGCTTGCATTTGGGGCATCAAGCTCTTATTAATGCTGCTGCCGAGCACGCGCGCAAGCATGACGTGCCACTTGTTGTTGTGACTTTTGATAAAGATCCAGATGAATATTTTTCACGAATTTCAAGCAGAAAAAGTGGCACTGCATTCACAAAAAAATTGATGTCAAATAAAGACAGGCTGCAAGCTTTGTCCGAATTTGATGGTGTTTCAAATGTTTTCAAGCTTGAAACCTCATCTGATTTTTTCAAGATGTCGCCAAGCGATTTTTTGACAATGCTTGAATGGGATTTAGAGCCATGCGCAATTTTTGTTGGTGATGGCTTCCGCTTTGGTGCTGGGAACAGCGGCAATATAGAAACTTTGTATGATTGGGCAGCAAGCCATGATTGCATATGCAAAGTTGTTCCGCTTTGTGAATGCGATGGGGCAGCAATTTCTTCTACGCGAATTCGCGAATTACTGCAAGATGGCTGTGTGATGCAAGCTTCAAAGCTTTTGGGCGGCAGATATCATAGCATTTATGGCGAAGTTGTTCGTGGCCGCGGCCAAGGCAGTGGTTTTGGTTTTGCAACAGCAAATCTTGACTTGGCAAAAAATGGTGGCATTCTTCTTCCAAAAGAAGGAGTTTATGGCGGCTATGCATTGGCAATTGATGAAAATGACAAACCTTTGTGGGAAAAATCACATGCGTGTGCTATAAATGTTGGCAAAGCTAAGAGCTTTAAAAATGCAAAAGCTGAAGTTGAAGTTCATATTCTTGGAATTAGTGAAGAACTTTATGGAAAGACTTTGCGAGTTGATTTTGTTGAATGGCTTCGTGACCAGCGCAAATTTAAAAATAAGGATGAGCTTATAGCAACAGTTATGGATAATATAAATTGGGTTAAGAACAACTTGGAAGGAGGTGCCCATGGCGCGGATTGATGAAGACGATTTGCGGCGAGTGCGTGAAGCTACAGATCTTGTGCAAATTGTTTCTGAACGTGTAACATTGAAGCAAAAAGGGCGCCTGTTTTGGGGTTGTTGTCCATTCCATAATGAAAAGACGCCATCGTTTAAAGTTGATCCAGCAATGCAGCTTTGGCATTGCTTTGGCTGCGGCAAAGGCGGCGATGTCTTTGGCTTTTTGATGGAACAAGATAAATTAACTTTTGTTGAAGCTGTTCAAACATTGGCAGACCGCGCTCATATTGAATTGAAGCAAAGTGGTGGGCCTGGCATTTCCAGAAGTGAACGTCAACGAATTATGGACGCAAATGCTCAAGCTCAAGCCTTTTACAACAATGAACTTTTGCGCTCTAAACAAAAATTAGCTGCAGATTCTCGTGAATATTTAAGCAAGCGCGGGTTTGGGTCTGAGCCATCAAAAAAATGGAATCTTGGCTTTGCGCCTGGACGCGGCACGCTTTGTTCATACTTGAGCAAAAAGGGGTTCACTCGCGATGAGCTTATAAAAGCTAACCTTGCATTAGAAGGCAGCGACGGGCGCTTGCGCGATAGGTTTTATAACAGGATTATGTTTCCTGTTCATGACTTTCAAGGCAATGTTGTCGCATTCGGCGGCAGGGTTATTGGCAAAGGCGAGCCAAAATATTTGAACACTTCTGAAACTCCAGTGTTTCATAAGTCATCAAATATGTTTGGAATTGATATGGCAAAAGATGCATTTGTTAGCACTGGCACAGCTGTTGTTGTGGAAGGTTATACAGATGTAATTGCTATGCATGAAGCAGGAATAAAAAATGTCGTTGCTACATTAGGCACAGCTTTGACAGCGCAACACGTGAAGTTATTGAGCCGATTTGCGCGCAGTATTGTTTATCTTTTTGATGGCGATGCCGCAGGTCAGAAGGCTGCAATGCGCGCGAGCGAATTTGTGGACTGGAATAGCGCTATTGAAAGCCAGCATAACCCTATTGAGCTTAAAGTTACAATTTTGCCAGACAATCTTGACCCAGCAGACTTCATTGCAAACCATGGTGTCGATGCAATGAAAGAAGAAATCGCTTCTGCGCAACCTTTGCTGCGCTTTTGCATAAATAGATGCTTGGATTCATATGACTTAAGTAAGCCTGAACTTAAGGTTAGGGCTTTGAATGATGCTTTAAAAATTTTGAGTCCGTTAAAAGGTTCTGTTTCGGCAACAGATTATATCAATCTTATTGCCGGTCGCTTAAATCTAGAGTACACTACAGTGCAACAGGCTTTTATGGAGACAAAGGACAATGCGGCCGCCCGCCGTTATCAAGAAGATGAAGCCACTCTTAAGCCTAACCAGCCAGCAGCAAAGTCTGCGGCAGCAAAAATCATAGAAGCTGACAGAAAGTCAATTGAAGCTGAATATGAGCTTATTGCTCTAGTTGTGAGCAATGCGCGAATCTTGGATGAAATTGAACAAGACTTGCGCAATGTTTCATGGCACGATGAAAAGTCGCAAGCAATGGCATCTGCTCTGCTTGAAATGAGCCATGATTCAAATGCTGCTCAAGCATTTGCTATTGCATATGATGCTTGCCCTGATGCAGCTTCATTGCTTGCAAAAGCTGGTGGAGAATATGATGGAAATGTTGACGAGTTGCGTCGCGCGCGTTTGCTTATTTGCACACTTCGGGAAAGGGAGCTTGAAGGCAAGATTCGTTTAGCAAATGCGCGATTGCGAGAAAAGGACATGTTAACAACAGAAGAAGCTGATAAGTTATTTGAAGAAACTGTATCGCTTCAAAGAGAATTAAAAGACTTACGGAACAATGATTTAAAGGAGCTTGCAGAATAAATTCTTGTTATATAGAAAGGGCATTAAATGGCAAGAGAAAAAGACAAGGAATCATTCATTTCGCGTTTGACAAGTTCGGGGAAGTTAGGCAAGAAGAAAGACAAAGATATGGAAGAAGATAAACAACAAGTAACGACAGAAGCACAAGCACAAGAAGGTGTTTTGGATCAAGAACTTCTTGAAAAGCTTGACATTATCATCAAAGATACTGGCAAAAAGATTGGTCGCAGCGCATTAGATAGCAGCATTGAAGAAGAAGGCCTCAATGAAAAGCAAACAGCTGCTGTTTATGATTATTTCAAAGCCAATGGTATAGAGATTGAAGACGCTGATGAAATCATTCCAGAAGATGATGAAGATGTAGACATTAGTGCTGATATTTCTGATGAAGATATTTTGGAAGGCATTCCTGAAGAAGAGTTGAAGGCAAGCAAAGATGCAGAAATCATGCTTGGCAAGCTCAAAGAAAAGGAAAGCAAACGCAAGAAGAGGTCGGAATCAAGACGTGCTCGCAGCGAGGCTGGCAATGTTGTTATGTTGACAGGCGACCCTGTCCGCATGTATTTGAAAGAAATTGGCAAGGTTGACTTGCTCACTGCTGCTGAAGAAGTTGATTTAGCAATGAAGATCGAGGCCGGCCTTGAAGCTACAGCAAAACTTGAAGAAGCTGAAGAGCAGGGCATAGAGCTTGAGCGCCGTGAAATTCGCCGTCTTGATAGAATTGAACAGGTTGGTTTAGATGCTAAGGATCAATTGATTGAAGCAAACTTGCGTCTTGTTGTTTCTATTGCAAAGCGCTATGTTGGCCGTGGCATGCTTTTCTTGGACTTAATTCAGGAAGGCAATCTTGGCTTGATTCGTGCGGTTGAAAAATTTGATTATACAAAGGGCTTTAAGTTTTCAACTTATGCAACATGGTGGATTAGACAGGCTATTACTCGTGCTATTGCAGACCAGGCCAGAACTATTCGTATTCCTGTTCACATGGTTGAAACAATCAATAAACTTGTTCGTATTGAACGCCAACTTTTGCAGGATTTGGGACGCGAACCAACGCCTGAAGAATTGGCAGAAAAGATGGATTTGACACCAGAGCGCATTCGTGAAATTAAAAAGATTTCACAAGAGCCAGTAAGCTTGGAAACTCCAATTGGTGAAGAAGAAGATTCGCAGCTTGGTGACTTTATTGAAGACCATCATGCTATTCGTCCTGATGATGCTGCAGGCTTCACTATGATGCAAGAACAGCTCAATAAAGTGCTTGATGGTTTGGCAGAACGCGAGCGCAGAGTTGTTGAATTGCGTTTTGGTTTGAAGGATGGTCATCCACGTACTTTGGAAGAAGTTGGCAGGGAATTTGGCGTGACTCGTGAACGTATTCGCCAGATTGAAAGCAAGACACTGGCTAAATTACGTCATCCCAGCAGATCTAACAAGCTTCGTGACTACTTAGAGGAGTAAAATAAGCAAACGCGTTTTTTGGGCCTATGGCGCAACGGTTAGCGCAGAGGACTCATAATCCTTGTGTTCCAGGTTCGAATCCTGGTGGGCCCACCAAATAAAATTCAAAGCCGGAAGGTCGAATGATTTTTCCGGCTTTTGTTTTTTTGCGGCATTGCGCGTTTACGGTATTACGCCGCGTTTGCCGTTTGGCGTTGCGTGACCTGCTTTTTGTTGCTGTAATAGTGAAGCGGTGTTACAATCATAGACCGCGTTTGCAATACGCGCTACATATTGCGGGGTGGAGCAGTCTGGTAGCTCGCCGGGCTCATAACCCGGAGGTCGTTGGTTCGAATCCTTCCCCCGCGACCAAACAAACTTAAAGCCAGCTTTAGCTGGCTTTTTTCATGCGAAAAATTTGCCCCGATTTACAAATCTTTTCAAGATTAAAGTCATCATTTATTTTTACTGTTGAAGTCATATAATTCCAAAGTATTCTTTATTTTGCCGCTCGTTAATTTGCGTCGAGATCTATTTTAATCTTGCTTCCTGTCTTTTCTTTTGTGACAACGATCTGTTGTGGAATATTTTCAACTAATTCTTCGCGATGGCTGATAATTCCGACTAGTTTATTTTTATTAGACAAATTTAGCAGAATATCCATTGCTGCTTCTATTGATTTTTTATCCAAAGTGCCAAAGCCTTCATCAATGAATAAAGCGTCCATTTGCACGCCACCAAGGTTTGAAGACACAGTATCTGAAAGACCCAAAGCCAAGCTAAGTGAAGCCTTGAAGCTTTCGCCGCCAGACAGGTTGCCGACAGGTCTGCGGTGACCTGTGTAGTTATCCAAAACTTCTAAGTCTAAAAAGTTGCCAGTCTTTTTGCTTAGCTCGCCACCTTGGCGGAATAATTCATATTGGCCATCGCTCATTGGCAGCAAGCGCTTATTAGCCGCAGCGATTATTCCATCAAAGCCAGCAGCTTGAATATATTGTTCAAAGGTAATTTTGCCATTGTTTGTTGTTCCTTTAACAAGCTTGTATAACCTATCATAAATATTATATTTTTTGAGCGTACTGCCAAGGGTGTCTTGGATTTCTTTAATATGCTTGAGTTTTTCTCTGTTTATTCTTAGCCTGTTTTCTATTTCATTTTTTCTGTCGCGTAGATTGTTTGTAACAGCGGTCTGCGTTTCATCTTTTGCTTTTAGGGCAGTTGCATCAATGCGGCTTTTACCTTCTGTAAGTTTTTCAGCATCGTCAAGTTTTGATTTGTTTGTTTCAACTGCCTGTTTGTATTCACTGATGGTCTCTTCAATAGCGTTTAGTTCATCTTCTTCAACAACATATTCAAGCATTTCTTCTATTGTTTCAAAGCCGCAGCTTTTAATTGCTTGATTAAGCGTGCTCTTGAAGCCTACCTCACTTTCGGAAATTGTATCAATATTGCTAGTAAGAGTTTCTAAAGACGACTTTGCTTCAGCGAGTTTCTTATCTGCTTTGAGTTTATTACTATTTGCTGTTTCTATGGCATCAAACAGATCTTTGGCTTTCGTGCTTAATGCGTCAGATTCTTGTTCTGCTGTTTCCCAGCTTTCAAATTTGAGCCCATTTAAAGCATTTAACATCGTTGAAGTTTCCAATATAGAAGCAGAGGTTTCGGCTCTTTTTTCCTCAGCTTCTTCCTTGCTAGATTTTAATGTTTCTGCTTCTTCTCCACGTGCATTTTCAATCTGCTCTTTTGCTGTGCTGAGTTCGGTACATGATGATTCTAAATCTTCGATTTTTGATGTTTGCTCAGTGATTTTGTCATCGATAATTGGGATAGCTTCAGCGATTTGTTCCATTAAGATATCGATGTCTGAATCTGTGCATTCGATACAAAGCAGTGGGTTGTTCAGGCAATTAATGATATCTTCTTTAAGATGCTCATCAATATCTTCAAGGTTGCTTTTTCCTTTTTCTGATTTTACTAAGGCTTCTTCTTTTTCACTTCTGAGTTTTGCTTCATGTTGTTTAAGCTTGCCAACGTCTTCTTCTGTAATTGAATCTGCCGGCAAAGTAGCAGGATTTGGGTGATGTGTTGAGCCGCAAACAGGGCATTCTTTATTATCTTCAAGCAATGAAGCAAGAATACCTGCGCGGCAATTGTCGAGCACTTTTTCTGCTGCTATGCGTTTCTTCATGGCATTTTCATAGCTAGATTGTGCAGCTATGAATTTCTTTTGTTCATCTTCAAGGATCTGCTTTTTGGCATTTCTTTGTGGAATGTCAAATTTGTATATGTCAGAGATTCTGCCACCAAGGTTCCTTAGCTCATTAAGTTTGGCATTTGCGCTGTCTAGTTCTCTTGGCTTATCTTCTAAAGAATTTATAGTTTTCTGGAGATTATCAATTCTTTCTTTAAGTTCTTTTTCTTTTGTTGCGAGTTCTTCGGCATTTTTGTCAAGCTTTACTTTGTTGCTTTTAAGACCTTCTAATTTTTTGTGCAAGTTATCGCGCTGTTCATATTTTTCTTTGTCTGCAGAGATTGCATCGGATTGCTTCTTTAGTTCTTCAGCTTCATCACGCTTTTGTTCTGCTGCTTCGGATGCTACTGCTGCTTTTGCCGCTGTTTCTTGTGCTTTTTCTAATTCATCTCGTTTTTGATTAATAAGATTCTGCTGCTTTTTAAGCTCTTCATGTTTTGCTTTCCATGCTGTATAAGCAGGGTTGACTTGCCGTGTCGCTTTCTTTTGCTTTTCAAGAAGTGTTGCGCATCCATTAAATTGCTCACGCTTTTCTTCCAATTCTTTCTTTTCCAACTGAAGCTTGGCAAGATTGTCCAGCTGTTCATTTGTTGCCTCAGCTAAAGCTAGCTTTTCATGAATTTCGCGCTGGAGTTTTTCTGCGCCTTCAAGCTCTTTTTCTGCTTTTTCTTGGAATATTTTATCTTCGCCAACAAGCTTATCGATTAAATTTGTGATTTCTTCAATGTTCCATGCGCCTGATTTATCTGCATTTTCTTGAAGTTGTACAAGCTCATCAAAATGTTCGCTTTTTTTACTTGCTTCAACGTCTTCAAAATATTGGATAATGCTTCTTTGGGAATCGCCTTTTTCAGCACTGCATTTGTTTAATTTTTCTTTCAGCGCAAATTCAAGTCCATAAAATTTTTCTGTATTAAAAATCGTGCGCAATATTTTTGTGCGCTCGTCTGTTTTTGCATTCAGCAAGTCCCAAAATTCGCCTTGTGCAATCATTGCAATTTGTTTGAATTGTTTGTCATTTATATGAAGCAGGTCTTCAATTGCAGTATTGACTTGCTTCCATCCATCTATTGGCAGCTCGTCATCTTTATATAAAGTTGCTTTTGCACTTTGCTTTATGAAGCCTTCGCCACGTTGTTTTGGTCGTTCATATTCTGGCGCTCGACGAACGTGATAATTGTGGCCTTGATGCGTGAAATAAAAATCGACAAAACTTTCCACTTCAGGGGAGGCATATTCGCTTCTTAAGTTCTTTTCATCGCGATGGCTGCCGCTACTTTTGCCATATAAAGCAAAACAAATCGCATCAAAAATCATAGTTTTGCCAGCGCCTGTGTCGCCAGAAATTAAGAATAGGCCACGATTTTCAAACTGTTCAAAGTTTATTTCTGGCATTGTTTCAGCATATGGGCCGAATGCGCTAATTATTAATTTAGTTGGCTTCATTTAAGCCCACCTCTTTTGCAATATCTTCCATAACTTGCAATTCTTCAGGTGAAATTTCGCAGCCGTAAACTTCTGTATAAAAATCACTGACCAATTCCTTAAAATCGCGCTCTTCGATTATTTTGGATATGTCAACCTGTTCAACAGATTTTGTGTGCGAATTTTCATATTCAATTTTCACAGTATTTGGATAAGTCTGCTGGAATATCAACATTGCATCATTTATGATATCTTCATCAGTAAGCGTTGCATAAATAAAGTCATCTGTGGCGCTAACATTTTCAGGCTTAAGAAGTTGCTTCATTTCACCTTTGATATGTCGCAAATCTCGCAATGGTTTTAGCGGAAGAAGCTCAATTTTGATATTGCCTTTTTCTGCGAACGTGATGATGGGCACAGACTTTTCATTTGTAACTTCGCTCAAAGAATATTTAAGCGGCGAGCCTGAATAGCGAACTTCATTTCTTCCAACTTTTTGCGGGGAATGAATATGTCCAAGCGCAGCATAATCAAATTTATCAAAAAGATCATATCCAATTGTTTCAATTGTGCCAACTGTTTGAGTTGCCATTCCTTCCGAGCCAGCCAATTTTGGCGCATCAGACTTCCCTGTAACAAATTGATGAGCCACAATAATGTTGCGCTCGTTTGCGTTGATGTCTGTATGTTCGATTATTGTGCGCACGGCGTCATTGTAGCTTGTAATTTCATCATCATAAAAATGGCGAACCTGTGACGCCTTCACAAATGGCAACAAATAAATGTTGACTTCTCCATATTCATCTGTAAGAGTCTTCTTGCAAAGTGTGCCATCAAAAATTGCAGAAATAAAGATATTATTTGCTTCAAATAAAGAGCTGCCAAAATTTAAGCGGTCGTCTGAGTCGTGGTTGCCGCTGATGATAAATGTTTTAACATTTGCTTGCACAAGCTCATTAAGGAATTCATCAAGAAGTTTTGTTGCGGCCTCGCTTGGAATTGACTTGTCATAAACATCGCCAGCAATTAAGACAGCGTCGACAGCCTGCACATTAATTATGTCAAGTATTTCATTCAAAATATAGCGCTGGTCTTCTATCAAGTCGAAGTTATTCAAAGACTTTCCAAGGTGAAGGTCTCCCAAGTGTAAAAATTTCATTCATCCTCCACGATGCTTGAATTTGGCTGCACTGGCATTTGTGCTTTTTAAGGTCAAGGGTCTGCTGCGGCACGCACTACATCAAACCCTTGTCGCTCAGTGGCGCAACAGCAAATTAAGGGTTTGTTGTTGCATGCACCCTAGCCAAAAATGCATTGGGCATTTCTTTGGCTTAAAGAGTTCTGTGCGCACGGCGTTGCTTGAAGAGCAACTTGTCTATAGTGCAGCTTGTAAAAATGTTTCCACCATTGTACATGACTTATGTGACATAAAAGCAAAATGTTTTCATCGCGCGGGGGGAATTTCCCCAATAATCGCCTTACACTAGCAATCGCTATGCATAGTTAAATCGCATTCTTTTGTGCTTGCAATTGTGTATTGTCTTTTTTAAGAAATTTCTTGCGAATGAAATCATGAAAATAATTGCGTAACGATTAGAATAATTTCATGTGATTTTGAGCAGATTCTATGTTACTTTAATCGAGTTAGTCTGTACAAAGCAAGCACTTGTCGCAGGAGTATTATAAAGTATGCAACAATTGTTGCAGTCACTACTGTGCTTTTTATTAGTGCTGTTTTATAAAATAAATTTGGAGTTGGTCAGTTTATATGTCGCATTATGAGCATACAAGAGCAAAGCCATTTGTAAAATGGGCGGGGGGCAAGCGTCAACTTTTGCCAGCAATTGAACAACGTCTTCCAAAAAAATTCAATAATTATTTTGAGCCATTTGTTGGCGGTGGCGCTCTTTTCTTTAAACTTGCTCCAAAAAATGCAACAGTGAATGACATAAATGCTGCACTTGTTAATACATATAATCAAATTAAAAATGAGCCAGAAGATGTCATGTCATTTCTTGATATATATGACAGGCAACATGCTTTGGCTAGCGAGCAAAAAACATATTATTATTCTGTCCGAGAAGAATTTAATGAAGCGCTTTTAACAAGTGAATTCGATGCTAGAGCTGCAGCACTGCTTATATATATCAACAAGCATTGTTTTAATGGTTTGTATAGAGTGAATTCAAAAGGCTTGTTTAATGTTCCATTTAATGGGAGTAAAAGAGCATCATATTCAAAGGAAAATTTATCGGCAGCTTCTTCTGCATTAAAAAATATAACAATACTTCAGGGCGATTTTGAAGACGCCGTCAAAGAAGCGCGCGCTGGCGATTTTGTTTTCTTTGATAGCCCTTATGTTCCATTGAATCCAACTTCTTTCGAATCTTATACAAAGGAAGGATTTAGTAAAGACGAACATGAACGTCTTGCAAGGCTTTTCAAAAAGTTGTCAAATTCTGGCTGTTATTGCATGCTAACTAACCATGATACTGAGTTTATCAGGGAACTTTATGATGGGTTCATTATTGAACAAATTAATGTCAGACGTTCAATCAATTCTGATGCAACAAAAAGAACTGGCGTTGAAGTGATAATTAGGAATTATTCATAGTGCTTTTTAAGCTAGGCGAAAATATTGAATTTGAACTAGATACCCCTGAAGCAAAATTAATTTTGGGAGATTCATTAGCCTTGCTCGAAAAATTTGATGATGGAATCTTTGATATGATATTTGCTGACCCGCCTTACTTTTTAAGCAATGGTGGTATTTCTTGTCAAGGCGGCAAACGGGTTAGTGTTAATAAAGGCAGTTGGGATGAAGGTTTCTCATTTAATGACAAGCATGCATTTAATAAGAAATGGATAACGCAATGCAAAAGACTTTTGAAGCCAACAGGTACAATTTGGATTTCTGGAACATTGCATAATATATATTCTGTTGGTGTGGCCTTAGAACAAGAGGGTTGCAAGATTCTTAATAATATAACTTGGCAAAAGAAAAATCCGCCGCCAAATTTGGCTTGCCGTTGTTTTACGCATTCGACTGAAACAATTTTGTGGGCAAAACCAAATGCAAAGTCAAAGCATTATTTTAATTATCAGCTTATGAAGGAAATAAATTGCGGCAAACAGATGAAGGATGTTTGGGAAGGAGCGCTTACTCCAAAAAGAGAAAAGGCTGAAGGCAAGCACCCGACTCAAAAACCTGAATATCTCCTAGAAAGAATTATCCAAGCTAGCACTAAGTATGGAGATTTGATACTTGATCCATTTGTTGGTTCAGGCACTACTTCTGTTGTGGCAAAACGTCTTGGAAGAATAAGTGTTGGGATTGACAATTGCAAAGGCTATCTTGAGATAGCAAAAAGGCGTTTAGAAAAGGAAGGATTTGGACATGAATAGGGACTTTGGTGAGTGGCTTGGCAAGTTTAGGAAAAGCATTTGCGACTATTCTTATTATGTTAACTTTGACAAGGTTTATAAAAATGTTGAAGAGCTACGTGTTGAATTAAACATTATGAATTCGCTGATAGGTTCTAAGAATATTGAAGATGACTTTAGAGATTTGGTAGAGCGATATCCTGAAATCTTAAAGTGCATTCCGATTTTGCTTGCCGTAAGGGGGACTGAAATCTTTGCGATGGATGACGACGGGGCATATGTTTATGACTTCAGCACATACTCAGGAAATGCTGACGAATATGCCGTTTTCATGCAAAAAACAGGACTTTTTGACCTTATATCAGAGCATCTTATAAACAGCTTGGTTGATTATGTTACAGGCGTTGAAACTGGACTTGATTCCAATGGAAGAAAAAACCGCGGCGGTCATTTGATGGAAGATCTTGTAGAAAAATATATCAAAGAAACAGATGTTGAATACTACAAGGAAATGTATCTTTCTGATATTGAGAAAAAGTGGGGAGTGGATCTTTCTTCGCTTTCAAATGATGGCAAGGCGGAAAAGCGTTTTGATTATGTTGTAAAAACAGACGACACAATTTATGGAATAGAAACTAACTTTTATGCAAGTTCTGGCTCAAAGCTTAATGAAACTGCTCGCAGCTATAAGATGCTTGCACAAGAATCTGAAGAAGTTCCCGGTTTTGTATTTGTTTGGGTGACTGATGGCCTTGGCTGGAAGAGCGCACGCAATAATTTAAGAGAAACATTTGAAATAACAGAACACATATATAGTATTGTTGAACTTGAAGAAGGGGCATTTGATAGGCTATTTTCTGAAGGTAAAAATAGTTAAGCAAATTTACTGGCGGTATTATGTGCAGCTAAAAAAGTCCTTTTCTTGGCGCTTTGAATTGGTGGCGTTATACGTAGCCAAAAATCTTTCCCTTTTGCTGCGTACTAGCAACTGCTGCGCATGTTAAATCGCATTCTTTTGTGTTTGCAATTGTATGTTATCTTTTTAAGAAATTTCTTGCTTGCCATAAACATCGCCAGCAATTAAGACAGCGTCGACAGCCTGCACATTAATTATGTCAAGTATTTCATTCAAAATATAGCGCTGGTCTTCTATCAAGTCGAAGTTATTCAAAGACTTTCCAAGGTGAAGGTCTCCCAAGTGTAAAAATTTCATTCATCCTCCAGAATGTGAATGTAAGTTAATAAGGCTACATGCAGCCAGCGCGAAATTGTGTGTTTTGAAAGCAAGCTGTGCTAAAAAATTATGGCACTCATTGTACATGAGGCTTGAGACATTCATTAAATTTGTTTGCAATTTTGTGTAGTGCGGGATAAGAAGAAATTTTAACAAGTTGGGAAATTCGGCAGTCATGTCACAATCTTATGGTATCTTGAAATCGCAAGTTTCATAAAAAGCTGGAGATTATTATGCCTATATTTATTTGGCTTGCTATAGCGGCTGTTATGGCAATCATCGAACTTTTATCATTCGGATTAATTTCTGTATGGTTTATTGTTGGCGCGCTCGCATCTTTTGTCGCGGCATGGCTTGGTGCAAGCACATATGTGCAAGTGGTTTTATTTATCGCAGTTTCCGTGGGATGCCTTATCATCTTTCGTCCAATTGCGATGAAATATCGCAATAAAGGCGAAGCTAAAGAGCCAACTCTTATTGGTAAGCACGGGATAGTTATGGAAGAAATTGACAACGATGCTTTGACTGGCCGCATTGAGCTTTCTGACAAAGTGTGTTGGACAGCAAGAAGTGCAGATGGGTCTGTCATTGCTGCTGGTGAGCGTGTTGTTGTCAAAGATCAACAGAGCATAAAATTGATAGTGGAAAGGATAGAATCATGATTGCTCTTATTGTAGTTTTAGTTATTGTCATCATTTTTGCATTTTCATGCATTAAGGTTGTTTCGCAAGCAAATGCTGTTGTTGTGGAGCGCCTTGGTTCATATCATGCAACATGGCACAACGGTTTGCATTGCAAGCTGCCATTTATTGACAAAACGCGTCGTCCAATTTCATTGAAGGAACAGGTTGCAGATTTTCCGCCACAGCCAGTTATCACAAAAGATAATGTAACAATGTCAATTGATTCTGTTATTTATTTTAAAGTGATGGATCCAAAGCTTTATTGCTATGGTGTGGAAAATCCGATTGTTGCAATTGAGAATTTAACTGCAACAACATTGCGTAACATTATCGGCGACCTTGATTTGGACACAACTTTAGTTTCGCGCGATACAATCAATTCACAAATGCGCGCAATTTTGGATGAAGCAACAGATGCTTGGGGCATCAAGGTTAATCGTGTTGAGCTTAAAAATATTACTCCGCCTCGTCCAATCCAAGAAGCTATGGAAAAGCAGATGAAGGCAGAACGTGAAAAGCGTGAAGCTGTGCTTTTGGCAGAAGGCAAGAAGCAATCTGCAATTACAATTGCTGAAGGTGAAAAGCAAGCACAGATTTTAGCAGCCGAGGCTGAAAAGCAAACAACAATTTTGAAAGCAGAAGCTGAAAAAGAAAAGCAAATTCAAGAAGCTCAAGGTGAAGCTGAAGCTATCAGGAGCGTTCAAGAAGCTACAGCAGATGGCATTCGCATGATTCGTGAAGCTGGGGCAGATGAAGCTGTTATTGCATTACAAGCTTTGGATGCATTTAAAGAAGCTGCAAAGGGCGAAGCTAACAAGATTATTATCCCTTCAGAAATTCAAGGTGTTGCTGGTTTGGCAGGTTCTTTGAAAGGAATCTTGGAAAGCAA
>CAVDAL010000078.1:0-3507 GCA_963606965.1 Acutalibacteraceae bacterium
TGGTGCTGGTTATGCGCGTTGCGGTGAAGAATTGGCGATTGACTCACATTGGGAGTTGATGTTGCTCGCGCAACAGTGTAAAGCATTTTACTGTGGTGAATTGTTCGATTGGTGTTGATGTAGCAGTGTGTTATCAAGGATGTTCAGGTTGCGGAGAATGCGTTGTTGGCAGGTTAAAGACTGCTGGCCGTGAAGGCGGCTGTCCTATGTGTGGACATAAAAATAAAGATGATGCTGTTGTGTGCGAAAAATGCGGAGCGCCAATTATTGCGCCGCCTGGGACAGATGGAAGCGGGAAGTGATTTGGGTACGGTTTTCCCAGTTCAGCATATGATTTTATAGTAAAATATAAAACATCAATTTAAGGGATTTGGGGAGAGGGGATGCGAGTGTGTTATTCATGTTCAGGATGCAATGCTTGTGGCAAAGTCGACAGGATTAATAGTTTAAAAAACACATGTCCTGTTTGTGGAAAGTCACGTAGTTTAGATGATGAGGTTTGCCCACATTGTGGAGCGGGCAAAAGGCCAAAAATCCCTGATAGGGTTGGGGTGCCCGCTAAAGCTTAAGTATCTTCTTAGCTTTAATTGCTGCTTCAATTCTGTTATGCGCATCTAACTTTTTATAAATCCTATTGATATGAGACGTAACAGTCGATGCTGAAACCCCCAGCTCAGCAGCCATATTTTTTGCGCTTTGGCCATCGACTAAAAGTTTCAGAATTTCTTTTTCACGCTTGGTAAATTGTACAGCGTTTTGACTGATAAGATTTTGCTGCCATAAAGGGCCAAGATTTCCATCTTTATAACAGTCTTTCACAAATGTAATTACTTGATTTATGTATTCTTTAAATTCATAATTTTCATTTGCATCATTATCTATATTATTATAAATCGCTTCTAATAGAGGGATAATCCAAGGACCCCATTCAGAAAAATGCTGAATGCAACCACAGGAAAAGCCTCGCTTCAAGGCGCTTAAGACATGTGGAATTGCATAGTCAAAGCCATTTAATCTCATATGAGCCCAAGCTTTAATAAAGTGATAGTCGATTCTAAAAGAAAGCAATATGATATCTTTATCATTGGGGAGTTCTTTTTCGAATAGGTCAATAGCTTCTTTTGGCTCATCGCGAGACATTAAAATCATTCCATCAGTTACAGTTCGCAATTTCTTTGCTGCGTCAGTGCTTGTATATGGCCTTTTTTTGCGAGCATTCGCCCAGGTATTTATGCGGTCTTGATTGTCACTTAATAACCAAAATTTTAAACGATAATATGTGACCTGTTCTGGCAATAGAGGAATATTCAAATATTGTTTTAATAAATCCTTCGCACTGTGGAAGTAGTTTGCCGCTTGTTCATAATCTCCAAGTGAACAATAACATCTTGAAAGCTCTAATAAGAAATCTGGGGAGTGAAGCCAACCGTCAAAATGTTGTTTTTGTTGGGCAATAAATTCTTGTTTTTGATTCAGTAATTCATTGAATGGTTTTGAATCTCCCCACTCGCGATATGCCAAACTTGAAGCAAAGCGAAGAAAATCGACAATAGTTCCTTCAAATGAATTTTTCTTCGCATATTTCAAGGCATTTTGAATTTCAGAATCTGCTTGATGAATATAGCCAACGCTGGCATATACTCGTGCCAATTCTCTGGATGATATAAGTGCTTCTTCAACCATCTGATGTTGACGTGCATTGTCTATTGAAGAACGCAACATTGATATCGCCTTATCTATTTCACCTAAAGCAAGATAACAACGAGAAGCCAAGAGCATTAATAATCCATTTGCAGAATATGAGGCATGGCAGTGCAGGCGGAAAGCGTTTTGCATTAGATTGATAGCTGCTTGAAAATCATTATTTGCATAGCACTTAAGAGCATGCACAATATAATAATCTCTGGTTAAATATTCGTCTTCATCTTCAAATTTGCCATTCAAAAAGTCGCTGTATTCATCTTTGAAAAATGTGTTTATCTCTTCGCAATTGCCCAAGTGAAATAGCGCTATTACATACATAACCATACATCTTGGAAATTTGCTTATATATTTAGCTGGTATTTTTGAAAACAAAGTTATTATTGGAACAGATAATTCAGAATGAAATGCTTTTTGCTCATAAAGATTGTCGAAATGTTCAAGAATTCTTGTATATTTTTTGCCCTGCAAATAATAGGGAAGGGACAACTCTGTATAACCATTATCATCAAGCCACTTAGCAGCTAAACAACAGTGCTGTTCGTGAATTTTTTGATGAGCTGATTGTTGATATTGCCCATATAAATATTTGCGAAACAGAGGGTGCATTTGATACCAGGTGTATTTGGAATCTTTTGCAGTGGAGATAAATAAATTTTGCTTTTCTATGCGTTCAAGCAATTCTTGAGCGTTATTGATTTTTAAAACACAATTGCATAAGGCGCTATTAATATCTTTGAGAAAAGATGTTTTTAGCAAGAAAAATTTGCAAGGTTCATCAAGCGAGCTAAGCATTTCTTCTGCAAAATACCCAAATAAAGAATCTATATCATCATTTTTAACATGTCCTGAAAGCGCATTTAAAATATTGTCTGGCGCATTATTTTTGAATGCAAGCGCGATAACTTTAACACCAGCGACCCATCCTTGTGTTTCGTCAAAGACATTTAATGCTGATTCAGTTTCAGTGGGGATGCAATTATTTTTATATAAATATGATTCAGTTTCTTCAAAGGTGAATGAAAGATCTTCTCCTGATATTTCCAGCAATTTGTTTTGTAGTCGCAGTCGCGCAAATTGAAGCGGAATTTCTTCTCTGCTTGAAAAAACAAGATGCATATTGTTTGGCATATACATTATTATTCTTTGCAATAAAACATGAATGTCTTTAAGCTTAATATTTTGAAAGTCGTCAAGTATTATTGTGAATTCACAATTGATGTTTTCTAGTTGATTGATGAGTTTGTTAATCCACGTTAATTCAGAGCCGTGTTCATTTTCGATAGACTCGATCCATGTGAAATCTTGGTTTTCATCAATGCGGTTCAGGGCTTGAGCAAAATAAAGCCAAAATGCGATTCCGTTGTCATAAGGGTCAAGACGAAGCCATGAAGCTTTCTTTTTGTGTTCAAGAAGTTTGGAATAATAATCTGAAAGAAGTGTAGACTTGCCAGAGCCAGCATGGGCAACAACTGCTATAACATTGGCATTAGAAGATTCAATTTTGCGCAGCAGCGATGTGCGTCGTAACATATCAGATGGAAGCGACGGCGCAGAAAATTTTGCTGCAAATAGTCGTGTGGACTCTAACAATATTTAATTCCCCCTCTTTTTAACATTTAGATGTTAGCATTTTTTGAAAAGGTGGCAACATTATTAAGAAATTAGTACAATATCTACAGTTTTTTCTTCAAATTTTGTGATTTTTATAAATGGGTTTATGCTTATATCGCAGAGCAGATAAGCAAAGAAGGGGAATGTCTAGTTGTTTGTATCTGATTGTGAATATTTATTACAGCAAAAGTG
>CAVDAL010000079.1:0-2765 GCA_963606965.1 Acutalibacteraceae bacterium
GCCTTCGCGCGCCCACGCATCCAAAGTTTCACGCACAGACGGCTGCAACCACTTCACTAACCCCATCGCTATAAAAAGCAACAAGGCTTTTGACGGGCAATACTGGCTCTAGTTGCCACCTTGTGGCAAGTACATTCGATATTGCCCTCTCAAAATGTAAACTTGGCGGGCAATATCGACTTTACTTGCCATTAAACGCAAAAACTTGGCAAATGAAGCCAGTATTGCCCGCTCCGAAACAACGATTTCCCAAAAACCGCGGGCAATACCGTTTGCATTTGACACGAGGTGACAAGTAGAAACGATATTGCCCGCCCACCATTACTTTCACTCCGACTTACCCACGCAATCCAAGCACATGCAACAACTGAGCCTGCAACAAATCAAAATCCTTGCGTTGAGTACGAATTCGGTACCCTAACATTTTTCCAACCTGTTGCGCAACATGCTTTGCGCGCACAACATCAAACAACTGCTGCTTTGTAACAGAAATAACGCGATACCCCTCGCTTTCCAAAGCAAGTGCTCGCTCTGAATCGCGAAGCATCTGCACTGAATTTGCATGCATCGCATCGCTGTTATATTCAAGATCGACTTTTTTCTCTGACCATAACAAATCGCATACACATTTCGAATACCCATAGATACTAGCTGCCTTATCGCCAAGCAACACGCCTACATTAAACTCAGGCTTTGGCAAACCAAAGCCGCCATATTTACTTGGCATACAAAACAACATGGCAAGTGAAATTTCCATTGGAGAAGCAGCACTGCCATTCGGCACATAGCTAATGGCACGCTTAAATTTCTTAACACCATTAAACTTTGCTATTTCAGAAGCAAACTTATTCATTGCTTTAGCGCTAGAGACTGGCTCTCTCACTTCAAGCCTGCTTGTAAATGCAGTGCGAACATATTGGTCATCATCTATAGTTTCAGGTGTCTTCGAACAGTCAATTACAGAAAATGAACTACTTAATTCGCAAGCCAGCTTCACAATCTCTGGAACTGATTTAGATCCGCAAACCTGTAGCAATGCAAGCTCGGGGCAGACCACTAAAACATCGTTCGAAATTTTATATAGACTAAACTTCGGCAAATCACAAAAAATCACATGGTTGTGAACTTTTGAATAGTTTTGCCTTTTTGCACTATTGCAAAGAAGAACATGCATGATTTTATTATCGGTGAATCCTTCTGCGGCACAACCAGAATGTTCATCCATCAATTTCTCAGCATTACCAATTAATGAATCTGGGATAAAAGAACTGCATTTTTCAAGCATCTCATTTCCAACTTTGTGATATGAAGTTGTGAGACGCTTTGGATTGCTCCAAAAATCTAGCGCCGATTCGTGACTCAAACAAATCATATTAACTCCACTCGTAGTTAACCACACTTATTGAAATGCAAACACTGCTGCAGTTCTGTAGCATATGACATCAAGAATTCTTGCAGCCGAGCGCAAATAAGGTCGTAACATAACACCATTATTGCTTGGCATTTCTATAGCGCCACTATAGCAACAAAACCTTGCCAAAAATCCGGATGAAATCAGAGCAAAATCCGGACATCCGTCGGGTTAGGTTGGAATTTTTTCCGGAAAAAATAAGGGAATAAACCTATCCCCGTCAACGATAACTAGAATAACGCGCGGAGATATGAATGGAAGCTTGCATACATGGAACACGGTTTGCCAAGCTGTAGGAATTAGAATAGACGAGGTTATAGATGTCCGAACTAACGAATGAAGATATAAAGAGTTTTATCTGTGATGAATTATTCAGGTTGGAGCGAACACAAAATTGCATGGATGCTTGTATAGGTGTAATGCAGGGATACGGATTAAACTTGTTTGAAGTTTATAAGCTTTCTGAATGGGTAATGAATGCAGCAAATGGCTTGATGGAAGAAAACGTTAGAACAATAGCAAAAGAGAAAGCCAACGACAATGAATAGCCGTTGGCTTGTAGTTTAGTCTTTGTCGAACGCTGCTAATTGTTCGGGCGTGAGTTTGCGCGTGGGACAAAATGGTAATAAAGAAAGATATATTTCATCTTTAGTATTTTCTGCAAATTCAATCCATCCTAAAGTATCATCGTCATTTTTTACTATTTCTACAAAATTTCTTTTTTTTGCATCATTTATATAAATATCCATTGCCTTTTTAAATGCATCACCAAAGTTATCGAAAGTTTCTTCATATTCTGGATATACTCTGATTACTCTATATACGTCCGGAGGTTTTGTTTCGGGAATGCATTTTTTTTCATGCAATTTATCATATAGCCAACGAATGAAATAAATAATGCCTTTTACAGCAAAATATAAGATTGCAATTATCCAACCTAGGAAAGCACATAGAAAACTAACCGCAAAATAAGTTGCCATTGTAACCTCCCTTTTTACGTTAACCTTTAACTAATGAAGTAATACATCGAATGCATCTTCATTATAGTATGTGCCTGTGTCACATGTGCAGAATGCTGCACCTTTGAATGTTTCTTCACCACAACCAAACTGCTCTTCATTGAAACAGATTAAAATGTATGTGTAGTGTCCACGTGACTTCATTTCACTTATACACACACCATCTAACGTTTGTTTTCCATCCACTAATGCATTATCTATGTGATACAAAGCTTCTATAAATAAAGGATTTACTTACGCTCAAGCTGTCTATGCTGTCGATAAAATTGAGGTTGTTAAAGGCAGGCGCGGGCGATCGCATCGGCAAAGCATTCAATTGCAGCATCGCAATCGTT
>CAVDAL010000080.1:0-4567 GCA_963606965.1 Acutalibacteraceae bacterium
TTCGTCCAACTTCTTGACAAGGAATTGAATTGAGTAAATAAATTATTGCATAAAGCAATACTTTAAATTTTTCACGGCTGTTTTATCTAATGAGTTTATATGGCTCTGCAGGATTTCCATTTTCGTCTACCCATGGCCTTTTGCCAATTTTTGATATTGCAAAAAAGCTAAATACAGCAAGAACTATAACCATAATCATTGCAATGAAAAATTCATTAAAATATGTATGAACAAGTTCATACATAAGGGAAACAATCATTGTTGTTAGGCCACCAAAAAATGATGTTGCGGTGTTTACAATAGAATATATTTTGCTACATTGCCTTCCACCAAAAAGCCTGCGAACAAGCAAAGGATAGCCAACAGAAGCCAATCCATTATGAGTTCCCAATAAAAATGAGCCAACGAATAGTAAAAGAGTGACGCATTCCGCAAGAGACCAAGATACAAATGCAAAAAGAAACATTGATAAAAATATGGCAAAAGTTTTTTTAATGCCTAATCTAGATATTATAAATCCAAAACCAATGTCTCCAACAACTGTTCCAATAGCGCTGCAAGACATCATAATTGCTCCGTATGACGAAGCTTGTGTTGCATTAATGCCATTGCTTCCAAAAAATTCAATCGCGATGGCCTGTTGATGATTATCAAAGCCCATGCCTAGACAAACTGTACATGATGCAATTAAAGCAGACCAGAATGCCAAACTGTTTAACGCTTGTTTTCTATCCATACCAATATGTGCATCAAAGAAATTACGATTGTTTTTATAATCAGCGTCATTAGAGGTATATGGCTTCATACCTAATTGCTCTGGATTCTTTCTTAGAATAAAAAGTGCCCACGGCAATATCATTAACAAAATCAAGATTGCATTAATTTTATAGCTATTTTGATAACCATAATTTTGAACAAGCCAAGTAAATAATGGCGCCCAAACCGCAGCTGCAAAGCCTTGGCATGCCATTGCGATACCAAGAAAAAATCCCTGTTTCTTAACAGGAAACCAATTGCCTATAAGTGTAACTTCAGCAATGCCATATAAAAATGGCATACCTGCCCCAGTCAAACACCCGCATAAAATAAAATGGAAACGATTGGTGCAAAAGGAAAAACAGAAAATGCCTAATGCACTTAGAATAGAACCGCCTGCTATGAAGCGATGCATATCATTGCGCTGCAGCAAATGTCCAGCAATAGGCATAGCTATAACAGATGTAATTCCATCGGAGACAAGCCAAAACGAGACATCTACAGTTGAAATATTTAAATTAGTTGAAACAGGAATTAAGTAAACTCCAGCCAGACTATAAACTAATGCAAAACCTCCAGCAGTCAAAAAACAGCAGCCAATAAAAATAAGCCATGCATACTTTTCCCGATTGTTAAACATGACAATCCCCCCTCGTTAAATATGCTTTTAAGCTGCAGCAGGCAGAATGAACTTTATTTCATTCTGCCTTTGCTATGTGTCGTGCCAAATAGCCAATTTAGCAATTAGAATTTCTTTATCACACTCTTAGACTGTGATTTCTTCAGGCTTAGAAGTGTCATCCCATTTAATTTTACCAACAAACGCAAGGGCGACAATTGATGTAATTAATAAAACAACAGCTATGCCAATGCCCAATGTCAAAATCATCATGTCGGCACTGCCTTCTATACCATAAACAACACCAACAATAGACACTGTAAATCCGCCTAACAATGTTGTACACATATTGACAAACGAATAGATTTGAGAGAAGTTTTTTCCACCAAATAAGCGACGCACCAATAAAGGATAACCAACCGAAGCAAGTCCATTGTGTGTGCCAAGTAAAAAGGCCCCAACCATGAGAGCCGCTTTTTGGCCTCCAAGAAAGCCTTGCAATAAAAATGCGCCAAGCAAAAATACAAGGAATGTAATAAAAGATGCTTTCATTCCAATTTTGTCAATAAGAAATCCAAACACAATTGTTCCTACTAGCGTACCTGCTGAAAATACCGAAAGCATCGTAGCTCCAAACATTTCAGCAGCAGGTTCTGTCATGACATTTGGCACAAGCATCTCAGTTGCAATGATTGGTTGATAGTCTTGAAAACCCATACCAAATGTAACAAGGCAAGATGAAATAAGAACCATCCAAAAAGCAGGAGACTTAATTGCTGTTTTAACTTTACACCCAACTTTACTGTCTGCCTCTTCTGGGTTTTCTTTTTCGTCTTCTTCCGACACTCCATATGGCTCAAGGCCAAGATCTTCAGGAGAACGCTTAAATACAAAAAGTGACCATGGGATAATCAAAACAGCAATAAAAATAGCATTGATAATATATGTTGTTTGCCATCCAAATTTCTGTAGAAAATACATAAACAATGGTGCCCAAATCATGGCAAAAATGCCTTCGCAAGCCATTGCGATTCCAAGCATGCGACCTTGATGTTTTCTTCCAAACCAATTGCCTATCAAAGTACTTTGTGGCAACCCAAACAAAAACGGCATGCCGCAACCTATAAGTGCACCGCATACAATAAAATGCCAAACTTTTGTACACAATGAAAATCCAAATGTACCCAGTGCAACTAAAATAGCAGCGATTGTGATATACAAGCCGATGCGTTTCGATGAGAACAATTTCCCTGCAAATGGCATAATTATAAATTCAATAACCGATTCAATACCAAGCCATAATGTAAGCTGTTCTAAATCAATAGACAATGACTCGCTTACAGGATCCAAATAAATACCAACAACATCGAAGACAAGTGCAAAACCCCCAGCACTTAAGAAACAACAGCCCAAAAAAACTAACCATGGACGCAAAGAAGATGATTTAACTTTTGTACTCATATTTCCTCCCCAAACATAATCAAATTACATATTTTGCAACGGCGTTAAAAACATATACCTACTGTTTTCATCAATCTTTTTTTGCAAATCTTCGAGTTCTCCATATGCCATACACCACGCTTGACAATGCTGAACGCACATAGGGAGCTTTCCATTTTCTGTACGCGATTTACATAAATCACAATTTTTTGTAAGCATTGGAGCAAAAGTCCATTCCCATTTGCCTTCATTTCGGCCCGTTTCATCTTTAATTGGGCCGAATTCATTAATTTTTATACCGAATTCACCTTTTGCTAAACCAAGCTCCTTTTTACATGCAACCTCACATGAATGGCATCCGGTACAGAAATCATACGAAATTAGTAACCCTTTCATCATGCTCCTTTCTTAATAAAATTCTCGTGATTTATATTCACGGAAGCCACCGCGTTGTGTTATTTGTTCACCTGGCATTACATCGCCTTCTTGGACTTTATAAATTTTGCATACAATATTTTTTCGTGGCGCACCAGTATTATGTGATCCAGTTTCATAAACATGTGTTAAATTATTTGGATTGCAATCAAATGTGCCGAATAAATGAGGTTCTGCGCCTTCACTTTCTGGGAACCACCACGCATGTTCAGCTGAAATAAACTTTGGATCGATACCAGGGAAAATTTCAACTTTTTGCATGCAACGTCCGCTCATATTTTCCATCCAAATCCAGTCACCATCTTTTAAATCATATTCTTGAGCCGTCTGTGGACTAATTTTCACAAGTGGCAATGGATGAAATTCACGCATTGTCTCAAGCTGTCTGTGTTCAGAATGGAAAAATTCATATGAACGTGCGCCATTAATACAATAGAATGGGTATTCCTTTCGGAATTCTGCATCTTCAAACCATCTTTGGCTTTGCTCATTTTCTTTATGTACTGGATAAGCATCAATTCCCCAAGCAGGGAAAACTGAAGATATTAATTCTATTCTACCGGTAGGCGTATTAAAGCCTAATTGCCCATCTGGACGCAAAAGGCCTTTTGCGTACTTTTCATAAGTTGCATTCCATTCATCATAGCGCCAACCACAACTGGTTTCCGTAATATCATCAAAATGAGATTTGTTCTCATCTATCCTTCTAAATCTTGTACGAATATCATATGTGCTGCGTTCGTCAGCACCTAAGTCTAGAGAAAGATCAAAGCCGGGCTTTACGACGTTACCATTTTCATCTGTAATAGCGAGTGCTGTTTCAATATAGTCGTTTATTAATGCTTCTGCATTTGGCCAGCGTTTAAAGACTTCAGGCCTAAGTAAATTGCCTAACCAACAAATTATCTCTTCATCAGATTTTGCTTCATAATAATTTGGCGTACATTTTTTCATTGTACGTAACGGCGTCCACCAAGTACGCGCAGAGTCGCGTTCTATTGACATAGATACAGGAAGAACAAGATCTGCAAAAGCAACAGCTGAAGGAGTCATAAATGGATCTGCATAAACGCAAAAGTCAATACTATTTTTTATTGCCTTATACGTACGCGGCGCATCGAAAGCCATACATGCAATTGCATTTGAACTCTGAGCCCACATCATTTTAATTGGATATGGATAGCTATCTTCCATTGCAACATTAACAGCATCAGAATCAACTGACCCATTAAATTCAAGACCTTCACAACCAAATGTTGCAGCTGTTAACTTTTTTTCAAATGTTTTGCCGCAGAAAATATCAGACGTAGATTCGCC
>CAVDAL010000081.1:0-15564 GCA_963606965.1 Acutalibacteraceae bacterium
CCTTGGGTCTGCCAAACATCCGCTCGACAAAAATGCACCACGCAAATATGCACCAGCGCAGCAATCATTTTTAACAAGCTCGGGCTTAATGCCTGCTTCATATCCAGACGGCCCTAAAATCCCTAAATCATTCAAAGCGTCTGAAAGAGCAATCTGCGAAGGAACAGTAATCAAAAAGTTGTGAGTCTTGTGCAACACAGACCTGCGCACAGTAAGTTCAGTCTTTAAATTATAAAGCTCATGAATCAAGCCAATAGTCAGCCTTGCCACAGCCGCACTGTCTGTAGAAATTTCAAGACGCGGCCGCCCAGAGCTAATGGTCAGCGTGCCTTCTATTCGAATAAATGCTGCAAGCTGCGCTTTTTTGCATGACGGACATTCCGGCTGTACGCGCGCAAGCTCGTCTTTCACTTCTGCTGTGAATGACAAGCCAGCACCTCCTCGAATGCTTTTGCAAGCGATGCGCGATTATGCCACGTTGGGCGCTGCTCATCGACCAAATTGCGCACAACAGGGTGCACGCCAAGATCTTTAATCTGCTGAATAAGCAATGGGTTAACTTCCACATGGCGAACAGTGCCGCTTCTGCGCCCGCGCGACTGCACACGCGAATCTGAATAATCTGTTAACTTTGGAAAGACGCCAGTCGCAAATGGCGAATCACTTGGGTCTTGATGAATCAAAGCAATATCAAGCTGCCCGCGCATCCCGTGGCGCGTCAAAGCTTCAACATATTCATAGCAATTCATTCCCCATGTTTCACCCTGCATATCTGCAAGCGAACAAACAAAAACAGTCAAAGCTGGATTGACTTCACGAGTGCGAGCTTCCTCAATTGCTTCCACTAAACCAGGAACAAGCAAGCTTGGAATGATTGACGTGAAAAGCGAGCCCGGTCCTAAAACAATAATGTCAGCTTCACGAATTGCATTAAGCGCTGGAGGATAAGCAGGCGCATTTTCTGGCGATAACTTAACAAAGCGCATGTGGCGTTCAGCATCACCAATAACAGCCTGGCCTTCAAGTTCGTGCCCATCATCTGTCATGCCAGACAAAGTAACATCATGCAAAGTCGATGGATAAACATGCCCGCGAGCATCTGTCAAGCGTTCGCAAACAGCAATTGCATCAGGAAAAGAACCTGTCTCTTCCGCACAAGCAATCAAAATTAAATTGCCAAGCGAATGATTGTCAAGATAGTCAAAGCGGTGCCTGAACACGCGCGCCAAAATGCCTTCATAGTTTGCGGACATCGCGCCTATACATTTGCGAATGTCGCCCGGCGGAATAACGCCGCCAAGTTCGCGCAAAATGCCAGTTGAGCCACCATCGTCAACCATCGAAACAATAGCACTTGTTTCGCAGCCCATGTCAAGCAGTGTGCGGATGGATGTTGGCGCACCTGTGCCGCCGCCAATAACAACAGCCTTTGTGCGCTGCATTAGTTCTTCACCTCTGCCAGCGCTAAGTCGCGGTGTGAAAGCGACGCATTATATCCAGCTTGTGACAGATAATGCTGTGTTGCATCTGCCAAAGTCACGCTGCGGTGCTGCCCGCCAGTGCAGCCAACAGCAATTGATAAATATTGCTTACCTTCTTCAATATAGCCAGGCATGATTGTGTCAAGTAAGGCATACCAGCGTTCCAAAAACTTCTTTGTTTCAGGGCGCCCCATAATAAAATCTTTGACTTCTTTGTCCAAGCCTGTCTTTGTGCGAAGTTCTGGAACATAGAACGGATTTGGCAAAAAGCGCACGTCAATGACTATGTCTGCGTCTGTTGGAGCACCATGTTTAAAGCCGAATGAATAAACAGAAATTCCCATGCCTTCCTGTTCAGAATCTGCAGAAAACATTGCTCGGATTTTCTTGCGCATATCTTGCGGACGCACAACAGAAGTGTCCAAAACATAGTCTGCCATCTGCTTTGCCTCTGTAAGCATTTGGCGTTCTTTGCGAATACCAGCAATTATTGTCATGCCGGCGTCGCAAAGCGGGTGACGGCGGCGAGTTTCCTTAAAGCGATTAAGCAAAACTTCATCTGTAGAATCTAAAAAGAGCATTGAATATGAAAGTCCAAGTTCTTTGAGCTTATTCAATTCTTGCGTCAATTCTGGGAAGAATTCCTTTGCACGCAAGTCGCAAACAACAGCCAACTTGCGCAAGCTATTCGACGTAAGGCCAGCCAAGCTAACAAGATTCATCAGCAAAGACGGCGGCAAATTATCGATGCAAAAATATCCGATATCTTCGAATGTATGCATTGCTTCTGTTCTGCCTGCGCCAGACATACCAGTGATGATAATCAGGTCAGGTCCGTCTGATAGTGTTGTTGTGTCTTCGAATGTCTCTTGAGAAGGCATTTTTTCTCCCGTCTTGTTTGCGCAAAATTTATGTTGCTTAGTATAACAGTGTAGCGGCAAATTCGTGCGCATCTATTAGCTAGCATGTGCAATCGTTTTGCAAGCGTGAACTTTATACAGCGTCATCTTCGCCATCTTGCAGCAATGCGAATAAATCTTCTGCAACTTGCTGCGGAATGCCAGGAGTTGCTGCCAAATCTTCAAGGCTGGCTTGACGCATCTTTTTGACAGAGCCAAAAGTTTTGAGCAGCTGCTTTTTACGCTTTGCTCCAAGCCCTGGCACTTCATCCAAAATTGAAGCAACCATTCCTTTTGAACGCAACTCGCGGTGGAATGTGATTGCAAAGCGGTGCGATTCATCGCGGACATGCTTCACAAGATAAAGAGAAGGCGAACCGGAAGGCAAAACGACTGGACTTTCCGCACTCCATTCCACAAAAAGTTCTTCATCTTTTTTTGCAAGGCCTGCAACAGGAATGTCTAGCCCAAGTTCACGCAACTGATTAATTGCAGCGGTTAGCTGCGGCTTGCCACCGTCAACAATAAGCAAGTCAGGTTTTGAGCCAAAGCGTTCATCTGCCATGCGCTGCGGCGCATATCTTCTTGCTAAAACTTCACTCATCATCGCAAAATCATTTGCTTCGCCAAAATCTTGACGAATTTTGAACCGGCGATACTGGCTTTTGTCGGGCTTGCCGCCAGTGAAAACAACCATAGAAGCAACAGAATAATTGCCATGAATTGTGGAAACATCAAAGCATTCAATGCGCATTGGCGGCGCTGGCAAAGCAAGTGCGCTTTCAAGCTGCAGCAAAGCAAGGTCAATGCGTTCATCGTCATATCTAGTGCGGACTTTATGTCGCATCAAAGCATGGCGGGCATTAAGCTGTGCCATCTTTAACAGGTCTGCACGCTCCCCTTTTTGCGGAACTGTAATATGGACTTTTGCTCCGTGTGGCGACGCTAAACAACTGGTAAGCCATGCTTCAAGGGGAAGGCGTTCATCTTCATCAAGTTCGCATGCAACAACAACTTCATGCGGATACTGCTTTGTATTGTCATAATAAAAGCCCAAAAATTGCGCAGTCAATTCTTCATCGCAAATATCAAGGCCTTTTTCCAAGATGAAGTCATTGCTAACAATTATGCGGCCTTCACGAACAACAAAAATGTGAGCCGCTGATATAGTTTCTTCGCGATAAAAGCCAACAACATCCATGTTCAACGGGCGCGAAAGAACAACCTTTTGCTTTTCTTGCAAAGCTTTAACTGCTTCAAGGCTGTCACGAAGGCGCGCAGCGCGTTCAAAATCTAAGTCTGTAGCAGCTGCCTTCATATCATTTTCAAGTTCTGATATGAATTCTTGGCGCTCGCCTTTAAGAAAGCGAATGACTCGCTGCACAAGCGGCTTATAATCTTGCGGAGTAATTGCTGCACAACATGGTCCTGCGCCTTTGCCAATGTGATATTCAAAGCAAGCTTTGTCATCTTTGCTTGGCTGCTTACCATTCTTCAGCTTGCGACAAAGCGCTTTATATTCTGCACATTGCGCTTGGCAAATTGGAACAATGCGACGCAAAGCTTCTATTGTTTGACGCGCAGCACGGCTGTCAGTATATGGGCCAAAATATCTGGTGTCACTTTTATGCTTTTCACGCGTGAGCTTAATTGCTGGATAAAGCTCGCCCGTTGTTAGCGCAATATATGGATAGCTTTTGTCATCGCGATAATCAACATTAAATGGCGGGTGATATTGCTGAATCAAATTCTTTTCAAGAATGAGCGATTCTTCTTCATTATTCACTACAGTATAGTCAAAAGATGCAACCTGGCGCATCATCAGCGGGATTTTTTCACGCTCATCTTGCCCTGTTACATATTGCGTCATGCGACTGCGCAAGCGAATAGCTTTGCCAACGTAAAGGATTTTGCCCTGCGCGTCTTTCCAGATATAAACACCTGGTTTTTGAGGAACAGATTTTAACTGTTCATGCAGGTCAGGAGTCTTGTCTTTCATCTGCGTCATCTTCCATATTTGGATGCGAAGCATTCCCTGGATATCTGTGCTGCAAGACAGGACCAAAAAGCCCAAGGTGCCACACAACAAATGCAGATACCAGCAAGACTATAACCAAAACAAGATATTTCAAAAAGCCGCCAAGATTCCAAATGATGCAAGCAGCAACGCACAAAAGAGCTGTCCAACCATAAATTATTAGAACAGATTTGCGCTGAGAAAATCCGCGGCGCAACAAGCGATGATGAATGTGGCCTGCATCTGCAACCTGGATTGGCTGGTGACCGCGCAACCTGCGAACAATTGCACTGAATGTGTCGATAACAGGCACGCCAGCAATAACAATTGGCACGGCTAATGCTGTAACAGAAGCAAAACGTGAAGCACCAAGAAGTGAAATTGTCCCCAAAGCAAGACCTAAGAAAAGCGAGCCACTGTCGCCCATGAAGATGGAAGCAGGGCTGAAGTTATAGAACAAAAAGCCGATGCAGCAGCCAACCAAAATAATTGCAACAGATGCAGCATCGCCGCGCATTAAGTGCATCGTCAAGATGAAAAGCGTCGCGCTTGCAATTCCTGTGATTCCTGCGCTTAAGCCATCAAGGCCATCGATCAAATTGATTACATTCGCAAAGCAAACAAGATATAAAACAGTCATTGGATATGTCCATGCATCCAAGTGAACAACGCTTGATGTGAATGGAATTTTAAAGCTACCCAAAGTTGTGCCTGTGCAAACGATGATTGTTGCAGCAATTATTTGTCCAATGAATTTAACAAGAGGCGGCAGCGAATAAACATCATCTAGCGCGCCAACAACAACCATGAATGCAAAGCCAATGATGACCCCAAACAAGCGTGTGTTCAAAGTGCCATCTTCTGTAAAAGGGCCGCTCCATATACCTGTAACTTCAAGAATGCATTCCACAGCCAAAGCAACAAGAAGGCCTGCAAACATGGCAAGTCCGCCAAGACGCGGGATAGGTTTTTTGTTGACGCGGCGCGGGCCTGGCTCGTCAACGACTCCATGCTTAATAGCAAAAGAGCGCACAGCAGGAACTAGCGCGGCTGTCACAGCCAACGCAATCGCGCATAATATCAAATAGTGCCACCAACTAAGCATGGCGCATAGTATACCCTTTTTGCACTTGTTGCGCGACAAGCCGCATATCAATTTCTAGCATTTGATACATGTTGTACGCCTAGTCGAATACTTCATCAATGCAATCACTAAATTGCGAATTGTAAAGTTCTGCATAAAAGCCATCGCGTGCAAGAAGTTCATCATGCTTGCCTTGTTCAACAATATCACCATCTTGGATGACCAAGATAAGATCTGCTTGCTTGATTGTGGAAAGCCTATGAGCAATAACAAAGCTTGTCCTGTCTGCAGAAAGCTTATCCATTGCCTGCTGAACAAGACGCTCTGTTCTTGTATCAATAGAACTTGTTGCTTCATCCAAAATGAGTACTTCTGGGTTGCTTAAAAGCGCTCTTGCAATAGCAAGAAGCTGGCGTTGACCTGCAGAAATATTGCTTGCCTCTTCATTGATTATAGTGTTGTAGCCATCTGGCAGGGCGCGAATAAAGTGGTCTGCATATGCAGCTTTTGCAGCAGCTTCAATATCTTCTTGCAAAACTTCCCCATGCACGCCATATGCAATATTATCGCGAATGCTTCCATTGAAAAGCCATGTATCTTGCAGCACCATGCCAAAATGCTTGCGCAAGTCACTGCGGCTCATGTCATGAATATTTGTGCCGTCAATTGAAATGCTGCCGCTGTCAATTTCATAAAAGCGCATCAAAAGATTGACAAGCGTTGTTTTGCCAGCGCCAGTAGGGCCAACAATTGCAACTGTTTGCCCCGCCTTAACATCGACAGAAAAATCTTTGATTACAGGCTTGCCTTCCACATATGAAAAGCGCACGTGGTCAAAGTTCACATTACCTTTTATTGCCTGTTCAAAACTTGGCTTTTCTGATTCGTCTTCAAGTTCAGGAGAATCAATGATTTCAAAAACACGTTCAGATGCTGCCAGCGCGCCTTGGATAATATTTACAACACTTGCAAGCTGCGAAATTGGGCGACCAAAATTCTTTGCATATTGAATGAATGCTTGAATGTCGCCAACAGCAATTGCGCCATTAATTGCAAGAAATGCACCAACAGCACAAACAGCAACATAAACAAGATTTGAAACAAACATTGTTATTGGAGCAACAATGCCACTGACAAATTGAGCCTTCCATGCATTATTGAAATATCTATTGTTGACTTCTTCAAAATCTGAAACAACTTCTTTTTCATGAACAAAAGCTTTGATTTCTGTTTGCCCTGCATATGTCTCTTCAATATGAGCATCAAGTTCGCCTAAAGTTGTTTGCTGCGCCAAGTAAAAGCGCTGCGTGTGCGATGCGATATAAAATGCTACAAATGCAGATATTGGCAATGAAACTAAAACGATGATTGTCATCACCCAAGAAATTGAAAACATCATAATGCAAATGCCAATTACAGTTATGACTGTGGAGATAAACTGCATCATGCTATCTTGCAAAGTCGATGAAACAAGGTCAATATCATTTACAACGCGTGAAAGCACATCACCCTTCGAATGTTTATCATAAAATGAAAGAGGCAGTCTGTTCAGTTTTTCTTCCGTGCGTTGGCGCAGCGAATAAACAACATTTTGTGTGACGCGTGCCATCAAAAATTGCTGGAAATATCCAAAAACTGCATATCCAACATATAAAATAACAAGCAAAATTAATATGTTAAGCAGTGCATCAAAGTCAACGCCTGCGCCTGTGCCCTGCACTTTTGCTGCAACGCCATTAAAGACAATCGTTGTTGCATTGCCAAGTTCCTTCGGGCATAAAATATCAAAAAGTGTTGATAGTAAAACAAAAATAAGCACAACAAAAAGCTTTGGCAGCTCAGGCTTAAGCAAGCTTATAAGTCGCACAAAAGTGCGGCGAGCATTCTTTGGCTTTCCGCCCATCATTGCGGCCATTCCGCCATGCCCGTGCCCCATTGGTGGTTTGCCTTGCGGGCGCCCACCCTGAGGTCCGCCCTGTGGTTGATGCTGCTCATCTGCGCGAGGTGGCTGGTTTTGCATTCCTTTCATTAGCGCTCACCTTCTTCCAATTGTGAAGCAACAATTTCGCAATAAACTTCACTCGATTCAAGAAGCTGCTCATGCGTACCAATGCCATCAAGCTTGCCATTGTCCAAAACAATGACGCAATCTGCATCCATTGCTGCGCTCACTCGCTGAGCAACAACCAAAACTGTTGCTCCTTGCGTAACTTGCATACAAGCTTGGCGCACTAAAGAGTCAGTCTTAAAGTCAAGAGCTGAAAATGAATCATCAAAAATATAAAGCCCGCACTTCTTCAAAAATGCGCGCGCTATTGAAATTCTTTGCTTTTGACCGCCAGATAAATTGGTATTTGCCTGCGTTATTTGTGTATTGAAGCTATCTGGTTTTTCCACAATGAAATCATATGCTTGAGCCGCCTTTGCAGCCTGCTCAACTTCTTCCTCACTTGCTTCAGCATTTGCATAGCGAATATTGTCTGCCAACGTCCCGCTAAATAAAACTGTCTTTTGTGGCGCGTAAGAAATTTGTTTGCGCAAATCTTCTTGCGGCAAAGTTGTAATATCAATTCCATCTATTAAAATGCGGCCTTCGCTCGGGTCATAAAAGCGCTCGATCAAATTGACTACAGTTGACTTGCCACAACCAGTTGAGCCAACAAGAGCATAAGACTTGCCAGCTTCTAAAGTGAAAGACAAGTTATTAATGGCTGGCAGGTTTGCTCCTGGGAATGTAAATGTTACATTTTCAAAGCGCACTTCATGCGGCTTATTTTCAAGCTGCTTTGCATTTTCTTGCGCATCAGGCGCATCAACAATTGTTGGCTGAGTTTCTAAAACTTCACGGATGCGTTCTGCTGCTGCCATTGCACGAGGCCATAGCATGAATATCATCGAAAGCATCATCACAGAAATTAAGACATGCATTGCATATTGAATTACAGCCATTAATGATCCGACTTCCAAGCTGCCATAATTTGCTTGCATAGCTCCGACCCAAACAAGTGCAACCATCACAAAATTCAAAACAAGCGTTGTGAAAGGCATGAGCAATGACATGCGGCGCGCAACAGAAACATTTGTTTGCGCCAAGTCTTTATTTGCTGCGGCAAAGCGCTGCTCTTCAAAATTTTCACGACGAAAAGCACGAATAACGCGAATGCCTGTCAAGCCTTCACGCGTAACAAGATTCAACTTGTCTATGCGCCTTTGCAAAGACCTTAAAAGCGGCATTGCAAGTTTAATTATTATTCCAACAAGAATAAGCAAAACTGGAATTGCTGCAAACGTAACCAAAGAAAGCTGCTTGCTAACAGCAAGTGACATTATGACGGCACCTATGAGCATTACTGGCGACTTTGTTGCCATGCTCAATATCAGCATAATGAAGCGTTCGAGCTGTTGTGCATCATTTGTTGTTCTTGTGATAAGCGATGATGTGCCAAATTTGTCGACTTCTGATTGGCTCAAGCTAGACACTCGCTTATAAACTGCATTGCGCACATTGCGTCCAAACAACATTGATGAACGCGCAGAAAAAAAGTTGCCGGCAATTGCGGCAACAACACTACCAAGCGCCCAAAGCAACATTTGCAATCCAACTTTAATAATGTATGAAGTGTCACCTGTGACTACTCCATCATTGATTATGTCGCTCATCAAGCTGGGCAATTTCAAGTCACAAATTACTGTGAATATAACGCATAGCATCGCGCAGATTGCTGTAACAACAATCTCTTTTCCAAATTCCTTAAATAGTTTTAACAATTAGACCACTACTTACTATATCCATTAGGGTTTTTCTGCTGCCAATTCCATGAATCAAGACAAGCTCTTTCTATGTCTAATTCTGCCTTCCAGCCAAGTTCTTTTTGCGCTTTAGAACAATCTGCCCAACATGCATCAACGTCGCCTGCGCGGCGCGGGCAAATTTCATACGGAATTTCAATATCATTTGCTTTTTCAAAAGCATGCACAAGTTCAAGAACGCTTGTGCCTTTGCTTGTTCCAAGATTATAAATATGAACGCCAGGTTTATCTGTCAAAGCATTCAGTGCTGCAACATGGCCGCGAGCTAAGTCGACAACATGAATATAATCGCGCACGCCTGTGCCATCTGGCGTGTTGTAATCGTCGCCAAAAACATTCAATTTTGGAAGCTTGCCAACAGCAACTTGTGTGATATATGGCATTAAATTATTCGGAATACCAGATGGGTCTTCCCCAATTTCACCACTTTCATGCGCGCCAATAGGGTTAAAGTAACGCAGCAGAGTCACGCTCATTTCCGACTCGACTTTTTGCATATCTGTCAAAACGTCTTCAATGATTGTCTTTGTATTGCCATAAGGATTCGTTGGCTTTTTCTTTGGGAAGTCTTCAAAAATTGGATTTGAGTCAGGCTTGCCATAAACAGTTGCAGAACTTGAAAAGATGATATTGTTGCAAGCATGCGCGCGCAAAGCTTTAAGTAAAGTTATTGTGCCTGTTATGTTGTTATAGTAATAAAGCAGTGGCTTTTCAACAGATTCGCCAACTGCTTTTAAGGCTGCAAAATGAATGCAAGCATCGAATTTATATTGTGAAAACAGCTGCTCAAGAGCTTGTTCGTCGCAAATATCGCCCTTAACAAAAGGCACATCAACGCCAGTTATCTTTTTCAAGCGTTCTAAAACAATTTCAGATGAATTGCAAAGATTGTCAAAAATAACAGGCTCATGACCTGCTTTTAAAAGTTCAACAATGGTATGCGAACCGATATATCCGGCGCCGCCAGTAACAAGAATTTTCACGCTAATCCCTTCTAACGCACATGCGTGTCGCATGCAAGTTTACTGCATCAAGCTGCAATCAACACTGCGCGCGCGCAATAATTTACAGACTTGTTTCCTTAGCGTAATGCAGCAGGCTCTAAGAAATTAATTTCTTTGCATATGAAAGCAATGCGCAATGTTCATTTGGAACTTTTTCATCTGTAACAGCTGCAAGCAGCTTCTTTAAGATTTTGCCAACTTCAGGCCCTGCATCAATACCAAGTGCAATTATGTCTTTGCCGCTCACATTCAAATCGCGCAAAGAAAATGCATTCATGGATGCAAGAGTTTGTTCAAAAAGCTCACAAACTTTATTGTGGTGAATCAAATTTTCCTTCAATTTTAAATCGCTATGAGCAAGAGCATCACAAGCGCGGACTTCCATCAGCTGATGCATTCTGAACACGCCAAGTTTCAAAATTAAGCGGCGCATTGCCCTCGCAGACAAGCTAATAACTCTGTCATGATGCAAAACAAGCTCGCAAATTTCATCTGTTATTGCATTTGGCATTTTCAAACTTTTGCAAACTTCACGCGCGATTGGCTCGCCTGCTTGCGGGTGACCATAAAAATGACCGCAGCCTTCATCATCCATGAAAAATACATGCGGCTTGCCAATGTCATGAACAAGCAATGTGAAGCGAATATATTGGTCAGGAACTGAATATCCAAGAGCACGCACACAATGTTCCCACACATCATATTTGTGATATTTGTTATGCTGGTCAAAACCAAACATAGGCTTTAGCTGCGGAATAATCTGGCCAAAAACATCCGAATATTCAAGCAGAATATCTTGCGCATTGTCACCACAAATCAAGCGCAAAAGCTCATCGCGAATGCGTTCGCGCGCAATATTATCAAGCAGCTCTTTATCTTCATGAATTGCACATTTGCATTCTTCATCAATTTCAAAACCATAAATAACAGCAAAACGCAGCGCGCGCAAAATTCGCAATGCATCTTCTGCAAAGCGTTCATGAGCATTGCCAACGCACCGCAGCAAATTGTTTTGCAAATCAGCCTGCCCACCGCAAATATCAACAAGCCCAGCTTGCGAATTGTATGCCATAGCATTCACAGTAAAGTCGCGACGGCAAAGGTCGCCTTCAATAGAATCTATGAATTCAACATTGTCAGGGTGGCGCCCATCAGAATATTTGCCTTCTGATCTGAAAGTTGTGACTTCAAAAAGTTCATCTTCCACCAGTGCAGAAACAGTGCCATGCTTTATGCCAGTATCAAATGTATGCACACCTGCTGCTTCCAGCGCAGCCTTTGTTTGCTGCGGCAAAGCATTTGTGCAAATGTCCCAGTCGTGAGGCTCAATGCCAAGCAAGGCATCGCGGACGCAGCCGCCAACAATATATGCTTTGTAGCCAGCAGCCTCCAATAAAGAAATAATATGTTCTGCTTTTTGTGGAATATTAATTTTCATATTCAGAAGTATAACTGTTAAAAACACGGCTCACGCGACAAAAGCAACAAAATGCCCGAGCGTTCAATTTCGCGCCCGGGCATTTTGTGATAGAAAAGAAGAAAGGAGATCTTCGAGAGTTTTATTTCATCAATTCGCAAACAGCTGTTGTGAATGCTGCAGTATCATCAATCTGCAAACCTTCTGCAAAACATGCCAAATCATAAAGCAGCTTTGTATAGCGTTCAAATTTATCAACGTCATCGCCAGCATAAACTTCTTTAAGCTTTTCAAAAACAGGATGCTTTGCATTAAGTTCAAGAACACGTTCAGCCTTTGGACGCTCAACGTCTGTGCCTTCAGGCATATTCTGGAAATATTTTTCCATAGCCAAGCTAACGTCGCCACCAGCAGTAATGCATGCAACGTCATCTGTCAAAATTGTTGAAGACGTAACTTTTACAACCTTTTCGCCCAAGACAGCAGCCATATCTGCATAAAGGTCTGAGTTTTCTTCATCTGCTTGTTTTGCAGCTTCAGCTTCTTCTTCAGAGCTAAAGTCTGTGTCGCCACTTGCAATATTTGCGAAATCTTTTTCAGCATAATTTTGCAGCGCCATAATGCAGAATTCATCAACATTGCTGCCACAGAGCAAAACGTCAAAGCCTTTGTCTAACGCACCCTTAACAAGCGGTGTCTTTTCAAGCTGTTCTTCAACGTCGCCAGCTGTGTAATAAATCTTGTTTTGGTCTTCTGTAGCTGCTGCAACATATTCATCCAAAGTGATTAGCTTTTTCTCTTTTGCAGATTGGAACAAAAGCAAGTCAGCAAGCAAGTCGCGCAACATGCCATAGCTGCTATAGACGTTATATTTCAATGTATAGCCAAACTGCTTGAAGAATTCATCATATTCTTCGCGATTGTCATCGCGCATCTTTGCAAGCTCAGACTTAACTTTCTTTTCAATCTTGCGTTCAATTGCAGTTAGCTGCCTGTCATGCTGGAGCATTTCACGCGAGATATTCAAGTTCAAATCTGGGCTATCAATGATGCCGCGAACAAAACCAAAGCAATCTGGAATGAGCTCTTCGCACTTATCCATAATCAAAACATTTGAGCTATAAAGTGCTAAGCCTTTTTGGAATTCTTTTGAATAAAGGTCGCGTGGAGCTTCCTTTGGAATAAAAAGCAAAGCATCATAATTCAGCGTGCCTTCTGCATGTAAAGAAATCACACGCAATGGGTCATTTGAATCGTGGAATGTTGCTTTATAAAATTCTGCATATTCTTCATCTGTGACTTCGCTTTTCTTGCGAGTCCAAATTGGAACCATTGAATTTACAGCCTTGCGCTCTGTAACGCTTTCCCATTCTGGCTTGTAATCATCGCCAGCATCTTCCGGGCGTTCCTTTTCGCGTCTTTCAGTTGTTTCCATCACAATTGGATAACGAATATAGTCGCTATAACGCTTAACCAAACTCTTCAATGAATAATAATTGAGCCACTGATCATAGTCTGCTTCATCGCTAGATTCGCGAAGGAAAAGCTTAATTGTTGTGCCATTGCCTTCACGTTCGCCTTCCTTAATTGAATAGCCGTCTAAGCCTTTGCATTCCCAAACCCATGCTTGGTCGTCGCCATAAGCTTTTGATGTAACAACAACATGATCTGCAACCATGAATGAAGAATAAAAGCCAACACCAAACTGGCCAATAATATCAACTTCATCTGATTCTTTAATTTCATCATCAGACTTAAATTCAAGACTGCCAGAATGAGCAATTGTGCCAAGGTTTTGTTCAAGCTCATCCTTGTTCATGCCAATGCCATTGTCGGAAATTGTAATGCTGCGTTCTTCATCATCAACATAAACATCAATCTTTAAGTCGCTTCTGTTGATGGATGTATCATTTGCACCAAGAGCCTTTATGTAAAGTTTGTCCAAAGCATCAGACGCATTTGAAATTAACTCGCGCAAGAAAATCTCTTTGTTTGTGTAAATTGAATTAATCATCAAGTCAAGCAGGCGCTTGCTTTCAGTCTTAAACTTTTTCATTTAAATAAGCCTCCTCATAGCTTTTATGTTTTGTCGATTGATTTAAAAATTATCGATGGCTGAAATTGTAAGAACTTGTAAATAAGTTCCTAGTCCTTGTTACAAATGTGTTACCAAAGGGGAATTTCTTGTAATAAAACAGTAAAGCGCCGTGAACTTTTGTTTGTAAAGTTTAAGTAAAATTTGCGATTTTACAAAAATTTTACAAACACCGTGCAAATGTAAAACATCTGCTTTGTAAATTTGTGAACATCTTAAGATGTTTTTTAGTTTGAACGAGGTTAGCCATGTATGATTTAGGCAGTTTTTTGAGCACGGTTTCACACGACCCTGTTCTGGCAATAATAGTTTTACTGACGATGGGTGCAACCATGGTCAATGGTGCGACAGATGCGCCGAATGCTATTGCAACAATTGTTGGCACACGAGCCATGAAGCCAGGTCCTTCAATCATAATGGCTGCTATTTGCAACTTTTTAGGTCTTTTTGGAATCACTCTTGTTTCTTCCGCTGTTGCTCATACAATCTTTAACATGGTCGACTTTGGCGGAGACTATCACGCCGCTTTGATTGCCCTTGCCGCTGCAATGATTGCCATTATTGTTTGGGGTGTTGCTGCTTGGCGATTCGGCATTCCAACCTCACAGTCGCATTCGCTAATTGCTGGAATCACTGGCGCTGCTATTGCACTGCAAGGTGGTCTTGCTGGCGTTAATGGCGGCGAATGGATCAAAGTTATTTACGGTCTTGTAATTTCCACAGGCTTAGGCTTTGGCTGTGGATATCTTTTCTCAAAGCTTTTAAAACTCATCTTTCGTAATGCCAATAGACACCGCGCAAATAAAGGTTTTCGTGGTGCTCAGATAGTTGCCGCCGCTGGTGTTGCGATTTTGCACGGTGCCCAAGACGGGCAAAAATTCCTGTCACTTTGTATGCTCGGTATCATGCTTGCCATGGATAAGGCTGTTAATCTTGACACAGTCTCCTTCCCAATCTGGCTCATTATCCTAATGGCATTCACGATGTTTTTGGGCACTGCTGTTGGCGGCAAACGTATTATTAAATCTGTTGGGATGAGCATGGTGAAGATGGACCAATTGCAAGGATTTTCTGCTTGTCTTTCGGCTTGTTTTTGCATTGCACTTGCAACATTTACAGGCATGCCAGTTTCAACAACGCACACAAAGACGACAGCTATCATGGGCGTTGGTGCAGAAAAACGCCTGCGCGCTGTGCGATGGAATTTAGCTGGAAACATGGTCTTGACCTGGGTTTTAACATTCCCGGGCTGCGGCTTGCTTGCATATATTTGCACGAAGCTAATGCTGCTACTATTTTGACGGACGCAATTTGCGCATAGGCCTATACCGCGCTGCTTGCAAATAATGGCCTTAAACCTCCCTAGGTCTTTGCAAACACGCTTTATATAAAAAAATTATGCCAGCAAAAGTTTGACAAATGCACAAACAAATTAACTCTTTGTTGGCACTTACTGCAATTCTTGCTCGATATTTGAGTAGAATGTTTATAGATAAAAATTGACTGAAGTCAGGTAACTTATGATTTATTATGTTGAAGACGATCCGAATGTTCGAGATTTAACTTTGTATGCATTGCACCAAGCGAACTTAGAAGCAAAAGGCTTTGCTTGTGGGCGTGACTTTTTTGACGAATGCAAAAATGAACTTCCAAAACTTGTGCTTTTAGACATCATGTTGCCTGATGAAGATGGCTTGGAAATCTTGGCAAAGATTCGCGATAATTCGCAAATGCATTCAATTCCTGTAATGATGCTT
>CAVDAL010000082.1:0-2324 GCA_963606965.1 Acutalibacteraceae bacterium
TTTTCATTTTGCATAACGTGTCACAATGTTGTGATATTCTTGCCGCGTTTTGAATGTGCATTGAAGTGTAAAATGTATTCCAGCAAAAAATGCTTGAATGACGGTAAGAAACAAAGGAATATTCAAAAATGACAGACAACAAAAAAGAGCAAGAACGTGATGAACTGCACAGGGCAATTTGGGCTATTGCAGACGATTTGCGCGGTGCAGTCGATGGCTGGGATTTTAAAAATTATGTGCTTGGCACAATGTTTTATAGATATATTTCTGAAAATTTATGCAACTATATCAATCAAGGCGAATGGGAAGCAGGCATAACAGATTTTGATTATGCAAAACTTTCAGACTTCGATGCAGAAGAAGTGCGTGAAAGCCTTGTTGAAGAAAAAGGCTTCTTCATTTTGCCAAGTGAGCTTTTTTGCAATGTCTGTGCAAAAGCTGCAAATGATGAAAATTTAAATGAAACTTTAGAAGGAGTATTCCGCCATATTGAAGAATCTGCAAAAGGCAGCGAGGCTGAAGGTGACTTTGCTGGACTCTTTGATGACTTTGATGTTAATAGCAACAAGCTTGGTTCAAATGTAGCAAAGCGAAATGAAAAATTGGCAAAGCTTCTTAATGGTGTTGCGCAAATGAACTTGGGCGATGTTAAAGAACATGACATCGATGCATTTGGCGATGCATATGAATATTTAATGACAATGTATGCATCGAATGCTGGCAAGTCTGGTGGCGAATTTTTCACGCCAGCAGATGTTTCAGAATTATTAACGCGACTTGGTACTGTTGGCAAAACTGAAATCAATAAAGTTTATGACCCTGCTTGCGGCAGCGGTTCCTTGCTTTTGAAGGCAGAAAAAGTTCTTGGCAAAGATGCTATTCGCAATGGCTTTTATGGACAAGAAATTAATATCACAACATATAACTTGTGCCGCATAAATATGTTTTTGCATGACGTTGGATTTGATAAATTTGATATCGCATGTGAAGACACACTAAAAGCACCACAGCATTGGGATGATGAACCTTTTGAACTTATAGTTTCAAACCCGCCATATTCCATTAAGTGGGAAGGCAGCGACAACCCCATCCTGATAAATGATCCACGCTTTTCACCTGCTGGTGTGCTTGCTCCAAAAAGCAAAGCAGACATGGCATTTATTATGCATAGTTTGTCTTGGCTTGCACCAAATGGCACGGCTGCAATTGTATGCTTTCCGGGGATTATGTATCGCGGCAGTGCAGAAAAGAAAATCCGCCAATATTTAATAGATAATAACTTTATTGATTGCATTATTCAGCTACCAAGCAATTTATTTTTTGGCACATCAATTGCTACTTGCATTATGGTGATGAAGAAGAATAAGGCAGACAATAAAACGCTTTTTATTGATGCATCAAAAGAATGCATTAAGGTTACGAATAATAATAAGTTAACGCCGGAAAATATCGACCATATTGTTGAAGCTTTTACAAAGCGTGAAGAAGTTGAATATTTTTCACATTTGGCAAGCTATGATGAAGTTAAAGAAAATGAATATAATTTGTCAGTTTCAACTTATGTTGAACCGGAAGATACTCGCGAAAAAATTAATATCGATGAATTGAACGCAGAAATTAAACAAATTGTTGCGCGTGAGCAAGTTTTGCGCAGTGAGATTGATAAGATTGTGGCAGAAATCGAGGCTGGCGCATGAGTAAGTTGGATGAATTGATGCAAGAATTTTGCCCAGATGGGGTGGAATATAAGGCGCTTGGAGATGTTTGTGATTTTATTTCAGGTTTTGCTTTTAAATCATCTCGTTTTGTTGATACCGGAAGTCCAATCTGTAAAACAACAAATATAAAAAATAATGAAATTTCTTTTGAAAATATGGATTTTTTTAATTTTGATGATTATAAGGAAGATTTGGATAAGTATAAAATTAATCCAAATGAGATTGTAATTGGAATGAGCGGGACAATAAAAGTCGGAATAAATAATACTGATAAGTGTTGTTATCTAAATCAGCGTGTTGGAAAATTTTTGCCGCATGAGGAAAAGTTAGACAATAAGTTTCTTTATTTCTTTTTGTGTAATTCGGTGCTGACTTTCATGAGAGGTCTTTCTGGAGGATCTGTTAAAAATTTAAGCAATAAAGAAGTATTAGATTTACTTATACCAGTGCCGCCGATTGAAGTGCAACGTGAAATTGTCCGAATTTTGGACAATTTCACGGAGCTTACAGCGGAGCTTACAGCGGAGCTTACAGCTAGGAAAAAGCAATATGAATTCTATCGTGACCTTCTTCTTAGCTTTGATAATCAAGAGGGGGGGGCAACAG
>CAVDAL010000083.1:0-11947 GCA_963606965.1 Acutalibacteraceae bacterium
TGCAGCAACTAATAAATGCAAAGGGTTATTTTACAGATGAAGCATTAACAAAAAGCAAGATTAGCACAACGCATAAAACTGGCGGCGGAAGTTTTGCTGCCTTGCTTGCAAGTGCTTGTGAAGATATTGAACATCACTTACTTGAAGTCGAATATCAAAGCAATAATCAGGCAAGCCCAAGCAAACGCATTGTTGAACCTTATACAATTGTTGTTCGCGATGGACATTCATATTTGCGTTGCTTTTTGCATGAAAATGGCGAACAGCGCAGCTTCAGATTTGACAGAATTAAAAACGTGAAGCAGCTTGACGAATGTTTTGAGCCTAAAGCTTGGAATGACGAAGCTAGTGAGCCAGTTTATGCATATATCAAATTTGCTCCAGGCGCAGATATTCCAGAATGGCCAGACAGCCAGCTTGTTGACGTTGAAGACGACGGCAGCAATATTGTTGAAGTTAAATGGCTTGGTGGCTTATGGTTGTCAAAACAAATTGCTTCCCAACTTGGATGCGCAAAAATTATTGACCCGCCACAATTAAAGCAGGCTACACATGAATATGTTGAAAAGCTGCTGAAAAATTTAGATTAAAACAAAACTTAAAACTTGTCTGGAAAAATAGGAAAGGGCCGCGGTGGTAGCAGCCCTTTCATGGTCGAAGTCTGAAAAGCTAGCAGGAGCAAGAGTATTTGTTCAATGCTGGAAGGAAGGATGTAAAAGTTTGGTGTGCGTTCATTTAGCCTATGGGGCAAGGCTCATATGAACTAGCAACCTCCTGCCAGCCAGAAAAATTAATTTCTGTTCAGCTCTCCGATTACAGTTGTACATAATAGACGCTTATCCTGAAAAAAAGCTGAAGTTTTCTGAAAAATTCTGAAAAATTTTTTTAAGGTCAAATTTAAACCGCGATGAACAAACTACCAAAATGAACTCAAGTCATAACATAAGCACGTAAAGTTTTATACACTGTTCGCGAAGGAGCACAAGAAATTGCCGTGCTGTACATCAGGCACATTGAACTTAAAATTTGCGCCGTTTGAATATGTGGAAAAACTTGCGGCGCTTGCATAAAATTGCATTTGTATACTGTTAACAATCACTAACATTCGACGACAAATAAAGGGGATATCATGCTTAAAGAAAAAATGGTTCAGCTTGGCGATGAGCCTTCAGCAATTCGCGAGCTTTTTGCATATGGTTTAAAGCGCAAAGCAGAAATTGGCGCAGATAAAGTCTTCGACTTCAGCATTGGCAGCCCATCTGTTCCTGCTCCAGAGCAAGTGCGCGACACAATTATGCGCTTGATGAATGAAGATCCTGTTGCTGTTCATGCATATACTCCTGCTGGCGGCGACCCAAAGGTTTGCCAAGCTGTTGCAGACTATATTGCAAAAGAATATGGCATCCCAGCAAAAGCAAAGCAAGTCTATTTAACAAGCGGCGCTGCTGCAGGGCTTGCAATCACAATTGAAGCAACAACAAACCCTGGCGCAGAAGTTATTGTTGTTAGCCCTTACTTCCCTGAATATAAAACATGGATTGACCAGTCAAAAGCAAAGATTGTTGAAGTTCCTGCTGCTTTGCCAGACTTCAGCATTGATATTGAAGCTATGAAGGCTGCAATCAATGAAAATACAGCTGCTATCATTTTGAATTCTCCAAACAATCCTGTTGGATCTGTTTATTCACGTGAAAATTTGGAAGCTTTTGCAAAAGTGCTGACAGAAAAAGAAGAAGAGTTTGGTTCACAAATCTTCATTATTGCAGACGAGCCATATAGGCAAATCACATATGGCGCTGAAGTTCCATATATCCCATCAATTTATGACGACACTATTGTTTGTTATTCGTTCTCGAAGAGTCTGTCTTTACCAGGCGAACGCATTGGCTATATCTATGTTAACAACTTGATGAAAAATGCAGATGAAGTTGCACTTGCTATTAATGGCGCAGGTCGCGCTCTTGGATATATTTGCGCGCCAACTTTATTCCAGCGTGTTTTGGAAGAATGCATCGCCGTCCCAAGCAATGTTGAAGCTTATGACACAAACCGCAAGCTCTTAACAGATGCTCTTGGGAAGATGGGATATGAATATGTTGAACCACAAGGCGCATTCTATTTGTGGGTTAAAGCATTGGAAGATGATGCGCAAGCTTTTAGTGACAAGGCAAAAGAGTTTGAATTGCTATTAGTTCCATCAGACAGCTTTGGCTGTGGCGGCTGGGTGCGCGTGAGCTATTGCATCGCAAAAGAGACGATTGAAAATTCACTGCCAGCTTTTGAAGCATTAATGGAAAGCTACAAATAACTAATTCATAGCGAAAGCGCAACGGAACATGGTTAGATTGACATGGCAATGTCAAAAATACCAACTTCCGTTGCGCTTGAAATACAAAAGCGCCACGGAACTCTATTATATTGACACCAAAATCTCGATAATCATATAAAAAAGCTCAAATCACATATGATTTGAGCTTGAAAGCGCAACGGTTCTTATATGTTTTGACATCTGCATGTCAATAGAGGCAACTTCCGTTGCGCTTTTGCTATTCTGTCATCTTTTCTTGCTTAACTTTATGGTCGATGATATGACGCGAAGCAAGTTCACGATGAACATCTTCAACAGATATCCCCATCTCTACCATCAGCACTAAAGCATGATAAGCAAGGTCGGCAAGTTCATATACAGTTTCTTTTTTGTCATCAGCTTTTGCAGCAATAATGACCTCTGTGCTTTCTTCGCCAACTTTCTTCAGAATCTTGTCAATTCCTTTTTCGAAGAGATATGTTGTATATGAACCTTGAGGCAGCTCATTTTTGCGACCTTGCAGCAAATCATACAAACCCTGCAAACTGAAGTTTTGCAGTTCTTCACTTGCATAAAGCGGCGCTGTGAAGCATGAATCGCTGCCAGTATGACAAGCAGGGCCATCTTTTTCTACAAGCACAACTAATGCATCGCGGTCGCAATCTGCAACAATTGAAACAATATGCTGATAATTGCCGCTTGTTTCACCCTTTAGCCAAAGCTCTTGGCGCGACCTGCTCCAAAAGCAAGTCAGCCCTTTTTCCATAGAAATTTGCAAGCTTTCTTTATTCATGTAAGCAAGCGTCAAAACTTTTTTGGAAATTGCATCCACTACAATTGCAGGAATGAGCCCACGGTCATCAAATTTCAATTCATCAATATTCAACATAAATTTATAACCTCACAACAATATCATTTTCATGCAGCAACTTTTTGAGCTGTGGAATTTCAACTTCACCAAAGTGGAAAATCGACGCAGCTAAACCTGCATCCACCTTTGGGTTAGCTTTAAACAAATCAACAAAATCTTGCGCACAACCAGCACCGCCAGAAGCTATGACAGAAACATTCACAGCATCTGTGACAGCTTGCAGCATTTCAAGATCAAAGCCGCCTTTAACGCCATCTGTGTCGATTGAGTTCACGACAACTTCACCCGCGCCATTTCCAACGCAGCGCTTGATCCACTCAATAGCTTCCATGCCTGTATTTTCGCGCCCGCCTTTTGCAAAAACGCGGAATACTCCATCAACTCGCTTAATGTCAACAGACAAAACAACGCACTGGTCGCCATACTTTTGTGCTGCTTGTGCCACAAGGTCCGGGTTGCGAATAGCGCCAGAATTGACGCTCACTTTGTCTGCACCACATTTCAAAACGCGATCGAAGTCTTCCAAAGTATTGATGCCTCCGCCAACAGTTAGCGGAATAAATATAGTGCTTGCTACCTCGCGCAAGATGTCTGTAAAAAGCTGGCGCTGTTCCACAGAAGCTGTAATGTCATAAAAGACCAGCTCATCAGCACCATTATCCGAATAATATTTCGCCAGTTCAACAGGAGATGAAACATCTGCCAAGCCTTTAAAGTTCACGCCCTTAACAACGCGACCAGCTTTGACATCCAAACATGGGACAATTCGCTTTGTTATCATTCGGCCACCTCTAAAGCTTCCTTCAAGTCAATTGCTCCAGTGTAATATGCTTTGCCAATAATTGCAGCATATGCACCCATGCTGCGCAGCGCCGCCACATCTTCAATAGAAGACACACCGCCAGAAGCTGTAACTTTTATTTCATATTTTTCTATCAACTGCTTATAAAGCTCGAGGTTTGTGCCCTGCATTGCGCCATCTTTAGAAATATCAGTGCAAATTACATTGTCAACGCCCAATTTTTGCATGTCTTGCAAAAATTCATCCAGCGTCACAGGAGCAGTTTCAAGCCAGCCTTTGATTGCAATTTTGCCATCGCGAACATCTGCACCAACAGCAACATGTTCGCCATATTCGCGCACTGCTTCTTCCAAAAAGGCTCTGTCTTTAACAGCTGCCGTGCCCAAAATCACGCGCTGCACACCAGCATCCAAGTAGCGCTTGACAGTTTGCATATCGCGAATGCCACCGCCAATTTCCACAAAAAGCGAAGTTTCCTTTGCTACCTGTTCGACAATAGCAATATTTGGAGTGCCGCCGTCGCGCGCGCCTTCCAAGTCAACCATATGAATATGAGTTGCGCCACTTGCTTCGAAGTCACGCGCAACATATATTGGGCTTTCACTATAAATAGTCTTTTGCGCATAGTCACCTTTAAGCAGGCGCACCGCACATGACTCATATAAATCAATTGCAGGAAGAATAATCATTTAAAACTCACACTCGCAAAATGCTCTCAAGATTTTCATGCCGACGTCTCCGCTTTTTTCAGGGTGGAATTGGCAGCCCATGACATTACCTTTTTGCACAGCAGCTGTGATTTGCGCGCCATAATCTGTTGTTGCAATTATGCTGCTGTCGCAATTTGAAGCATAAAACGAATGAACAAAATAGACATAGTCGCCACTTGTGACACCTTGCAAAAGTGCGCTTTGCTTTTTAATTTCAAGCGCGTTCCAACCAATGTGCGGAATTTTAAGATCTGCACTTATGTTGCCCTGCATTGGAATGACTTCGCCCTGCAAAAGCCCCAAGCCTTCATGTTCGCCATATTCATAGCTCTTTTGGAACAGGACTTGCATTCCAAGGCAAATGCCCATAATTGGCTTGCCAGCTGCGGCTTCCTCTTTTAATAGCGCATCTATGCCGCGTTCGCGCAAGGCTGCCATAGCATCAGCAAATGCGCCAACACCAGGCAGGACGATCTTTTCTGCTGCTTGCAACTGTGCAGCATCCGAGCCAACATAAATGTCTGCACCAACGCTTTTCAGCGATGAACACAAAGAAAATAAATTCCCGACGCCATAATCCACTACAGCAATCATTACAAGCTGCCCTTTGTTGATGGAATTTCATCTGCGCAGACAGCATCAATTGCAACAGCTTTGCGCAAAGAGCGAGCCACAGATTTGAAGACGCCTTCAATAATGTGATGCGAATTAAGCCCAGCAAGTTTGCGGATGTGCAATGTTATTCCAGCTTCACGAGCAAATGCAATCCAAAATTCAAGACAAAGTTCTGTATCAAAGTCTCCAACTTTTTCTGTTGGAATGTCTACGCTGTAATAGCAGCCACCGCGACCAGAAATATCAACAGCGCTCAAAATTAAAGTTTCATCCATTGGCAATGTTGTGTCTGCATATCTTGTAATGCCACGCTTGTCGCACAAAGCTTCACGGAAAGCTTGCCCCAAGCAGATGCCAATATCTTCTGTTGTATGATGATAATCAACCTGAACATCACCTGTGCAGTGCAGCTGCAAATCGAAGTGCCCATGCTTTGCAAAAAGCGTTAACATGTGGTCTAGAAAGCCGCATGAAGTTTCAATGTCAGATTCCCCTGTACCATCCAAATTTAATTGCAGCAAGATTCCAGTTTCTTGTGTTTGCCTATTAACTTGAGCTTTTCTCATGCACGAACACCTCTCAAAATTTCCTCGATTTTTGCTATGCAAATTTCCATCTGTTCTTTTGTGCCTATGCTAATTCTATTAAAGTTTGCAATGCGCTCAGCCGTGAAGTGACGCACAAGCACACCACGCGTTTTTAGTTCCTCATATAATGCAGCGCCATTAATTTCTGCAGTCTTAGCAAAAACAAAATTTGCTCTGGAAGGCAAAACTTCAAAGCCAAAGTTTTGCAATTGCTGCGTTGTCCATTCCCTATTTTCGATGATTGTTTTGCATGCGTTATTGTAATAGTCCATGTTTTGCAAGCAAGCAATACCTGCTGCGTTTGTAAGCCTGTTCACGTTGTATGGATTTGTGGAATATTTAATCGTATTCATTGCATTGATTAATTCAGCACATCCAAAAGCAAAGCCAAGACGCGCGCCAGCTAAAGATTTTGATTTTGAAAATGTGCCAACAACCAGCAAATTCGAATATTTATTTATTAGCTGGCGCGCGCTCTTTCCACCAAAATCAATATATGCTTCATCAATAATTACAACATTATCAGGGTTACTTGCAACAATTTCTTCAATAACGTCCAGCGGCAAAAGCAAACCTGTTGGAGCATTTGGGTTAGCAATAACTATAGTCTTGTTCGCGCCAATATAGTCAGCCGCTTCAATAGAAAAATCTTCTCGCAGTGGCACTGCTTTGTATGGGATTTTATTCAACTGTGCAAAGACAGGATAAAAGCCATATGTAATATCTGGGAAAATTAGCGGGCTTTCCTCGTCTGCAAATGCCATAAATGCAAAATTCAAAGCTTCATCTGAACCATTTGTCATTAAAATTTGTTCAGGCGCCAACCCATAAACTTTTGACATTTCTGCACGCAAGCGCACGCATTCTGGGTCGGAATATAAATTCAAATTCGCACTTTCTTGCGCAACAGCATCAGCAACTGCGGGTGCTGGCGCAAAAGGTGACTCATTAGTGTTCAGCTTCACAAAGCTCATGCCTTGTGGCTGCTCACCTGGAACATAAGGCTCAAGGTCTGCATACTTTTTTGAGAAAAATTTACTAATCTGCGCCATGTTTTATTCGCCTGCTTCATTGCTGCAAATTGCATCTTTGTCAAAACGCGTAAGCACGCTTTTTGCATGGCCGTCCAAGCCTTCCTTGTGCGCAAAGTATGCAATTTTATCTGCCACATTTTCAAGCGCGCCTGCAGTGTAATAAGTAAATTGCGACTTCTTCACAAATTCATCGACAGAAAGCGGGGAAGAAAATCTGGCAGTTCCACTTGTTGGCAAAGTGTGATTTGGTCCCGCAAAATAGTCGCCCAAAGCTTCCGGACAATTCTTTCCCATGAAGATTGAGCCAGCATGCTTCACCTTGTCAAGATAGTCAAACGGGTTATCCACACAAAGTTCCAAGTGTTCTGGCGCAATTTCATTTGCAATATCAATAGCGCGCAGCAAGTCATCTTCCGCAACAATGATTTTGCCATTTTTGTCAATTGAAGCTCGAGCAATTTCTGCACGAGGAAGGAGCGGAATTTGACGCTCAAGTTCTGTACTAACAGCCGCTGCAAGCTCGGCACTGTCTGTGACCAAAACAGCACTTGCATTTTTGTCATGTTCAGCTTGCGACAGCATATCAGCAGCAACAAAAGCTGGGTTGCAAGTTGAATCTGCAACGACCAAAATCTCGCTTGGTCCTGCAATCATATCAATTGAAACTTTGCCATAAACCTGGCGCTTTGCTTCTGCAACAAACATGTTGCCAGGCCCCACAATCTTGTCAACTTTTGGAACAGATTGCGTGCCATATGCAAGAGCTGCTATTGCTTGCGCGCCGCCAACTTTAAAAATTCTATCAACGCCTGCAATTTGCGCCGCCGCCAAAATTACAGGGTTTACCTTGCCATTTTTCATTGGAGGAGTTGCCATGATAATCTGCGAACATCCAGCAATTTTTGCCGGCACGCTATCCATCAAAACTGTTGAAGGATATGCAGCTGTGCCGCCCGGAACATAGATGCCAACATTTTCAATCGGCATGACTTTTTGCCCGATAACAATGCCGTCTTGTTCATTAATAACAAAGTTCGTGCGCACTTGCTTTTCATGGAACGCACGAATGTTTGCTGCAGCTTCGCGCAAGATTTCCAGATATTCATCTTCAACAATTTCAAATGCTTCTTCTAGCTCTTGTGCGCTAACTTCAAGTTCATCAAGTTCGACTTTGTCAAATTTCAAAGTGTATTCGCGCAAAGCTGCGTCGCCGCGTTCGCGCACTTCACTGATGATCGCCTCAACAGTTTCTTGTGCGCCACGCCCCAAATCTTCACGTGCAAAAATTTCATCATTTGGCACTTCGCCATATTTATATATCTTAATCATTGCTTTGCACCTGCCCTTTAATGCTTTTTACAATCTCTTCTATCTTGTCATTTTTAAATTTAAAGCTTGCTTTATTTGCAATCAAACGAGCACTTATTGGCACAATAGTTTCTTTAACTTCCAAATTATTCTCGCGTAAGGTTGTACCAGTTTCCACAATGTCAACAATCACATCAGACAAGTTCAAAATTGGAGCAATTTCGATAGAGCCATTAAGTTTAATTATGTCGATGTCGCGCCCCTTTTGCGCAAAATAGTTTGAAGCAATATTTGTAAACTTTGTTGCCACGCGCAATGTGCGCTGTTCATCATCAAAAAAGTCTTTTGGCCCTGCAACTGCCATTCTGCAAATGCCCATGTTCAAATCGAGCAGTTCATAAACGCTTGGTTCATATTCAAGCAAGATGTCTTTGCCAGCAACGCCAATGTCTGCCGCTCCGCGCTCAACATAAATTGCAACATCCGAAGGTTTAACCCAAAAATATCGCACGCCGCATTTCTCATTTTCAAAGATTAATTTCCTGCTATCTTCTTTAATGCTTGGACATTCAAAGCCTGCAGCTTCAAAAAGTGCATAGCTTTTTTCACCCAACCTGCCCTTTGGCAAAGCGATATTTAGCATTGAGCATCACCGCCTTTGCTTGTCAGGTCAACAAGCTCTTTATATCGCAGCTTTGCTGGTATGCTCTTTTGCGCGCTCACAGTTTTGCCGCTTGCAATATAACTGCCAACAAGCTCTGCGATTTTTGAAGCTGATTCATCTTCGCCATAAAGCAATAAAACATCCACATCATATTGAGGTGCCACACCGCTCAAACGTTCAAGCATGTCAACATAGATAGCAAAACCAATAGCTTTTGAATTGCGATTCATCTTCTGCATCAAATTATCATATTGCCCGCCAGCCAAGACGCTATCAAATGCGCCATCAATAAAGCCGCGGAAAACCAATCCATTGTAATATGCCATGTCATTTACAACAGAAAAGTCAAACAAAATATTGCTGCTTTGTTCGCACCCATCCAAAAGAGCAGAAAGCTGCTCAAGCTCTTTGAATGCTTCCGTATTGCAAACATTTGGAATTTTGCGCAAGACATTTAAGACATCTTCACGCTTGCCATAGCTTGAAACAAGAAGCAACAATGCGTCGATATCTTCTTGCGCCGCACTTTGATTTTTGCAAAGCTGTTCCAAGTCATGTGCATTCTTTTGCTCAATATAGCGCAAAGCTTTTTGCTGCTTGCCAGCGTCAGGACATGCAGCTTGCAACAGTGTTGCCAAAATTCCAAGGTGTGAAATTTCCAAAACATATGAATTTGAAATCATCGACAAACTGCACGCTGCCAAAGAAATCACTTCATATAAATCATATGCATCCACACTACCAATGCATTCAAGGCCAAGCTGAGTTAGCTCTTTAAAGTGCCCTGTGCTTTCTGAAATTCTATAAACTTTTTCATCATAAAAAACTTTTTGTTTGCAGTCCGCTTCATCTGTGCCATTGTTGATAATCGACAAAGTAATGTCTGGCTTTAGCGCAAGCAGCTTGCCGTCTGTATCATTAAATGTAATGAAGCGATTGCTGACCAAAAAATCTTTGTTGCGCACATACAAATCATATTCTTCAAACTTGCTCATCTTGTAAGGCAAATAGCCATAAAGTTTATAGAGCGAACGCAAGGATAGTTTTATGCGCTCTTCGCTGGTCAGCAAGCTATTGTTTTCATAATTTTTGACAGAAGATTCCATCTTTTTTAATCTTCCTCAAGCTGCTTTTCGATAACAATTTTATAGCCGCCTGTGCCATATTCATAGCATTTGTTCACGCGGCTTATTGTTGCTGAACTTGCGCCGGTCGCTGCTCCAATTTCGTTATAACTAAAGCCTTCGCTCAACATTTTTGCCACAGCTAAGCGTTGCGCTAAGTCTGAGATTTCTTTAACAGTGCAAATGTCTTCCAAAAATGCATAGCACTCTTCGCCATTTTCAAGAGAAAGAAGCGCTGCGCACAATGCATCTGTTTGTTCATTTTTCCATGTTGCCATATATATGCCCTTCATCTATTTCGTGATATCATATGTTTGCTTTTGAAATTGCGCACTCAAGCTGAGCAAAAATCTGTTACTAAAAACTTGAAAGCACGAAAACTCAAAGCGCAAAACTCAAAAATCACAATATCACGTTATCCACTTTAGCACGCTAATGCGTTAACGCGTTAAATTATAGAAAGCATATATAAATATGTAAAGTGCGCATGCCAAAAGCAGGCCGCGAAAGGGCAATTTATTTTTCAAGTCGGCAGCAAAATTATCTAACACACAAATTCTGCATTGTGATACTTACCACAACCACATTAAAAAAGTTCAACTTCATCAAGAAGAAAGTCAATTAAATTGCAATGATAAATTCCATTATCGTCATAATAATTATGAGAAATATCTGCGCGAACAACAACCTTCTTGAAGAAGTCGCCGGTCAACTTCAATGATAAAAGTTCAGCATTTTCCTTCTGCTCTGTATCCATCTGGAAAGCAGATTGAATATAAGTGCGTTTGTCGCCACTATTTACAACAAAATCAATTTCGCGCTGCGCTTTCTTGCTTTTTTCTCGCTGCGTAACAACACCCACATCAACGGAAAGCCCGCGCCTTACAAGATCGTTGTAGATAATATTTTCCATAATGTGACCAGGGTCGAACTGGCGATAGTTAAGCCTTGCATTTCGAAGACCAAGATCCACATAATAATATTTATTTGGATAATTGAAATATGTTTTACCCTTCACATCATATCGCTTCGCCATGCTAACAAGAAAGGCGTCCATTGCATATGTAATATAGTTTGAAACCATATTCGCATTTATATGCTCATGCCTCATAGATGTTAAAGCATTAGCAATATTTGTTGGATTTGTAAGCGATCCAATTTGTGAAGCAATAAAATCAAGTACGGCATTCAAAATATCTTCGTGTTTTAATGAATTTCGCTCAACAATGTCTTTGACATAAAGCTCATCATAAAGTTGTGAAAGATAAGCTTTCTTTTCTGCTTCATCTTCAATTTTAACAACGCGCGGCATTCCGCCATAAAGCATATATTCATCTAGAGCATCGCGCTTGTTGCCGCCAACATATGAATAAAATTCTTTAAAAGAAAGAGGCTGGACATGAATTTGAGTCGCCCTTCCACGGAACTCAGTCGCGATATCTTTTGAAAGCATTTTTGAATTGCTGCCAGTCACATAAACATCTAAATTTTTATATGCTTTTAGCTCATTGAGCATGTCATAAATTGTGACTTCAATGCCGCCATTTTCTTCATCGAAATCTTTATTTGTAAATTGAACTTCATCAATCAACAGATAGTACTTTTTTCTCTTATCCGCTGTAATAACGCTTTCGACATATTCGCATAAAGCAATCGGATTGCGATATTTATAAAACTTGCGCTGATCTAATGCGATGCGCAAAATTTGTTCATCCTTTATGCCATCTGTTAAAAGATAATCATAAAAAAGATCAAATAAAAGAACAGACTTACCACACCGGCGCAAGCCAGTTATAACTTTAACTTCACCATTCCACATATTGCGGATAAGTTTATTTAAATAAAAATCACGCTTAATCATATTCTCGCCTCTCACTTCGGACGTTCACGCCCTAAGTTTTCGATGAATATATCAATATAAATG
>CAVDAL010000084.1:0-11177 GCA_963606965.1 Acutalibacteraceae bacterium
ATTGTTGAAGTCCTTTCTATAGGTCATAGAAGCAAAATATATAAAAACTAAGTGTTAAGAAGGCTAGTAGGGAAAAAGCCTATCAAATCCTTCCTTAATTACCTTCACTGATATTTGTTTAATCTTAAGCAAATCTGTTCCATCTTCAAGAGCGTGCTTTTCGTCATCCGTAATGCTGACACGCATTAAGTCTGCCATTTTTATAACTTCCTTGCCCATCTTTTTTTGATATGAAATTTTTTCTTCTCCAGATGAAGCAGAAGCTTTAGCTCTAAATTCTCCACATAATTTACAATATTCATTTAATTTCTCTAGCCCCACTGGATCTTCGTTCATTGCGTCCATTTTTAGCCTGTATGATCTTTCTAATGACCTGAGTCTTTGTTCTTGCATCATAATCATAATTTCATAAAGACCCATTATTTAATCTCCTTCAGTATGTTTGCATCAGAAATCAATATATATATATATTGATTTTGATTGGGAAATCAGGACTGGTAAATCTGCTTTTGCGATGCAAAATATATAAAAAGCGCCATAATTATTGATTTTTTAGTCAGAGCCCGAGTTAAAGCGCTTTAAACTGCGATTTTGCTATCTTAAATAACATGTCCGCAGGTCAGATGCAGTGAAATAATCATAGCGCATGCGCGACTAATTGATTTACTTTTGACCTATGCGTGGACAAGGCTCTCTATCTCAATCTAATTTTTCTGGTTTTGAAGTATAGCCAATCACGGAACCTGCATAACCTTGCACAGGTTGCCAATACTTTGAAAGCAGAGAAATTCGCACTGCAGGACGGACGCCGACAACTGTAACCTCTGTATCTACATATGAAATTGTTCGAGAATCATGAACGAAAAGAATTGGTTCATTAATTTCTGGAACATAATATGCTTCATATCCATAATCATACTGATCTCTTAACCACCAAGGACTTGAACCAAAATTGCCTTGACAAACACCTTGATTTAAAGCGTATGGAGTTGGTACACATTTAAGCTTAGGATCGATACTAGACACATAGCCAATCTCAGAATATGACAAAAGAAAAAAGTAATCATATGTTTCCACTTGACGACGAATTGTAAAAAAACACTTAGAACCTGTAGAATCTCCTTCTGTTGGTAAATCTGTTAGTAAGACTGAATGCAGAATTGGAGAATTATATTTTTCAGGAATTGCCTCATCTAAAAAATCATAATTCAGCCAGTTTCTCAGTGAACAACTTCCCCAATGCCCACTGACTCCTTCATCATTATATGGTCTGCAATCTAATATACGAGTGCTAATAACCAGCGCTTCGCCATCATTTACATCCAATATTTGCCAATTAATCGGATCTTTGTGCTTTGATGAACTTTGCCAATAAGATCCAAATGTAACAATATCGCCGACTTGTACGCTTATATAATCTGGTTTCATTTATATCCTCACCAAACCCTTACAATTCTCCTTTTTAAATTTCTATAAGTGCGTTTGCAAATTAGTAAAACACTAGCCTTTGTACATATGCAACTCACTTGGAAGTGGCAATAAATCTTTTCCGTAATATTCTTCTGGTGTTTCATTACACTTTTTCTTTAAATTTCCACCACCTTTTCTTAGCCAATAATTCCCATTTGTGTCCTTGTAATAGACTTCGACACCATAGCAATTTAAAGATTTGCCATTGCACTTTGGAGTTTCGAAACAGAAATCCCCTGGTGGAATATGAAAAAACCTCGCCCTGAAATCCTTCGAAATGTTTTTCCCAGAGATGGGAAAATCACAAACGCCACTACCATATATGACTACACCCTCCATGGCATCGCCAAGATTTCCCGATTCAATTTGATGCTTTCCAGGAAGAACCATAGTTACAACTACGTCATAAATTAACAGGTTGCTGTTGTTACAGATTATTACCTTATTGTCTTTTACCCAAACGGTCAACAGATTAGCTTGTTTTCTGCGATCCTTATAAATCTTATATGCAATCGTTCCAATCGACACCGCAAGTGATATGGCCGAAAAAACAATACAAATTATATTTGCTATGTCCAAACTTATACCCAATCTAAAAAATACCTCTTTGACCTTAGCGTAGAAGTATACCCCCCCCGGCAAACTTTTGTCAAACACAATTCTTCTTGTGTTCAGCTCAAATATGGCGTTTTTTGATTTGAGTTTTGTGTTTCGAAATTTTTATAAGCAGCGCAAACCCTCACGCATGTGCAAAGATAGTGTATGTGCTCGATTAAACGCGTTTCTTTGCTGCCTTAAGCAACATGCTCGCAGGTAAGAAGCAGTGTCATCGCTCGTTCAACGCGGTGGCCAAAACCGTTATTGCCAATTTTTAACGACTGCCACAACCTCATCATAACTATGCACGCCAAGCTTTGCATAAATATGTTTCATGTGAGTGCGAACAGTATTTTCACTCAACACGAGCTTTTCCTCTATTTGAACACGCTTCATTCCATCAGCCAAATAACTCAAAATCTCTTCTTCTTTGCGAGTCAAACCATATTGCCGAGCAACTTGATTCACGCGCCATGAATCCAAATCAGCATTTTTCGCTAGGCTTTTGCGACCTTTCTTGCGCAAAGCCACCTTGCTGCTTCCTGAAACAAAATCATAAAATGAGTCTGATATCTTTCGACTTCTTCGCAGCGGAGAAGCAACTACAACAAGCAGAAATATCATCGCATAACAAATTGGCAAATTCACCGCACTGTGCAAATCAATACTTGCGTTAAACGAATAAATGCTAAGCCCAAGTCCGCAACCTTCTGCAATCATCATAGGAATGCGCACGATTGGAAAAATCCACAACGCCGGCACTCCATATCGATAGCAAATATCGCACAAGACAACCAACAGAAAAATTCTAAAAGCAACATTTCCTGCATCAGTAAATATAAGCACAACACCGCGCGCTGCATCGCCCTGCCAGCAATAAAGCAAAATGCCGGCAACAATCAAAGGCATTGCAACATATTCAAGAACGCTGGCATCAAAATAATCTTTAAAGAAAAAGAGTGTCCCAACAATACAAACTAGCGCAACAATTCCTCCACCAACGCAGCTCAAATCTGTACGCTCACTGCCAAGCAGCTGACGGAAGAAAAATGCAACAAAAGTGAACACAGCAACCATCACCACAAGGCGCCATGGAAAGAAATGCTGTTCTTTGATTTCGCCTTCCCCACACGAAGATATTTTATTTGAGGTAAGTAAAAGCAGTAATGTTGAACAAAGGCAGCATACAAGCACACATGCAAAAGACAGCGCAGAAGAAAGCGCGCTCATAGCTATCTGCAAAATCACAGAAACTACATATGCACCAGCATAGCAAATGGAAACTTGCTTGATTGAAAGCCTGCAAAAAAGTTCATTCCATAACAAAAACAGCAGTGCGGCAGCTATGCCTTTTAGTGCGGAGCCAAAAATAGCTAAAACCCAGACACCAGCGACGTGCAAAACCACAACCAAAACAGGACCAATAATGCCAAAAGCGCCCGCCAAAATTTTAATCCAATCAAAAGCAAGCAGGCTGCGAATCTGCTTATTCAATACAGCAACAACAATAAGTGTTGCAACATTTGCGCCAATTCCCGCTATGATATCTGCAATATGAGATGCAGAACCAGCAGAAAATCCCGCCAACAACTTTATGTATGAATTGCCTATAGTCCATGCCAAAAACAAACCCATCCCAACAGCACAGATAAGCAACTTTTGTAAATCATTTAAATTTTGTTTTGTCTGATTTGACATCTACACTTCCCAAATTTAACCAAACGACACAGAATTATACTTCAAAGTGTTGGCTTTCAACATTGCATGCGACAAACGCAATCGGCAAAGCTCTGACCTGCGCATTCATGTTTAATGTGAGGAAAATCACATCCTCTTTTCATACCAATAAACTGACTCACCACAAGCGAATAATCTATAACCTCCTTTTGCGGGGATAAGCCCAAGGCTGCAAGCAAGCAAGCAGCAAGGTCATTAAATGTAAATGAAAGGCAGGGTTTCATGAAAGACGAAAAACACAATAATGAAAATGAAAGCGGCATAACCCGAAGAGGTTTTGCTAAAGCAGCTTTGCTGAGCGCGGCAGCAGCAGGCATGGCAATGATTGGAACTGGTTGTTCTTCAAATAGTGGCAGCACAGATTCAGTTGAAAAAGCAAGTTTTGATTTTTCATCTCTTGACGCAGGCGCGCTAAAAGTTGGCGCAGGCAGCGCTCTTATCAAGCTTGATAAATATTGCCCAATCAATGAAGAAAATACTCAAGCAGGTCAAGCTTCTAAAACACCAAGCTTTGTGCATTCTGAAGGTTATTATACAAATGTGCATAAAGGGCATGATTTGCGCTTCAACATTGTTCTGTTGGAATTTAACGGCGAAAAGTTTGCCATTTCATCAATCGAACATGTAAATCCAGTCAACATTGACGACGACAAAGCTTTAATTGAAAAACTGACAGGCGTAGCGCAAGATCATCAGTGGTATCACAATCCGCACGTTTTAAGCGCTCCTCATAACATTAACCAAAAAGCAATCAACAAAGCTATTAAAGAAGCTTGCGCAGCAGCATCTGCAAATATAAAAGATGCTAAATTTGGCTATGGCGAAGGCGTGACATATGCAAACACAAACCGCTGTTATGAAACAAATGAAGGCTGGTCACAGGTTTCTAACGACAACGGCAACACAGACCATGTTTTGCCAGTTTTGCGTTTTGATGATACAAACGGCAAGCCAATTGCAATTTTATACACAGTGAACATGGCAGCAGGCACGCTTGAAAATGCTATGAATTCAGAAAAGGATAAGAATGGCCGCCAAATCACTTGCGACATTGCCGGCTTGTCAGAACGCGCAATTGAAAAATATTATGGTGGAGATTGTGTGGCTATTTATTTTGCAGGTTGCACCGGAGACCAGTGGGGTGCTGTTCGCGCTGAATATAATTATGTTTCAGGCGCGCAGGGCGACCTTACCTATGAACATGGCTTCTTCAGCAACGATGCAGGCTGGACTTTGCTTGATATGGCTTCTAGCAGACTTGCCGTATCTGTTATTGATACAGCAAATAAAATTGAAAGCGGCGATATCCACAAGTTGAGTTATACAAATCAGAAGTTTGAATATAAGCAGCTTGATAAAGATAAGTTAACGTCAGGCAGCGACCCTAAAGTCTTCAATTATGTTCAATCTGAATCTGAGCCAACTTGCAAAACTGATGTAAGCATTTTTGCTATTGATGATATTGCAATAACAGGCGTTAAACCAGAAATGAATATTCAGTCATTAAAAGACATTCGCGAAGGCTCTCCATATAAATACAACATCATGCAAAACTGGGTTAGCTATGACGGAAATTCTGTGCAAGGATATTTGCCAGACCAGCAAGGCTTTGACCAATGCGGAAAACAAGCTAGCAAGACTTCATTTATGCCAGGATCTGCAGAAGAAATGGTTGGCCACGCTGTTGATATGTTGAAGGAAAGTTATCCGAGCAAATAAACTAGTAAAGTGCATATTCATTGAAAATTTATTCAGAAAATAGTGCGGCGGAAAGCTTTGCTTTCCGCCGCAGCGTATCCTTCTCATTTAAAGGCTTAAGCAATCCTTAAATTTTGACCTGCTGCCATCATTACTACCAATCGGCTGCCCTGGGGGTTCAGCCAATTCACCAAGTTTGCTCTTTGGCTTATACATATACCATTGGCTAAACCCCTTGTTCAAATTCACATGACTGAATCCGCATTCACTACACTTATTTTCAACCCATGAATTCAACGCACCACACTTGAGGCAGATTGATTCAATTTTGAAGCCGCATTGCTGGCAAACTTCTTGCTCAATTTCAAATCGCGTCTTGCATTCAGGGCATTTCAAGCTGCGCGAAAAATATCTGCGATGCTTGACGATAGGGCAATCACGAACACAATGCGGCGTACAAATTACACAACGTTTTTTAATTCCTTCAGCCATTTGCACTTATCTATTCAAGAACATAAAGCACTTGCTTCGGCTTTTCCTGAAGTGCCTCTTGAAAAGAATCAACTTCACCATATCGAATTATTTGTGCCAAGCAATGCTTCACGCAAGTTGGTTCTTTCTTTTGTTCCACGCGTTCAGCGCACAAATTACAAAGAGTTGTTGGGATTGGCATAAAGATAAAAGTGTAATCATCTTCACCATTCTTCCATGGGCCAGAAAAATGGGAGTTTGACTATGTTCCATTTTTTACTGAACAATGCGACATGTGCGTTGCTAGGGCCGAGCGCGGTCAGCTTCCTACTTGTATGCAGCATTGCGAAGGCGAATGCTTAAAATTTGGCGAACTTGAAGACATGGTAAAAGAGCTCAACGGCAAGCCAAAGCAGATTATTCAAATAATGGATTTTTCTGATTAATTTTCGTCATTTAAGAGGCTGTTTCTGGGTTTGTTCAACCCAGAAACAGCCTCAAAACTACAAACGTCATATTACGATAGCGAGTCGAAACTATTCGGCTCGCTGTTTTTATCTAGCCTTCAAACTAAGATTATAAAGCAAAACGTCCAAGATTCCTTTTATTCTGTAACCAATTTTTATTCAAAATTGTTGCTTATAATCCGTTGCCTTAAAAACAACAGTAATTTATCTTGTTACTTATGAAAGGAATCGATTTATGCTAGCAAATAAATTAGGAAAACGAATTAAAGAACTTCGTAATTTAAAAGGTATCAGCCAAGAAAAATTTGCTTTAAAAATTGGCATGGATAGAACTTATTTCTGCACAGTAGAGTCCGGAAAAAGAAATATATCCTTGCACAATATCGAAAAAATTGCAAATGGTTTAAACGTATCTATCTCAGAATTATTTGATGGCTTAGAAGGATATCAAGATGACATTAACAGAAACCGAAGACAAAATTAAAAATATTGTCTATGATGAATTCTCGAAATTATTGGTAAACATAGAAAGCGATTTCAAAAAGAATTACATCAAGAAAAGATACAACTTTTTATTAAATCAACTTGATGAAAACATTACTGCCAACATGGTATTTGTGAGCAGCTTCGAATCTAAAAGTGGGAATGCAATTGAAGCATGTGCAAAAAGAATTGCAAGGCTTAGATTTGGGGACGAAAATGTCCCTGAAATTGTAAACCCGAGAGGGATCAAATTCGACGCTAAATCAAAAAACTCCAATGGGCAAATTATTGTAACTGATGTGAATATTGATAATGGAAACCTAAAAGGAAAAATTTCAACATTCAGAGCCAATAATGTTGCATCTGGAAAAGGGAGTAAAAGAGTCGAAAGCGGCGTTAATCAAGAATCGATAAAAGAGCTGCTGAATTATGCTAAGGAATATCAAAATAAAAAGGAAATTCATACAAAGCCAGTTGATTTAGCTTTTTTTGACGGAGAGAACTGGAATGTTTTAGAATTGAAAGCTGGCGGTGATTTAGACAGTTCGAACGCTCCTTCAAATGTTGAAAAACTCCTAACCATATATGTCGGACTAAATATTCCAAACTCAAAAGCATATTTCGGCACCTTATATAATAAAGATGGCGAAGGGAATACATGGACGGGTGCTGTTAAAAAACATATGGCATTTCCAGAGATGTTTTTAATTGGAAAAGATTTCTGGAATAAAATACTACCGCCAGACGTAAGTTATACGAGATTTACTGAACTGTATAAAATGGCACTCGAAGAACTCGACTTAAATGCAAGAATAAACAAAATGATAAAAGAAACACTAGAGTAAAATGAATATTTCATTGCACAACGAAGATTGTATCAAATATATGAAAAAAATGCGAGATAGTTCAGTTGATTTAATTTTAACCGATCCTCCATACAACATAGCACAATATTCAACGGGAAATATCCCGCTTCAAGGAAGAAGTGCCGTAAATAATAATCTTGGCAAGTGGGATCTTGCTAAAATTGAACCTCAAAATTTCGTTTCGGACTTTAAGCGCATATTAAAGCCAAATGGCAATATATTTATTTTCACTAGCTATAACTTAATAGGAAAGTGGCACGAAGCTTTTGACCCAGAATATGATACTTTTCAATTTTTTATCTGGCACAAAACAAACCCGATGCCAAAAATCTACAAAAACGGCTTTTTAAACAGCTGTGAGATGATTATCTGTCTATGGAACAAAGGACACAAATGGAACTTTTCATCTCAAAACGAAATGCATAATTATTTTGAATGCCCGATTTGTATGGGAAAAGAAAGGCTTAAAAATCCAAAACATCCAAGCCAAAAACCTATAAAGTTGCTTAACCACTTGATAAAAATTGCAAGTGATAAAGACGATACAGTATTCGACCCCTTTATGGGTGTTGGGTCAACTGGCGTCGCATCAAAATTACTCAGCCGTAATTTTATAGGATGCGAAATTGACCAAACATTTTTTGAAGCTGCAAAGAAAAGAATCTTGTCCAATGGAGATTGAGACTTTTTAATTTAATAGTTGGTGATTATTAAATGTTTAACATCCTTGATATTACGGTTCATAAAACTAACTTGATATTTTTTTTCAAAACTTGATAATTTAAAATAATCTTTATATAAATCATAAATAAACTCAGTGTTTTTTATAATAAGTAAAAATTTTGCCTTAGTCCTTTTCAAGCATTCACATAATCGCCTTTGTTCTTCTTTGCCAAATTTATTTTTAGCATATGTTGAGAAATCACTGTCATAAGGTGGGTCAAGAAACATAAAGTCATTGCCAGTAAGATTAAGACTTTCTATAAATTCTTCAAAATCTTGATTTCTAATAATAGCTGTATTTAATTTTTCAACCATTTCATCAGAAAGAACATAATCTATTTTCTTCTGAAAATCTTTTCTATTGTATGATATACCCCCATACGGAACGTTAAACATACCTTTTGCGTTATATCTAAACATTGAAGAATAACAAAATTCCCGTATGAAGAAAAATACCGCCGCGCGCCTTCCAAAAGATAAAGATTTTTGATTATTTTGTAAATAGCGAACATACATATAATATGCAGATTTTAAAGCCGCTTCAATATTAGCCATTCTATCATTATCAGAAATTGGGCCGTTCTTGAGTTCTAATTTTTGAGAACGCGCTATTTTGCTTGATAAATTTCTTTTTACCTCTTTCATAAAAATATTTGAATAATCTGTTGCAATTGCAGACAATTCGCATATATGTTTTTTCATAAATTCTTCTATAGAAATTATAGAATAATACAATTCAAGAACTTCATCTTTATTTTCTTCCACCAAACTGCCAACACATTTAAATTCGTCACATTCAAGCTGAATGTACTTACTAAAATCTCTATTTCTTTCCTTTATGCAACTATATAGATTAATCAATTCAATAGATTTATCATTTATGCAGCATTTTTCATTTTTCGTATCAAAAAATACAGCACCAGCACCAACGAAGGGTTCAATAAAGCGGCCATTATATTCAGGAATATTTTCCCTTATTACCGGTAGTTCTTTTTCTTTTCCACCGGGCCATTTCATAATAGTTTTCATGCTTCTAAACCTTCTTAAATATAATAAATGTTGTATATATACAACATAACGTTAATTAATAAAACATTCAAGCAAATTACCGCATATGCCATAAAATAAATTCATCGCAATGCTTAGACAACATCTATTCAATAAGTTATCCTAAACGACCCTCTCCAACATATCAAAGAAGTCATCTTCAATTAAAACAGGAATGTCATATTCCATGGCTTTTTTCACTTTGCTGCCGTAATTTCCATTAGAATATGCCTCGCTGCCCTTATTGCCCATTACGACATAATTAGTCTTCTTTGTAGGAGAATTTTTAATAATAAAACCCATTTCTTCAAGCTCTTTTGTAATTTCTGCTTTCTCTCCCCTGTCAAAGTTTCCTGTTAAAACAATAAGTGAGCCACTCAAATCATCAGATAAAACATCATCACAATTGCACGATTTCGATATTGGGTCAACAATGTATTCACATCGCTTCACAAGCTCAGTGTTTTCACCACTTGTTATTACTTCGTCTTTAATGCTTTTTTCAACCAAATCAAAAAGTTTTTCATAGGCATCATTTAGCTTCAATGATGAATACTTATCTCTCCACTGTAAAAGACCAATAACTTCCTCGAGATTTATTCTTTTATCTGCTGCTATTCCGCTTATGATGCCCTTTAAAATATTTTCAGCATTTGCCACATCCAAAAAACTATCAGACGCTACAAATAGACCAATAGTCATTAAAATCTGCTCACATTCACCATGCGTTAATTTACCATCTTCCAACACCTTATCTAGCAACAAATAAACGTCCTCAAAAATTGGCGTATACCTATAATTGGAATTTTTCTCAATCCACGATTCTATTTTTTCAAGTTCTGATTCATTGATAATAGTATCAAATTCAATTCCAACTATTAGACCATATAAATCCGCCATGGCTGAAGCTAGAGCCCGGGATTCAACTCTTTCTTTATTTTCCACGTTATGCCAAAAATAATCTTGTGGTTTATATGATGCAATTTTTGGATTGTTCCTCATAATTTTATAAAGCTCAAAACATGCCGCCGCATCACAATAAGCATCATGGTGATGGCTTAATTTTATGCCTTCGAATTCGCAAAGCGTCTCTAATTGATAATCACCTACGCAACCAGCATACGCAATCCTAGCTAATGCATAAGTATCAATAATAGACGTTGCTGAAGGGAATTCAGCCTCATATCTTGAGATTATCTTATTCAAAACATTTGTATCGAAACTAACATTATGCGCAACAAGAATTGATCCATCTAGAACATTTTTAAACTTAGAAGTATAAAACTGCTCGAATGTTGGCTCATTACATACGTCTTTTGCGGTTATGCCATGAAGATTAATGTTAACAGGGTCAAAGGCTTCACACGGGTTAATTAATTGGTTATATTTTTTTAAGATATTTAAATTTGAATCAGTGACCAGTGCGCCTATTTGGCACACAGATGCATTTCTTCTGTTTGGAGTTTCTACATCTAAAAAGACGAAATTACCTTTCATTAAAAACTTTCCTTTTCTTTCATACCTGTTTTCACATTCAAATCTGTATTGAAATTCTATCATTACCTTGCGACTTAACTTTACTAACTTGCCTCAACAGCACACTTCTCCATTTTCAACA
>CAVDAL010000085.1:0-15129 GCA_963606965.1 Acutalibacteraceae bacterium
TTTGTTCGTTATGACAATAGAAATTGCAAGGAACGAACATATTTATTCACGCGCGCGATGTCCTCTGCCTCGACTTCCCGCTTAAGCCTTGATAAGTCACAATTGTTAATCAAGTCTTCGCACTTGACCGCGCGCGCCAGATCATTATTTTTTACTCTCTGCAAATATTCGTGATAATCTTCATTTTGCCTTTTCGTAATGACTTTAACAGCTTCCACAACCTGCTCAAGCAAACCAGCGCCAAGCAAATCATCCTCTGTCACGTTAGTATCTTCCAGCACGTCATGCAGCCATGCAACAGCCCTACATTCGTCGCCACTCACATTGCTTGCAACTGCATGCGGATGCAAAATATAATCATTCCCACCCTTATCCACTTGGCCAGCATGAGCAGCCATAGCAATTTCACGCGCGATATCCTCTTGCGACTTTCGCATAGCGCCACCTCCTATATAAAATTTGTTTGAATTTAACTAGCGCTTATTCTACAACTTGTTTGTGACTTAAATATTCATTTGCCAGCTCTTCAGCAAGATATGCATCACTCATACAATGCATATCAGAAATGCCATCATGCATAAGCATATTGAAGACAGACATAATCGTCTCTATTTGCCATGGGCTGGTAAATAGGAACGGAAATGCACCCGTATCAGTAACACTTCCGTGCACAAGCGTCTTTATTTCCACAGCATGGCAGGTGAAGACGATTATGCTCATAGCATCAACTCTTGCAGAATAAATGCAGCTTTCACCAGCCGTCGCGCAACGGCAATCACACGCCTCGGTTGGAAAACGCAGGTAAAATTGCGGTTTTCGGGTTGGAAAACGCAGGTAAATGTAAGGATTTCCGGTTGGAAAACGCAGGTAAAATTGCAATTTTCGGGTTGGAAAACGCAGATTTATAGTTTAAAATAAGCTCATTAATAAAAAAATGCACAGATTTGGAATATTATGCTTAAACGAAAAGCGATGAATCAACTAATTGAATGGAAAAACAACAAAACGAAACAAGCCATGTTGGTTTTGGGTGCGCGACAAGTAGGAAAAACCACGCTGATTCGCGAATTTGCCAAGAAAAACTATGGCAACTTAATCGAGCTAAACTTTTATGAAAATCCAGCGGCAATTAAAACGATATCTCAAGCTGAAAATGTTGACGATTTTTTGTTACGCCTATCGGTGCTAACCAACCAGCCATTCACAAATAAAAACGCTCTCATTTTTCTTGATGAGATACAAGAATATCAAGACGTTCTCACTTGGGTTAAATTTTTAGTGGAACAAAAGAACTTTGACATAATTTTATCTGGCTCCCTGCTTGGATTAGATGCGTTTTCAAGCGCCCGCTCATTCCCAGTTGGCTATTTACAAAAAATCACAATGTATCCGCTTGATTTTCAGGAATTTTGCAGCGCAACAAACCTGCCAGATGAGCTATGGACACAAATGGCAGAGTGTGTGCTTAATCGTACCCAAGTACCTGACTTTATTCATGATGCAATGATGTCTCGTTTCAGGAATTATTTACTAATTGGAGGAATGCCCGATGTTGTTCAAGCATATATTGACACGTCGCAAATTGCACCTGTCAGGAATGCGCAAAAGGCAATCTCAGATCTATATGAATATGACATTTCTAAATATGTTGAAGACAAAACCGAAGCGCGACAAATTAGGATGGTTTATGAAGCAATTCCGGCGCAATTAAACTGCCCAAGCAAGCGATTTAAATATGCACGCTTAAGCAAAAATCTGCGTTTTGGAGATATGGAAACAGCATTTGATTGGCTAAGCAGCGCAGGTACGTCAATTGAAGTTACGCGCGTTAGTGAACTCGCTTTTCCGTTGGGGCTTAGTGAAGACAGAAACGCATTTAAACTCTTTTCAAATGATGTTGGTCTTCTTACTTCAAAACTTATGGGGAATGTTGATTTTGAAATAATTAACAACCAATTAAATATTAATTACGGGTCTATTTTTGAAAATGTTGTCGCTCAAGAACTGTATGCCCAAGGCCTTGAGTTGCATTATTATGCAAACAAACGTCATGGTGAAATTGATTTTGTTATAGAAGACAAAACAACTGGCGACCTGCGACTCGTTGAAGTTAAATCCGGAAAAGATTATAAAAGACATAGCGCGCTTAATAATGTACTAAATTCCACCAGTATTGATAACGCGTTTATTTTATACAGCGGCAATGTTGAAGAAGATAAGCGGCGATTATACTTGCCAGTGTATGCAACTTCGCTTATCACAGACATATAAATTAAAGCTTGCCACAGCGCAGCAAGCGAAAACAGTCATGCTAACAGCAGCAACTCTTGCTGCATAATGCAACTTCTACCAGCCATCACGAAACGACAATCACGCGCCTTGGTTGGAAAACGCAGGTAAAATCACGATTTTCGGGTTGGAAAACGCAGATGGAGATATTTTAGGGAACAAAATCGCTTACTTCACAACCATACAGCAAGAAATATGACTTGCCGATATATTTAAAGTTGTCACACGCCTCGCATATAATTTCGCAAAAATAAGCCCTACTTGTTAAAGCCATACGCGACTAAGGAGGATTGCATGGTCGAATACGAATTGATTGAAGAAAAAGATGGGAAAGGGCTTTATCGCTTCTGGCCAGAACGGGACAAGGAAAGAGAAGGCACCTTCATCTATGATTATGAAACTGGCGATTTTGAATGCGATGATGAAATGAGAAAATTCCCGCAAGAATGGTATCTGTCGCATGCAATATACGCTTTGCGCGAAGGCAGGGACAGAGAACACGGCATTGCGATTTGGTATTAGCACGAGTTGTGGCTGCGCAAAACTTTGCGCAGCCACATCATCATTTAATTTCTGCAAGAAGGCTCTAAATTGAAATGCAATTAGCAAACTTAATGCTTCATGCTATTTAGTCTTCTTGGACAAGACTTTTGACCAAGCAGAATAATATGTCTTGCCGCCAACAGTTTTATATGCACGGACTTTAACAAAGTACTTCTTGCCGCTGTTCAACTTGCTGATTTTCTTGGAGACAGCCTTACAGCCTTTCGCATTGACAGTCTTTTTACCTTTGCTGAATTTTTTATTTTTAGCAATTTGAATTTGATATCCAGAAGCATTAGCTTTAGAAGACTTTGCCCATTTTACTGTCAGAGCCTTGTTCCCAGTAGCAACGCTCTTCAAAGCAATGCCTTTTGGATTAATAACAAAACTCTTTGTTACAGAAGAGTTATAAGCGCCAACTCCTTTTATAACAACCTTATGTATGCCAACGCTCTTTCTATCGCCGGAATATGAAACGGTATAGTCTTTACCTTGTGTCAAAACAAAAGAACCACATTTAATGGTAACGCTTGGCGTTTTTACCTTCCCGTCATATGCAAGACTTGCAACATTCAAACTAACTGATGTTATCTTCGCTAAGCGAAAATATCCAGGAGAGATTTTACCGCCATCAATTTTGGCATATGAAATATCATCCATTGCATCCCTAGAAAAAGTTGTACCCTTTTCGCCCTTTATCTTATATATCTGTCCAAATATGTATTCCGATTCACAACTATCTGGTAATTTAAAATTGCTAGAAACATAAACAGATTCTAAATTTCTAGCGCCATAAAACATTCCACCAGCTTCACAAGCATTGGAACAATCAAAGCTAGACAAGTTTATGCTTTTCAAGGAATAGCATCCCGCAAACATTCTAGAAAAAACTTCAACCTTGGATGTATTGAAATTTGTTAAATCTAGAGAACATAAATTTTCACAACAATTGAACATATTGTTCATGCTAGTAACATTTTCCGTATTAAAATTCGATAGATTCAGCGATGTAAGCGATTTGCATTCATCAAACATGTAGTCCATGCACGTCGCTTCAGATGTATCAAAGCTTGATAAATCTAGTGATGTTAGTGATTTGCATTCATCAAACATGTAGTCCATGACTGCAGTCTTGGACGTATTGAAATTTGATAGATTCAAGCTCTTCAAATTGTGACAGATTCCAAACATAGCCTGCATGTCTGCAACATTTGAAGTATTAAAATTTGATAAATTTAAATTTTTCAGACTCGTACATCTATTGAACATCCAATGCATGCTTGTCACTTTGGACGTATCAAAATTTGACAGATTTATGCTAGCCAATTTCTCACAATTATAAAACATATCCTGCATATCAGTAACGTTTGATGTGTCCACACGCTCCAGACTTTCAATAGACACTAAATTAAACATGCCGCAAAACAATGAAGCAGAATTCTCTGGAAAACTTGGATATGCACCATCTGAGCCATACCAAATATCATATAAAGCATTGCCATCTTCATCAGTATTCCCAGTATTTGTTCCCCAGCACATTACAGAACCGTCGCCGGCTTCCGATGCGTCAAAATATATTGAGCAATCTTTAGCCTTTGTATCTATTTTATTCATAAAGATAATTTTGTGGATATTCCCTGCATATATGTCATCAGGCAATGCAATGCTGGCAGAATAATAATATTCATGGGTAGCTTTTACTGCTGGACCTGCCTTTGTTGCAGAATCTGCAAATGCAAACTGAGCTTGCAAAAACACGACTGTTGGCGCAAATGCGCAAACAAGAACGATACTCATAATAATTGCAATAATGCTTCTTCTTAAACTTAATTCCATATTAACCACACCAATATTGCTACTACTTTGTCTTCTTCGACAAGACTTTTGACCAAGTGGAGTAATATGTCTTGCCGCCAACAGCCTTATATGCACGAACTTTAACAAAGTACTTCTTGCCGCTATTCAACTTGGTGATTTTCTTCGAACTCACATTGTAGCCCTTTACATTAATAGTCTTTTTGCCCTTGCTGAATTTCTTATTTTTTGCAATCTGAATTTGATATCCAGAAGCATTTGCTTTAGAAGACTTTGCCCATTTTACTGTTAATGCCTTATTTCCAGCAGCAAGACTCTTCAAAGAAACAGCCTTTGGATTTACAACATAATTTTTTGTAATTGAAAAGCTATATGCTCCACACCCTTTGAGCGTAAGCTTGTGAGTGCCAACACTCTTTCTATCACCAGAATATGAAACAGTATAATCTTTGCATTGAGTCAAAGTTGTTTGCCCGCATTTTACGACGATATTTGGAGTCTTTGCATTGCCGTTATATGTGCAATCCGCAGTGTCAACACTTACAGATGCATTATTCGCTAATCTAAAATAACCAGGAGAGCTTTTACCTCCATCAACTCTTGCATAATCGCCGTTGTCTATCATGTTTTCGTCGTATGTTGTTCCCTTTTCACCTTTGATGCTATAAGCCTGATCGAATATACAATAAGTTTCACAGCTCATTGGAAGTTTGAAGCTACTAGAAACATAAACAGATTCGAGTGACTTTGCACTAGAAAGCATATGATCTGCGTAGGCTAAGCTTGAACAATCAAAATTAGACAAGTCAAGACTTTTAAGGATATAGCATGAATCAAACATATGGCTCATGTCTTCAACTTTAGATGTCTTAAAAGAAGAAAGATTAAGACTTGTCAATGAACTGCAATCTCGGAACATGGCATACATATATTCGACGTTTTGAGTATCAAAATTAGAGAGATTTAAGCTTCTGATTCTGTCGCAGCCTTCAAACATGCTTGACATATCTTCAACTTTAGATGTCTTAAAAGAAGAAAGATCAAGGCTCTTTAAAGAGCTGCAATAGTAAAACATTTCACCCATGGTTTCAACATTGGATGTATTAAAACTTGACAAATTAAGTTCCTTAAGGTCATCACAATATCTAAACATGTTATGCATGCTTGTAACTTTTGAAGTATTAAACTTTGAAAGGTCTAATTTTTTTAAATATCTACAACTTCTAAACATCGCATACATATATTCAACATTTGATGTGTCGAAGCTTGACAAATTCAAGGTTTTCAAATCATAACAATAATAAAACATTTCTGACATATCTGTAACTTTGGAAGTATTGAAATTGCTTAAATCTAAACTTTGAAGATCGTCGTCCTCATTAAACATTCCGCTCATATTGGTTACATTAGATGTATTTACTTTGTCCAAGTTTTCGATGCTGGAAAGATATTCCATAGACCCAAACAGATTTGACGAATTAACTGGCAAGCTTGGATAGAGCCCATCTGCACCATAATAAAGATCGTACGAACCTCCATCACAGTCTTCATCTTCGTCATAATCTTCGTCTTCGTCACCATCGCTCGTGCTTATAACCCAACACATCACGGATTCATCTTTTGCTTCCGACGCATCGCAAGAAGCTACGGCATCGTCCGGCACAGTATTGGTATTTACAAATACAATCTTTCTGACATCTGAACGATTAATACCGTCCGGCGTAATACAACCTTCGTATCCCTCTTCATACTCATCTTCGTCTTCATCATAGACTTCTGTGCAGACATTACATATCGCCGGACCTGCTTTTGTTGTGATAGCTGCAAATGCAGATTGAACTTGTGACAACGCAAATGCTGGCACAAATGTCAACACAAGCGACGCACACATTATTGATGCAATAATGCGCCTGCTAATTTTTTGTTCCATAATTTTTCCTTTCCTTCAATTAAAATACTGAATTTCTAAAACATAATGCAGAATATATGCCCTCCGTCATGTTCAAAAAACCCACTCAAATATCCCTAATTTATGCAATGATAGCCCCCCCCCGATTTTGTCAAACAAAATGCACACGAACATCAGCCCCATTTCTATCGCTAAATTCACTAGCAAATTAAACCGGCGGAGCATATTAAGCATGTGATCTTTTAATTTATTGCCTTGCTTTACAACACTCCACTGACCGCAAATAATAAAAATTTGCGTAATTGCACTTACCATGTTTTAAGCGTATGGTACAATAATTTTGCAAAATGTACAACGTACAACAATTCACACATTGGAGACAAATGGGTAACGCAATGGTTACAGGCAGAATGTCTGGAGAGAAAAAACAAGCGGGCAATGCCATATTAAAAAAACTTGGAATAACTCCTTCATCAGCTATAAGTATGCTTTATGACTACATCATCAAAAATAAAAAATTGCCATTCGAAGATGATTCATCCAGAGAAGATAGTGACATCTTGCAAAACAAATTTGACCAAGCAGAGAAATTTCTAAACGGAATCCCTCTAGCAAATAATAAATTTTCAAATTTAAGCGCTGAAGAAATTAAAGATTTGCGAATCACAGAACTGTTAGGAGAATAAATTATGCGTTATTTTCTTGATACGGATATTATCTTTGATTTTCTTTTTAAAGGGGAAGATTCAGAAGCTGAAAAAAAGCTATTAATGCTAAGCTACTTTAATGAAGTTCAACTTTTTGCTTCAACAGCGCAAGCAAATGATCTGTTATATGTATTAAGCAGAAAGCATGACAATGGTATGTCAGAAAAATGCAAGCACATAATGCTCGAACTATCAGAAATAATTACATTTCTACCATTATCTAACGATTGTTTTATCAGCGCCATTGAATCTGAATGGAATAATCTTGAAAAGGCATGCATTTGGCAAGCAGCAAAATCTATCAATGCTGATGCAATTATTTCACGCAGTGTTGATGAATATGCGCCATCATCAATTCCTGTAATGACAGCATCTGGCTGGCTTAAGAAGCTTAAAGAAAAAGGAATTTCATATTCATTCCTTAATTTTGAAAATGACACTTCCATTAATTTGATATAGCATTCGTGACGTGGTAAGCGCAAACGTTTGCGTTTACCATGTCACGGCAATTATGCGCTTTTGCGTAAAACATTCATTACATAATTCATAACATTGCGCCTGCTCAAAGCACCAACAAGCACTCCATCGTGTGTAACAGGCACCTTCTTGATTCTCTTTTCTGCAAGAATTGCGCAAGCTTTGTCCAAACTCAAATTATCCTCGACAGTAATGACGCGCTTTGTCGCAAGCTCCATAACGCTCATTTGCATAAGCTCATTAAAGCGTTCACGCAAGTCATCATCATCTTGAAAATGAGCAAAAAAGCTAATAGAAGGAATTGAATAACTTTTCTCATTATGCGCCAAATAACGAATAACATCGCCATCTGTCACATAGCCAACAAGCTTGCCATTTGGTGTAACAATAGAAACACCAGCCGTCTGAGTTTCAGCCAAAATCTTAATAACATCGCCCATTTTTGCATAAGCACTAACAGTCAAAGCGCCTGGATTCATAACTTCACGCACAAGAATAGTTGAAGCTGCCAAGCCTGTAACAGAGCCATCCTCGACATTGATGGATTCGACAACAACAGCCTGCTCATCGCCAGATTCACTAGCAGCGCTCTTCTTTTTGTCGCGAACAAAAATGTAGATAATCACAACTGCAACAGTAACAAGCGCGGCGGTAGTCGTGAGTGCAGCATGATAGCCAACAAATGTTTGCTCAATTCCGCTAAGCGAACTTGCCGCGCCAGATACAGCGGCTGAAATTGAAACAAGCACAGCTGTACCAAAAGATGCAGCAACTTGGTTCAAAGTGTTCGAAGTGCTTTGTGCATGCTGGATATATTCATTTGGCAGCGAATTAATTGACCATGTGTTCAGCGGAGTCATAGTGAACTGCATGCCAATAGCAAGCACTGTATAGATTGTCGCAACAAATGGAATTGAAGAATCAACGCGGAAGAAGAACAAGCCAACAGCAGCAATAAATACAACAGTTGCGCCGCAAACAACAGGCTTGCGTACGCCGAACTTATCAAAAATCCTGCCAGCAAAAACGCCAAGAACAGCACCAACCAAAGCGCCCGGCAAAAGCGTCATGCCACTGACTGTTGGAGTCTTTCCCAAAACACCCTGAATATAAAGCGGCAAAATTGTTTCCATGCCAACAAGAGCAGCTTGGAAAATCATAACCAAAATTACAGCTGTCCTATATTTGCGCATCTTCAAAATTCCAACACGAAGCATTGGCTCTTCCAACTTGAGTTGGCGGCGAGCATAAAGCCCGACAAAGATAACACCAACAGCAACAAGACCTGCAGTAATAAGATGATTGCTTGCAGAACTAAATGTTGAAAATCCATAAAGCAGGCTCAGCAAACCAATTGTTGAAAGAACGACAGACAAAAAGTCGAACTTTGGCTTTTTAAAAGCGTCGAAATTTTTAAGCGTGATAGATGCAATAATCACAATCACAAATGCAATGGCAGCAACAATTCCAAAAATTGCACGCCAGCCAATAGTGTCAATCAAAACGCCAGATAATGATGGACCAATCGCAGGCGCAAAACCTATAAGCAAACCAACAAGGCCCATCGCAGAGCCTCTATTTTCACGTGGGATAATCAGCAAAACAACGCTCATGACCATAGGCATTATTGCACCAGTGCATGCAGCTTGAACAACTCTGCCAGCAAGCAAGACGGCGAAATTTGGAGCAAAAGTTTCAAGCAAACTGCCAACGCCAAAAAGTGCTATGCCGCCAATATACAGCTTGCGCGTTGAAAAACGCCCCATCAAAAATGCTGCCAACGGAATAACTACAGCTTCCGTCAGCGCATATCCAGATGTCAGCCACTGAATCGTTGTTTGTTTGACGCCCATGTCTTGCATCAATGTTGGCAATGCTGGTGTCAATAATGTTGCATTCAGCACCGCCATAAAAGTCCCTGCCAACAGTACAAGAACCATAACTCTTTGTTTTTTGTCTAACCCTAGACCCATAAAATCTAACTCCTTAAATATTGATGCTTTGCATCAAGTTTTAATCTTTAACATGCCGTGATAGCGCACCTGCCATGGCGCGCCTTAAAGCTATGCTGTCTGTTTGTTTTTTTTGTGAAGTCATTCGGCATTTACAAAAGATTTATTTTTGCCGCAACTTGCACTTTTCGAAGTGTTTTAAATATTGCGCAGTATCAAAAATGAAAATAAATAATATGCGCATATTTAATTTTGCTGGTTCATATTCTATGAAGTAAATGAAAAATTAAAATGACGGAAAAGCAACATTCAAGCAAAACTGGCACTTGTCTTCTGCGAGCGGAAAATATGTGTAAATGATATGCAGAAAAGAAGAAAGTCCCTCTAGCATCAATAAATTTTTATCGGCAGAAAAGTTGTGATAAAATGATAATTACAAATAAATTTTGCCGATAAGGATTTTTACTATGAAATATACGACAGTCGCTAAAACTGCAGCTAAATGGGGCATTTCCGAAAGAAGCGTGCGTGATTATTGCGCGCAAGGCAGAGTTGACGGCGCGCGCAAGTGCGGCAAAACATGGCAAATTCCTGCCGATGCACAAAAGCCAAAACGCAAAAATGCCAAACAAAAAAATAATGAGCTGCTTATTCGCCTTAAGCAAGAAAAAGAATCACACATGCCTGGCGGAATATATCACAAGCTACAAATTGAACTAACATACAATTCAAACCATATAGAAGGCAGCAAACTCAGCAAAGAACAGACGCGCCTAATTTTTGAAACAAAAACAATAGGAGCGCAAGCGGCGGTTTCAGTTGATGACATTATTGAAACGAACAATCACTTCAAATGCGTTGATTATGTAATCGACAATTGCGGCAGAACTTTAACTCAAAATTACATAAAGCATTTGCATAAAACTCTGAAGTCATCAACAAGCGATGCTGAAAAAGAATGGTTTGCTGTTGGCGAATATAAGAAGCTCCCAAATGAGGTTGGCGGGCGAAAAACAGCCCACCCTAGCGATGTTCATAAACAAATGGAAAAGCTCTTAAATTGGTATAACAACCTAGAACGCAAATCAATTAATGAGCTTATAGAATTTCATGTTCGCTTTGAACGAATACATCCATTCCAAGATGGAAATGGCAGAATTGGGCGGCTCGTCCTTTTGAAGGAATGCCTTGCGAACAATATTGTGCCATTCATAATTTCTGACGAATTGAAAGATTTTTATTATCGAGGTTTGCACGAATATGATGAAGAACGCGGATATTTAGTCGACACTTGCTTGCATGCGCAGGATGTTTTCAAATCGTGGTTAAATTACTTCGAAATTATGATATAAGCTAATATGTGAAATTAAACCTTGGTTAACAATTTTGTTGAGAGGCAAAAATGAAGCAAGTTTTTGATATAACAGGAATGACATGCGCGACTTGTTCTGCGCGTGTTGAAAAAGCAACAAAAAAAGTTGATGGCGTTGAAAATGTGTCTGTCAACCTGTTGAAAAATTCAATGCAAGTTGAACTTCCTGAAGACGAAGCACAAGCTGCAGAAATGATAAGCGCAATTTGTGCATCAATTGAAAAAGCAGGATATGGAGCAAATCCGCGTATTGCCCAGGCCAGCGCGCAAAATGCCGGCGCAACAAATGAGGCCGGCGCGCAACATGCCGCAACTTCACAGGCAAATTCGTCTGTAGACAAAGCAGCCGCAGAAGCAAAAAAGGTACGCACACGACTCATAATCTCAATCATCTTCACAGTACCGCTTTTTTATCTTTCCATGGGTCATATGTTTAGCTGGCCACTACCTTCCGTATTTTTGGGCAACGCCAACGCAATGACTTTTGGGCTTACACAGCTGCTGCTTTTGGCACCTGTCATCTTCGTGAACTTCAAATTCTTCCGCATTGGCTTCACAAGCTTGTTCCGCGGCTCACCAAATATGGATTCTTTGGTCGCACTTGGTTCGACTGCATCAACAATTTATGGCATTGCTGCGCTTTACAGAATTGGTGTCGCGCTTGGCACAGGCAATTTGGATAACGCGCACACTGCTGCAATGGATTTATATTTTGAATCTGCTGGTATGATTTTAACGCTTATCACGCTTGGCAAATTCTTTGAAGCTCGCGCCAAAGGCAAAACCACAGATGCGATAAACAAGCTGATGGATCTTGCACCAAAAACTGCAATGCGCTTAAAAGATGGCGTCGAAGAAGAAATTCCCGCTGCTGCTATACGCGTTGGCGATGTGTTAGTCGTACGCGCTGGACAAAGCATTCCCGCCGATGGATATTTGCAAAGTGGCAATGGCGCAATTGATGAATCTGCTATCACAGGCGAAAGCATCCCTGTTGAAAAAGCAGAAAATTCGCAGCTCACAGCTGGCACAATCAACACTAGCGGATATTTCACGATGGTGGCACAACGCGTTGGCGAAGACACAACCCTTGCAGAAATCATTCGCCTTGTTGATGAAGCAACATCTAGCAAAGCTCCAATTGAAAAACTTGCAGACAAAATCTCTGGCATTTTCGTACCGGCTGTTATAGCAATTGCTATTGTTACATTCGCAATTTGGATGTTTGTGGGCGCTGGCATTGCAACATCAATCAATCATGCGATAAGCGTTCTTGTGATTTCTTGTCCTTGCGCTCTTGGCTTGGCAACTCCAACAGCAATTATGGTTGGTACTGGGCGCGGCGCAACCCGCGGCATTCTTATCAAATCAGCTGAAAGTTTAGAGACTGCCCACGCTGTGAAAACTGTTGTCTTCGACAAAACAGGGACGCTAACGCAAGGCAAACCAGCTGTAACAGACTGCCTGCTCACGCATGATTCTCTTGATATTGCATTCAACTTGGAAAAGAAATCTGAACACCCGCTGGCAAAAGCAATTGTTAGCTTTGCACAAGAACAAAATGCAAAAGATTTGCCTGTAGAAAATTTTGAGCAGATTGCTGGCGGCGGCGTGCAAGCAAAAATTGATGGCGCAATTTGCATTGCAGGCAACGCAAGATTAATGCAAAAAGAAGGCGTTGAAATTTCTGCTTTTGATGAACAGGCAAAACAAATGGCAGATGCTGGCAAAACAGTTCTTTATTTCGCATGCAATGGGCAGTTGCTTGGAGTTTTGGCACTAGCAGATAAGGTGAAGCCAACAAGCGCGGCTGCAATCGCAGCTTTGCGCGCACAAGGAATTTCAACTGTCATGTTAACGGGCGACAACAAACGCACTGCTCATGCAATTCAATGCCAGCTTGGTCTTGATCGCGTTGTTTCTGAAGTAAAACCAACAGACAAGGAAGAAGAAATTCGCAAGCTTTCCGCACAGGGCAAAGTTGCAATGGTCGGCGATGGAATTAATGACGCCCCTGCCCTTGCACGCGCAGACGTTGGAATTGCTGTTGGTGCTGGTACAGACATCGCGATTGATGCAGCAGACATAGTGCTTACAAAAAGCGACCTTGCAGATGTTGTTGCTGCAATTGGTCTTTCCCGCGCAACTATGCGAAACATCAAACAAAATCTATTTTGGGCGCTATTTTATAACGTCATCTGTATTCCAATTGCAGCTGGTGTTTTTTCTTGGCTTGGCTTCACACTCAACCCAATGATTGCAGCCGCCGCGATGAGCTGTTCTTCTGTTTGTGTTGTTAGCAATGCTTTAAGACTGCGCACATGGAAGCCTCAGAATAAAATCTCTAGTGATAAAGAAGCTGATATAGAATATAAAGGCGAGTCAGGCAAAGATATTAACAACCTTGTCCCATTAAAAACTCCTGCACATGGATGTGCAGATGTTAAAGACGCAAAGCAAATTAATAAAAAGGAGATTATCATGGAAAAGACTTTGCATGTTGAAGGAATGATGTGCCCAAAGTGCGTTGCCCACACCAAGGATGCTCTTGAAGCATTAGACGGAGTGGAAAGTGCAGACGTCGACTTGGACGCAGAGAGCGCAGTAGTACATCTTAGCGCCGACCTTGCAGATGATGTTTTGATTAAAGCTGTTGTTGATGCTGGTTATGAAGCAGAAATGGCATAAATTTAAAGCTTTTCACATCTAAACTTAATTGAGCGACCGCGCCCTTGCATGGCAATATATAACATGTAATGGCGCGGCTTTTTTATGTGTCGCGACAAGCAAGCGCCATAACAAGCACATGGCTCACATATATAATTAAACACAAACGCTCTTAACTGCCAATATATGTGGTAAAGTGATACACATGGATACGCGCAAGCAAACAAATTACAACAATGGCAAAGATGCCAGCAGCTATAGCTATACCAGAAGCAGTTCCAGTGGCAGCGGCTACAGCGAGACCAACAGAACTAGCAATTCAGCTGGTACTCAATATAGTTCTCGCTCTGAGCGCGCGCGCCGCGCGGCACAGCTGACTCGTCAACAACGCCAAAATGTAAATAGACAAGCATATGCGCAGGAACAAAACAGACGCCGACAAGCTGGCGTGAACGCAGGCACACAAGCTAGGGCGCGCGGCGGCTCAAACCAAGCAAATAATAATTATCAGCGCAGGCAACAAAACCCTGCAAACAATAGACAAAGCGCTAGTCAATATAGCCGCCGCGCAGGCTCAAGCCGCGGCGCTTACATATCAAGAAATGTGCAACAATATAACGCGGTCAATTACAGAACGCGCAGCCCAAGGCACAGCCAACGCAGGCGCCGCGGCTGGAGCGCAAAACGCATTATCGCATTCCTCATCATTGTTGCAATTGTTATTGCAGCAGCAGTATTCTTCATCAAGCCACAATCAGACACTGGCACTTCAAACAATAGCGCGTCAATATCTTCCTCTTCATCAACAGCTGCTTCAACAGTAACGCAGGAAGGCGACGCACTCCCCACTCCAATCATGGCATCTTGCGATGGAATCAAGCTACATTCTGCAGTATCAATGCAAAGCTTGACAGAAATCTTGATTCATAACGCATCATATTCATATGCAAAAAAGTTAAAGACAAAATTAAAGGAAGCAACAAACACAGAAGTGATGGCAGCTCATGGCACAGGTCGTGTTGCAAGCGAACAGCCCACGGGCAACAAGTGGATGACTGGTGAATTTATCCGCTGCTATAGAAGCGGCAATGCTGGCCCCAAGCTTAGCGCCATTGACTGCGGCGGAGCTGTTGGCACGACTGTTTATGCGCCAGTCAGTGGCACAGTTGTTAAAGTCAAAAAGTACAAGCTTTATGACAATGCAGATTATCCAGATTATCAAATTCATATTCAGCCTGAGGGTCGTTCAGATTTAGATGTTGTGCTAATTCACTTAACGCATGTTACAGTGAAGGAAGGCGACCATGTTGAAGGCGGCGTTACTCCAATGGCAAAAATCCGCAATGTTTATAAATATATCGGCAATTCAATGCAGCTAAAAAGCTACACAGCAAAAGG
>CAVDAL010000086.1:0-44129 GCA_963606965.1 Acutalibacteraceae bacterium
CACTACGTCAGTTTCTGGTAGTCAAAAAGAAATTGATACAAGTGGAGCAGGCGACGGTTTTGATGGTGATGGTGACGGCAGTGGCAATGGCAGCGGTAATGGTGGAGGAGCGTCAGGCTCTAATGGCGGAACAAATTCCGGTGGTTCGTCTTCTGCAACACCATCTGTTAATGGAAATAAACAAGTAAATAATAGCACTGGAAACACAACAAACTTTTATTTGCAAAGTGCAAAAGCAGGATTAACAGGCGGGTCAAAAGGTGGTGTGCAAAACTGGCGCTTGACAGAAGGCACATTCGATTCAGAACTTGGTGAAGAAGATGTTGATCCAAAGCTTATGCTGGCTATTGCCATTTTTGCTCTTATTCTGCTTTTGATTGGCATTGCATTGCAAACTGGCAGATATTGTTCACAAAAGACTAAAGATAAAAATGCTGGCGAAAATAATAAGAAAGGTGGAATGCAACATGCATAATATTTTCAAGAAAATGGCGCCATGCTTTTGTATTTGTGCAGTCTTTGCAATGTTTGGCATTTTTGCATCAAGTGCTAGCGCACAAACAACAACAGGGACAGAAACTCAAATTAGCATTGTAAAAGGCACATATACTCAAGAGCCTGATTCAAGTGTGAAAAAGTATTCTTCAAATTATGCAGAAGTTTCATTTTATAGGTCAACAAAGAATACAGATGGATATTCAAAATCGTCGAATTATGATAGTACGACTAACGGCGGTATAAAGGGTGTTAGTTTTAATGCTTCAAAAAACATATTGACGCTTAAAAATGTCAAGGCAACAACTCTTAGTATTTCATATTATTATTCTTATGCTTATGGCGATACTACTTCAGACTATAGAGCCAGAACTTTATATTTAAAACTTGTAGGCAAAAATTCATTAAGATCTTTAAGCATTGCTACATTTTGCAAAGTTGTATTTTGCGGCACAGGTTCCCTGACTTTGGACTGTTCAAAAGACTTGGGTGAAAATGTTTGTCCAAAGTCGACTGCTGCCCTAGCTTCTTCATCATCTGCTAGCGGTAATGTTGGCACATTCTATTTGAAAATTCCAACAAAAGTTATTAGTGGCGGCTCACTTTATAACAATCATTTAATTGGTTCTAATGTTCGCAAATCTTTTGTTGGTACGTCTTCTGCGCCTTCCAAAAAGGTAGTAATAGGACATGCGCATAAATACAAAATTGGCATTTGCAAAATTTGCGGCGAGACAAAATCAAAGTCAAAAGTTTCCGGCGTCAAGCTTGCAAATGTTGGAAAGGGTAAACTAAAAGTTTCTTGGAAGAAGAAGTCTGGCGCAAAGGGCTATCAAGTCGCTTATAAAGTTGCTGGTAGCAAGTGGAAAAATGTAAGCGTTTCTTCCAAAAGTAAAAGCAAAGTTATAAGTAAATTAAAGAGTGGCAAAAAGACGAATGTTAAGGTTCGTCAGTATATAAAAGTTAGTGGTAAGAAGTTTTATGGCGCATGGTCAAGTGCCAAAACAAAGAAAGTTAAATAGGGGATAAAAGATGAGTTTAGAATCATTGCCATCGCCATCAGATGTGATGCGCGCTATTACAGAATCGCTGCAAAATCCAACAATTATTGCAGAGATTTTGCTGGTCATTTTGATTGTTGTTCTGTTGGGCATGTTGATTGCAGAAATTTTTACAGAACGCAGACATTTTAAAGTATTCATGCCGCAATTTGTGGACGATTTAAAAGAAAAAGAAGACACAGTTGAAGTGTTGCAAAATAGCGGTTTGCTGCGACGCCAGCGTGATGGGCTTATCGAGCTTATTTGCCACCCGCAAATCAGTAATGAAGATAGAGAATCTTTGGCAGCAAGCATTTGCTTTAAAGAGCAAGAACGATATGACCGCCGTGTGAAAGTCACAGACTATATTGCAAAGATTGGCCCTATGCTTGGTTTGATGGGCACCTTGATTCCATTAGGCCCTGGCTTGGTTGCTTTGGGCAGGGGTGATACTGTTACATTGTCTGAAAGTTTGCTTGTTGCATTTGATACAACTGTTTTAGGCTTAGTCATTGCTTTGTTCGCTCTTTTAATTTCCACAATTCGCAAGTTTTGGTATAGGAAATATACAGCAATTTTTGAATCTGCTGTTGAATGCGTGTTGGAAAAAGCTTCAGATAATCATGATTTTGGCATTGTCAGAAAGCCAACTGAAATTTCAGATGATGCAAAACCAAAAAAGCGAAGCGCTAAAAATAGCAGCTCAAAATCAGCTGATACTGAAGTTACATTTTCAGGCGTAAATGAAAATTTATAAGGCCGTGATATTATGAGACGCAAATATTCGCACACTTTAAAGCGCAGCGGCTTTGAAGAAGAAGATGTCGACCCAAATGCATCTGTTTCAAACATGTCTGACTGCATGCTTTTGATTGCTGTAGCTGTCATGATTGCTCTAATTACGCATTGGAATATTGATATAACAGGAGCAACGCAGGTTGATACAGAAGCAATGCAGCAGGTTGAAGACCCGCTGATAAATGCTAATGGTGAATCATCAGATGGCGACACAAAGTATGAACAGGCTGGCACTGTTTATAAAGATACTGAAACAGGCGAACTTTACATTGTTAAATAGAAGTTGCATTGCTTTTGTTTTGGCTTGAGATGCAGCGCTTTGTAATAGGAAAGATTTATGGCTAAAAATTCTGCAGAGCAAAATGAATATTTAGGGATTGCAAACCCAAAACAGCAGCGTTCAAATGCGTGGCACAAGGCTCGTCCATTTGTTTTTGCTGCAATTGCTATTGTTTTAATTGCAGCTGCTGTTGTTTGTTGGTGGTTTTTGCGCGCGCCAGATATTTCAACATATGCTGATGAACCAATAACTTTTGTTGGCTTAACAGATGAAGAAATTACATTGACGGCGCAAGACTTGGCAGATATGGATTGTGAACGTGTGAAGGCTGTTGGCACTTCAGATAAGGCTGGAACAATAACAGGATATGGCCCAACAATTCAAACTCTACTGGCGCAATATGGCAAATCTTTGGACGATGTGAAAAAGATTCGCGTCACTTGCAAGGACGGTTATTATCAAATTATCCGCGGCGACAACTTGCATGAAGGGCAAATAATTCTTTCAATTGCTGGCGGAGCTAGTGGTAAGTCTGCTTTATATGAAAAGCAGCAGCCATTGCGTTTTGTTTTGCCAGATGGTGATTCTGCTTTATGGTCTTATGGCGTTGAGCGTGTGGAAATTGTTTACACTTGGGACAAAGATTCTGCAAAAGATGCGCGCTTGCCTTCGCGTATTCCACAAAGTGAAATTGAAGAGAATGGGGACTAATTAAAAATGGCTTTTTCTAGGCGTGAATTTGTAAAGCTTTGTGGCTTGAATCTTGGTGCGTTTGTGGCTGGCACAAGCCTTAGTGCTTGTGGCAGTGACCCATCTGCAAAAGCTTCAAAACTTGAAGAGGCGCTTGTAAATAATACTGGCGAGGCTTGGTCTTTTACGGATTCTTGCGGCAGGACTGTTGCGCTTTCAAATGATATTGCAAATGTTGCTCCTTCTGGCGCATATGCGCAGGTAATGCTTCTTTCTCTTTGTCCAGAAAAACTGATGGGCTTGTGCAGCAAAATTTCAAAAACTCAGCTTGAATTTTTTGGCGAACAATATGCTGACCTGCCTATTTTTGGTCGCTTTTATAGTCGCAATGCAGATATGAACTATGAAGCGATAATTGATGCAAACCCAGATGTGATTATCGATGTTGGCGAACATAAAGAAACTATCAAAGAAGATTTGACTTCTTTGCAAGAACAGACTGGCTTGCCTGTTGTTTTTGTGGAAGCTACATTAAACAAGATGGCAGATGCTTATACGCTTTTGGGCGAAGTCACACAGACTCAAAGCCGTGCAAAAGAACTTGCAGATTATACAAATGATATTTTGAGCTTTGCTAAAAAAGTGAAGAAGAGCAAAAGCAAAGAACAAATGCCTCGCATTTTATATGGTAGTGGGGAATATGGCACTGAAGTTCATGAAGCAGGCAATATTCATGCTGCTGTTTTAGATGCTGTTGGCGTGCGCAACGTAGCACAGCTAACAAATACAAATTCAAACCAGGTATCTATTGAACAGATTATGAACTGGGATCCTGATATTGTGATTCTTGCTCCGAATAGTTATTTTGAAGATATTTATGATGACCCATCTTGGAGCAGTGTTAGCGCTGTTAAAAATAAAAGAGTTTATGAAATTCCTGCAATCCCATATTCATGGATTGATCAGCCGCCTTCAATTCAACAGTTGCTTGGCATTTTGTGGTTAGGCAATTTGCTATATCCAAAGGACTATAATTTTGATATGGTTGAAAAAGCGGCAGAATTTATGAAGCTTTATTGGAATGCACAGCCTGGCGAAGATAAAATACGCGAAATGTTGGCAAATTCGACATTGATAAGGAAGTAATATGTCACACAAATCTGCTGCCAAGAAGCCAAATTTCGCTCTGCGCTTTGTTGTGCTGATTGTCCTATTTTTTGTTGTTGCGCTTGTTTCACTTTGGCTTGGCAAATATAGCGACATATCAATTTTGGACGTGCCAAAAATTTTGCTGAATGCTACTGGGCTTTGTAACTTTGCACAAACATGGGGCGATGGCGCATACAGCTCAGTTGTAAATGTGCGCTTGCCGCGTGTGCTAGCTGCAATTTTGATTGGTGCAGCTCTTTCAGTTGCTGGTGCTTCATATCAAGGCATGTTTAGAAATCCGATGGTGTCCCCAGACATTTTGGGTGCAACAAATGGCGCAGGCTTTGGTGCAGCTTTGGCAATTTTGCTTGGGATGGGCTGGTTTGGCATCACTATTCAAGCATTCATTTTTGGCTTGGCGGCAGTTTTAATTGCATATGGAATTTCACGATTTTCTCGCGTCAACCCAATACTTTCTATGGTCTTAGCTGGCATGGTTATATCTTCGCTTTTTGGTTCTGCTATTTCATTTATTAAATTGATTGCAGATACAGAAGAACAGTTGCCAGCAATTACATATTGGCTCATGGGTTCGTTAGCTTCAACGCAATTAAAAAGCGTTGCATATGCTTGTATTCCTGTTTTTATTGGTCTTGTTCCGCTTATTATTTTGCGATGGAGAATGAATTTGTTAACAGCAGGTGAAGATGAAGCACGTGCTATGGGGATAAATACAAATTTGCTGCGCGGTATTGTTATTGCTTGTGCAACCTTAATGACAACAGCTTGTGTTGCAATCAGTGGAGTTATTGGTTGGGTAGGGCTTGTTATTCCACATTTTTGCAGAATGATTTATGGTAGTGATTTTCGCAAAATTATCCCTGCCGCAATATTTATGGGTGCAGCATTTTTGCTGGTAGCAGATGATTTTGCAAGAATGATTACAACAAGTGAAATTCCAATTGGCATTTTAACAAGCTTTGTTGGCGCGCCAGTTTTTGTATATCTTATTATCACAGGGGGCTTGCGCCGTGAATCTTAATCTTGAAGATGTGCATTACTCATATAGCAATGGCACAGAAGTTTTAAAGGGTATAAGCTTTAATATTTCTGGCGGAGACCTTGTGTCTGTGCTTGGACCAAATGGTGTTGGCAAGTCTACGCTTTTCAGGTGCATTTTGGGCTTTCTACCAACATATAGCGGCACAATTTCTATCGATGGCAAGTCGCTAAAAGATATGTCGCGCAAAGAGCTTTCGCATTTGATCGCTTATGTTCCGCAATCAAGCGAGCCTGTCTTTGAATATACTGTTAAAGAGCTTGTTTTGATGGGGATGACAAATCGCCTTAGCATTGGCGGGTCGCCTTCAAAGCAGGATGAAGAACATGTTATGGATGTTTTGGAACAGTTGCGCATTGCTGATCTTGCGCAATGCAGCTGCACGCAAATTTCTGGCGGGCAGCGTCAACTTGCTTTGCTTGCACGTGCCCTTGTTCAAGATGCACAAATTTTGATTATGGATGAGCCAACAGCAAACCTTGATTATGGTAATCAATATAGAGTTTTAGAGCGCATATCGAATCTTGGAGAACAGGGCTATTGCGTCATCATGTCGACGCATGACCCGAATCAAGCTTACTTGCATTCAAACAGGGCGCTTGTGATTCAAGATGGGCATATTCTTGCAGATGGCGCGCCGCAAAAAGTTATGACTGAAGAATTGCTATCTGAACTTTATGGAATTCGAGTAGGGGTGAGCGAAGCTTTTTATTCAGAACGTAAACTCTCATTCTGCTTGCCACTTGGGTATAACGATTAATTAAGGAAGATTTCAGGCATTGAATTTAGAATTAATTCGGTAAGTTCATTCGCCGAAAAGTATAAACATTTTTATTTTTTTTCGTTCATTGCCGAAAAAACTATATTCATTTTTAAAGCAATTTAGAGTAGAATTTGCATTTGCATTTTCTATATCTAGCCATGAATATTTTTGGCCAGATATGCAATGCTTTTTCAACTAGTTTTAAATTATTTGTTCTTATTTGAAAGGAGTCAAGCATGCAAGAACGAATAACTGTTCTTGGCAAAAAGTTTGTCAGCTGCATTTGCGCATTAATCATGTGTATTGCGTTTATTCCAGCCGCCTCACTTTCTGCCTTCGCTGTAACTACTTCTGCAGGGGGGGGTGTAACTGAAGGTCAAACAATCACTGTTGCTGTTCCTTTTGAACCAACAGATGCAACAAGTTCTGAAACATCAATAAATATTAAATTTAAAGTTTTGGAATATGATGAAGATTCAAACACTGGTAAAGTTCAAGTTGGCACTGGCAGTGTTTCTTGTTCCACAAGTGCTGCTGGCAAGATTACTCTTCCGCAGACAATTGAATATGAGGGTGCAACATTAACTGTTTCTGCTATTGGTTCATATGCATTTAGTGGATGCAAGAGTATCACTCATATTACTTTGCCAGAAACTATTGAAACTTTTAACACTTGTGCATTCCAACAATGTATTTTTGACAAGCTTGTAATTCCAGCTTCCATGAAGACATGGTCTGGCAGATATATGCAAGGTGGCCAAGGTAATGTTAAAGGCACGACTCCATATTTTGAATGGAAGGGCAATTGTTCTGAAATTACAACAGATAATGCTTATAACGCTTTGGTAAATCAATGCGGCGGGCAAAATATCAACCACATTTTCTGGGGTGATGCTGGAGGCAATTCAACAAGCATTGCAAATATGTATTATGGCCCTGTATTAAAGTCGAACACAAGCCAGTCACTTATTCATGCCGGCCTTAACGTTTTGCAAGGCAACGGTGCAAACTACCTTTGGTTCCCAATTACATATTATCCAAGCCAAGCAGATGCTGAAGCTGGCACAAATTCATTGGGTACTATTTATGTTTCATTTAACAAGGGTCAAACAAATTCATCAACAATGTATGCTTCTGACTTAATGAAGCAATCAAATATTACATATGCAGATGTTGCCAATAAGAAGCTTGAAGCAAAATATTTCTTGAATTATGACGATGGTACACACAAGACATTGACTGACTATCCTGCTTATCCAGAAGGCACAGACAAGTGGGTCTTTGTTGGTAACCCTAATACAAGCGATGCTTTGTCAGGCGGTGCATCTTGCTATCCTGTAAAAGCTGATGAAACAAATATTGGTCAAGGTTCAATTTCTGGTATTGAAAGTTCATATGTTATAACAGGTGAAGATATCGAACCAAGTTTTACACTTTGCGATGTCAATGGCAATGTAATTTCTTCAGACAATTACGCAGTTACTTACCAGCGCAAAGATGGCAACAACTGGGTAGATGCTTCTGCAAAAGGCCAGCATGGCTCTTTTGGTGAAACATACAGAATGGTCATCACTGCTAAAGGTTCATATACTGGAACATTAACAACAAAGTCATATTCAGTTCGCGCTTATTCTGAAGGCGATATTTTAACTTCAAAGATTAATCATACTGCAACAGATGGAACAAAAGATACAATTGATTGCAGGTTCAAAGTTATCTCTGCTCCAAAGGTTGGATCAGATGGCAAGACTACTGCCGGCACTGTAATGGTTGGTACAGAGCCCGATTCAATCAGCGCATCAAATTACACAACAGATTTAGCAATTAATCCATCAACAACAGGCTCAATTGAAATTCCGGAAAGTGTTTCACTATTTGGACTTCAATATAATGTTGTTAAAGTTGGTAAATTTGCATTTGGCTCAAACAGCGATTCATATGCATGTAAGATTAGCTATTGCGACTTGCCAAATTCGATTATTTCAATTGACAAAAATGCTTTCTGCCGTTGCCAAAATTTGAAGCAAGCATGCATTCCTGCTTCTGTGACAACAGTTGAAAACAGCGCATTTTTCATGGGCTCATATAATACACAGCCTGAGAACAATTTGAAGTCATATTTGTTCAAGGGCGGTGCTTCTAAATTCACTTCAAACAAAGTCTTAGCTCCAAGCACATATCAAGACACAAACTTCTTGTTTATGGCAGACTCAGACTTTCCGAATGAATATTTCACGAAAACATTCGAAGCATCAATCATAAATTGGTACAAAGTTGACTTCTATGCAAGTGAATCTGATGCAAGCGCAGACACAAATGCTACTTCAATTTATGTCAAAGAAGGCACAAATGCTACAGACATTTTGAGCGGAACTTATGAAGCTTTAGCACAGGATGGCACACAAGCTAAAACTCCAAGCCTTCCAAGCGGAAAGACTGCATGGGCTGTAAGCTCTGCTTCAGATTATGGTTCAGATGCTGAAGTTACATGTGGTAGCAAGTTGAAGTTTTATGCAAGCGATGCTGCAAAGACAGATCTTTCAACTGCGCGTGTTAAGAATTTAGAAGGCAAAGTTTGGTATACAGCAAGTGCATATACACCAAGCTTTACTCTTGAATCAGCAGATGGTGCTGTAATTGATTCTTCAAAATATAGTATTTCATATCAATTGAAACAAGACGATGATTCTTGGGAAACTGTATCAACTTGCAAAGATGCTGGTTCATACCGCATTGTTATCAAAGCAAATTTGGGTTCAGGTTATACTGGCGAATTTGTAGCAAGCTTTAAGATTGTTCGCCCATCTGTCGGGCAAAAAGTCACATACCCTGTTGAAAATGTTTTGCCAAGTGGCGCAAAGCAAAATATCGATATGACTTTTGAAATCACAAAAGCTGGCGAAGGAAATGACCATGGTACAGTTGCTGTTGCAAATTCAAAGAGTGCAACAAGCAGCTATACAACAAACTATCGTGCTGTTTCATATGATACAAAAGGCAGCATTGTTATTCCTCAAACAATTAAATTGGGCGAAGCTACATTTGATGTAACAAAAATTGGTCCTTCGGCATTCCAAAATATAACAGGCATTACAGGCGTGACAATTCCTGAAGGTATTGAATCAATCGGTTATTATGCTTTTGATACAACATCTTTAAAGCAAGTAATTATTCCAAGCACTGTTAAAGAAATTGGTGGCCAGGCTTTTTCAAAATCAAAGAGCACAACTTCAACATCACAAGATGCAAATGGCACAATTGAAGAAGTAATCTTTAAGGGTACTGTTCAAGTTTCAAAGACAGCAAATTCTAGTTCTCAAGTTTGGGAAACTTCAATGTTTAAGAATGTAAGCACAACAAAGGGTGCTTTCATTTTGGAAAATGAAACTGCGAACAGAACAATCAGATTTTCGAGCAATTCAACGCTTCGAGCAAATGTTTATTTGAAGGCAAACTTCTATAACAACGCAAATGATGCAACAATTGAAGAAAATTCAATTGGCTATGTTTATATCAAGAAGGGTTCTACACCTTCAACAGCTGCAAGCAATTTGTATTCAGGCGCATATTGCAAGAATACAATTCCTAGCATTCCTTCCACAGCACCTGAAGGAAGCGGATGGACTTATAAAGGTTTTGATGGATCAGCTATTGCAGATTCAGGTCAGATAAATGTTTGCACTAGTGTATATACATCAGCATCTTTAGATTCTCTTTCAAATTATGGTTTTTCAAATTCATTCAATGGTATTGATTATCCATATACAGGCGAATCAATCACTCCAGATTATGGTTCTGTAGTTTCAGCTGATGGAAAAACACTTGATTCAACATATTATGTTATTAGGCCTCAGAAGAAGGGCGCTGACGGGAAGTGGGCAGATGTCCAAGAGGCTGTTGAACCTGGTACATATCGCTTAGAGGCTGTTCCTGCTTATGGTTCCGGCTTAGTTGATCAGCTTTATTCAAAACCTTACACAATTACAAAAGTCACAGACCCAACAACAACACGCTTTAATTATCCACTTAAATATGTAAGCAAAGCTGATGGGTCAACCACTCTTGTAAATTGTACATTCTTAGTGATAGGCGATAATGAAGTTAAAACATCAGGTGTAACCTCAGGTACTGCTACTGGCAGTGGTGGAGTTGGCATTCCTGGCATTGCTGTTCCATCTTATGATGGCGAACTTTATTTGCCAGAAACTGTTTCACTCAATGGCAAGAGCTATACATTAACAACTCTTGGTTCATATTCATTCAATATTGCTGATTCATCTGATGTTTTGGCTGGCTTGCATATTCCAAGCACTGTAACAACATTAGAAAAAGATTTGTACTCTGTGAATGGCAGTAATTCAAACTGGGCATGCGGTTTTTCAAGAATTTATTATGAAGGCGACTGCAACATTACAAGCATGAGCACAAATTCATCTAGTTATTCTTGGACAAAGAATGGTACTGGTTCTGAAGATGTTAACGAACTTGTCTTCACTGGCAAGGTAAGTGACTTCATTAAAAATATAAGCGATGGCGCTAAATATCATTTCAATGATACTTATTGGGCAGCCACATCTCCGACAGGCAAGACATATGACGCTGTCCGCTTCTATGCAAGCAAACAGGCATATGAAAATGGAGAAAATCCAATTGCTACAGTTGGCATTTTGGATGGCACAAAGATGTCTGCTGTTTCACTTTCTCCAAGCAGCGTGACAGTTGCTGCAAGCATGGATAAGATTCCTGCATTTACTGGTGAAAACAACTTCTGGTGCTTCGCTGATGTTGATAGCATTGATGAAAAGATTACAGATGGCACATTATGCTGCTATCAGAAGGTTGCTACTGCAACTGACTTGTCAACATGCGTAGTATCTACAGACTTTGATGACTATATTGCAACAGGAAGTCCAATTAGCCCTAAGGTTAGCGTTGTAAGTGTTTATGACAATAAAGAACTTTCATCAGATGTTTATAAGATTTCTTACCAGCGCAAAAGCGGCAATGACTGGGTTGATACAACAGATATAACAACTGCTGGCACTCTTCGCGTAAAGATTACCCCTTCAGATGGTTCAACTTATACAAATGAAGCTTATTCAGCTGCATTTACAATTCATACTGTTCAAAATGAACAGGGTGAAAAGTTCAAAGCTGAAACAAACTATCTTGAAAAAGGTACTGCATGGTCAAAGGGCATGGATATCGACAAGAAGGTAACTTGCTTCTACCAAATCTTGAAGCCTGCTTCTGATACTGAAGAAGGTTTTATCATGGTTTCTAGAGGAACAACTCGTTTGAGTAGTTATTATGAACCATGCGTTTCAGATGATTTGGATGGCACATTGGTCTTGCCTGAAAAGATTAAGACTGACAAGGGCACATTTAAACTTGCTGCTGTAGCTAACATGACATTCCAAAACTGGGGTAATAACTTGGATTGGGCAGCATTTGGTGGCACTGCATTGACTGGGCTTGTTATTCCAGATTCATTGGATTATAAAGCAGCAGCTGAAGCTACTAAATCATGGGCTACACCTACAAAAAATGAATTTGACTTTACTGGTGCTTCCAAGCTGGAATCAGTCTATTTTGATGGTGATTTTGCAGATTATGTATTCACAGGTGCATCAGACACATGGAGAGTAACTGGTGGAAGACCTCAAAAAGCTTGTTACATCTTCACAGGTGAACATGCATCTGTTTCAAGCAATGTTGCACAATATGGCACATTCTTGGGTCTTTATTACAATGTGACATTCTATTCAAACAAGGCTGATGCAGATGCTAAGACAAATGCATTAGGCAGCGCTCGTGTGATTAGCGAAGCAAAGCTTTCTGCTATGTCAAGCACAATGAATACAGAGACAGAGCAAGTTTATGCTGGTGGGAGCAAGGTCAATCGTTACAAGGTTTGGCAAGATGGCGGAGCAATTCCAGAATTCCCTGAAGGCACAGACCGTTGGGTAGTTTCTGATAATGTAGAAGCTGATGCAACTCTTAATGATACAGACTTGAGCGTATATCCAATTGCTACTGATGCTACAAACTTGAGCCAGGCCGTTGTTTATAATCCAGGCGTTCCTGAAAATCCACAGGAAACTGATTCTCCACTTGTTTACACATTGTTCACAAGCTCAAAGGTTTATGACGGTGAAGCTCTTGGTTCTGACTTTGTTTTGAAAGACAAGGAAGGCAATATCATTCCAAGCGATGCATATACAACTACATATGAACGCTTGACAAATGATGGCAAGTGGGAAACAACAAAAGACTTTAGCTCAATGGGCAAGTTCCGCATTACAGTTAAAGCTATTGATGGCAAAGGCTATACAGGAGAAAAGTCAATCACTTGCACAATTAGTGTTCCAGATAACTTCAACATTCCAATGACATATACCACAGCTAGTGGCGAGCAAAATGTCAATGTAAATGTTGTAGTTAATAGCATTGATGAAGCAACAAATACAATTAATGCTTCTATTGCTCCAACTGAAAGCGGCAAAGCTGTAACAATTTCTTCAGATTATGCAGGCGGCACTTTGAAGCTTGTTGATTCTGTAGAAAATGGAATGTATAAAGTTAAGATTTCTTCAATCAAGGCTGGTGCTTTTGGTGATAGTGAACAAGACAAGGCTGTTGAAGCTTTGGGCGGGGTTATCATTCCTGCTGGCATTGAGACTATCGAAGCTGGCGCATTTGAAAAGGCTCCTTGCGATGTAACATTTGCGCAAGGTGCTAAGACAAATGTTGAAGCTAATGCATTCAAACAGGCTGGCACACAGGCTATTACATTTGATGGTAATGCTGCAGATGTAAATATCGACAAGGATGCTTTCTATCGTGCTCTTGGCGATGAAAATAGCGAAATTAGCATTTTGTTTAATGCTGAACAAGACAAGAGCAAGTCTTATGGTTATGCAACAGCAATTTATCCACGTGAAACTGCAGTTGAAGACCTTGATGAAGCTTATGTAGCAGCACAAAAAGAAATCAATGCCTTGTCTGATTTGAGCACAGATGAACTTAAAGCTTCACTTGAGTCTTTGATGCAAGCAAATGCTGCAAGCGCTGCTGCTATTGAAGAAGCTGCAACAATTGCAGATTTGAATACTGCTGTTGAAGGCATTAGCGGCGGCTTTGGTGCTGTTGTTAAGAATGCTACAGAAGTAAGTAATGCAAATGCTGCTGAAAAGGCTGCAAAGAAAGCTGCAGAAGAAGAAAAAGCTAAAGAGCTTGCAAGAATTTCTGCTGAAGGTTATTCAGAACTTGTTGGCACAGGTGCAGCAGCTGCAACATATAAGATTACTTCATCAGATGATTTGACTGTCCAATATGTAAAGGCTGGCGAACAAGCTTATACAGCAAAGGCAATTACAATTCCTGCTACTGTTAAGCTTTCGAATGGTAAGACATATAAAGTCACAAGCATTGCTGCTAAGGCTGTTTCTGGAAAAGCTGCTGCAACAAAGATTGTTATTGGCGACAATGTAAAGACTGTTGGCGCGCAAGCTTTCAGTGGCTGTTTTAAAGTTAAGACACTCGTTCTTGGCAAGGCTGCAAAAACTATTAAAGCTAAGGCTTTCAAAGCTTGCAAGAAGCTCAAGACTGTAACAGTTAATAGCAAATCTTTGACAAAGTCTTCATTTAAGAATTTGTTGAAGTCTTCAAAGATTAAGACTGTTAAATGCAAAGTTTTGGCTAAGAAGGCAAGTGTTAAAGCTAAATACAAGAAGTATGCAGCAAAATATAAAAAGAGCACTAAAGTTAAGTAATTAGCTTTTAGTAAATAGCAATTTGTGATGAGTGGCTGCGCATTTGCGCAGCCACTTTCTTTTTATTTAATGAGTGATGAAGAAGGTGCCGGCTACTGCGAGTAAATAAAAAAGCTTGCGTGGTAAAACGCAAGCTTTTAAAATTCAGCTTTTTGTATGGAAGGAATTATTTGTCGTCGACGATTTCGCCATTAAGCAATTCGCTTGTTGAAACTTTTTTTGTTCCTACAATATTGCCTTCATCGTCAACAACTTGAACGTCAACTTCTTCATCTGCAAAGCCTTCCATTGCATCCAAGTCAGGCTTAACATGCTCAACACCTGGAACATTTTCAACTAATACTTTTTCAATGCCTTGTGAAAGTGTGATAGCAGACATTGGGCAGCCAACGCATGCGCCTTCTAAAGAAACATAAACAGTGCCAGTTTCGTGGTCTAATTTTGTAACGTGAGCGTCGCCGCCATCAGCTTGAAGCTGCGGGCGAATGTGATCAAAAACGTATTTGAGCATTTCTTCATGTATCATAAGCAACCTTCTCCTGTTGAAATCGATTTGAACATGGTAACCTATTTTCCATCAAAATAAAAGCAAAAAAGGAAGTGTTTTTTATGGCTGAAAATTCATATCTGTTTACATCGGAATCTGTGACGGAAGGCCATCCAGATAAAATGTGTGATCAGATTTCTGATGCAATCCTTGATGCCATTCTTGCAAAAGAAATTGAATTGCAAAAAGAAGGATATATTGCACCGAATGGTGCACCAGCAGATGTTGATGCTGCACGTGTTGCATGTGAAACTTTAGTAACAACCGGTCTTGTTATGGTTGCAGGTGAAATTCGCACACAAGCATATATTGATGTTGATTCAATTGTTCGTGGCGTTATTCGCGATATTGGCTACACTCGCGCAAAATATGGCTTTGATGCAGACACATGTGCTGTTGTAAATGCGATTCATGAGCAAAGCCCAGACATTGCTATGGGCGTTGATGAAAGTTCGAACTTTGATGGAACTGACCAGCTGGATGCTATTGGAGCAGGCGACCAGGGCATGATGTTTGGCTTTGCATGCGATGAAACTTCGCAATATATGCCAATGCCAATTTATCTTGCACATCGCTTGAGTGAGCGTTTGACCAAGGTGCGCAAAGATGGCACTCTTGACTATCTGCGCCCAGATGGCAAGACTCAAGTTTCTGTGCGCTATACAGATGGCAAGCCTGTTGCTGTTGAAAAGATTTTAATTTCAACGCAACATGCAGAAGAAACTGAGCTTGAGCAAATTCGCAAAGATTTAATTGAGCATGTAATCAAGCCTGTTTTTGAAGCTGAAAGCTTGGAATGGGAAGATGCAGAAATTTATATTAACCCAACAGGCAGATTTGTTATTGGCGGCCCTATGGGCGATTGCGGTTTGACTGGTCGCAAAATTATCGTTGATACATATGGTGGCATGGGCAGGCATGGCGGCGGCGCATTCAGCGGCAAAGACTCCACAAAGGTTGACCGCAGTGGTGCATATGCAGCTAGGTGGGTTGCAAAAAATATTGTTGCTGCTGGTTTGGCAAGCAGGTGTGAAGTTCAAATTGCATATGCTATTGGTGTAGCAAAACCATTCAATGTTACAGTTGATACATTCGGCACAGAAACTATATCAAAAGACAAGATTGAAAAAGCTGTAAATGAAGTCTTTGACCTTCGCCCTGGCGCTATCATTCGCGACCTTGACTTGCGCAAGCCAATCTTTCGCAAGACTGCTAGCTATGGTCATTTTGGCCGCGATGGCTTCCCTTGGGAAGAAACAAATAAAGTTGATGAGCTGCGCAAAGCTGCAGGCTTATAAGTGTATATTGCAAGCGTTATAGTTGATGTCAGTGCTCGGTCTTTAGATCGAGCTTTTGACTATATTGTGCCACCAGAGCTTCAAAATGTTGAAGTTGGTTGCGCTGTGAGCGTTGAATTTGGTACACGCCCTGTTGTTGGATATGTTGTTGCATTACATAATGAAGATGGCAGTGAATTTAAATTAAAGCCGCTGCTAGGGATTTTGTCGACATCATATTTTGATGAAGTTAGCGCGCGTCTTGCTTTTTGGATTGCAAAAGAATATATGAGCCCGCTTGTGCATGCATTTAATTTGTTCACGCCGCCTGGTGGGCACCCGCATATGAAATTGATTGATGGCAGTTGGCAGCTTATTTATCCTGGCGTTGGAGCAGTAGATGACAGGTGGGTTTTTCTTGAAGATGCCGCGCAAGACTTTACTCCGAAGAAGAATGCATATAAACAACAGGCAGTTTTGGATGCTTTGGCTTGTGGCGGTATGCGCGTGGCAGAACTTTCATTAGAACTTGGTGCAATTTCTGGTGTCTTGAATGCCTTGCAGAAAAAGGGGATAGTTCGCATTGAACATAGGCGCAAAATTCGCAATGTTTTTGACGGGGAAGTAGTTAAGGCATCTGCAAATATTGAAAATCTTACGCAAGGGCAGCTGGATGCATTGGCTGCAATTTGCGAATCTTTTGAGACTAAAGTGCCAGTTGTAGTGGATGGCATTACGGGTTCTGGCAAGACAGAAGTATATTTGCAAGCAATTCAAAAGACTTTGCAAAATGGTAAAAGCGCAATTGTCCTAGTTCCTGAAATTGCTTTAACTCCACAAACTGTTGGCAGATTCAGGTCTCGTTTTGGTGAAGACGTGGCTGTTTTGCATTCGCGTCTTTCTGTTGGTGAACGCTTTGATCAGTGGGATATTATCCATGGCGGCGGCGCTAAAGTGGTTGTTGGCACACGCAGCGCTCTTTTTGCTCCGCTGAAAAATCTTGGCTTAATAATAATTGATGAAGAGCATGAACAAACATATAAGCAAGAGTCAAACCCTAGATATGTTGCAAGAGATGTAGCGCTAAAGATGGCGCAACTTCGCGGCGCAACTTTAGTTCTTGGCTCTGCAACACCAAGCATTACAACTCTTGCCCATTGCAGCAAGAAAATGCAAGGTAGTGCAGCATGGACGCGTGTTGAACTTAAAGAGCGCCCAAATGGCATGAAGCTGCCTGCTGTGCAAGTCGTCGACATGAGCGCGGAATTTGCATCAGGTTCAAGGTCGATGTTTTCTAAAGCACTGCAAGAGGCTCTAGCTCATGTTTATGAAGCTGGTGAAAAGGCCGTCCTTTTGTTGAATAAACGCGGCTTTGCTAGTTTTGTTTTATGCCGTGAATGCGGATATGTTCCGCAATGTCCGCATTGTTCAGTTTCACTTACATATCATGAAGTTGGCAATAAGCTTGTTTGCCACCACTGCGGTTATTCGCAAGGCTATATTAGCGAATGCCCGGAATGCAAAAGTCCTTACTTGCGAAAGTTCGGCACAGGCACTCAGCGCGTCGAAGAAGAATTGCGTGCAATTGTCCCAGATGATATGCAAATCATTCGCATGGATGCTGACACAACAAAGGGTAAGGGCAAGCATGCTCAGCTATTGGAAGAGTTTGCAAATGCTGAGTGTGCAATTTTGCTTGGCACACAAATGATTGCAAAAGGCTTGGACTTTCCAGATGTAACATTGGTAGGCGTTATAAATGCAGATACAACTTTAAATTTGCCTGACTTTCAAGCGTCAGAGCGAGCATATCAACTTGTTGAACAAGTAGCAGGAAGGGCAGGGCGCGCAGATAAAGCAGGCAAGGTGATAGTGCAAACATATCAAGCAAACCACCCAGCTGTGCGCGCTGCAGAAAATCATGACCGCTCAATTTTGTTGGGTTCAGAGCTACCTTTGCGTCGTGAACTTTCATATCCGCCATATTCAAGGCTTGCAAATATTTTGGTATGGGGAAAGAACAAAGACAGCGTTCAGTCGCGCACAACACAGCTTTATTTGGCTATATCTTCTGCATTGCAAAGTGCAGGAATTGACTGGCAACTTTTAGGTCCTGCTCCATGTATTTTCGAAAAATTGAAGGGCAACTTCCGCTGGCACATTCTTATAAAAGCACAACCTGACACTGAATTTTCAGATGTTTTGCAAGAAATTATTGCAAAGCCTCATAAATACAAAGGCGTATTTACGACCGTTGACGTTGACCCTAATTCATTACTCTAATTTTTCTTGAATTAAAGTCGATATTCCTGTATCCTATTTCGTTGCGTCGTTTCCTCCGTAAGGGAAGGCCTTGCGCGAAACGTTCGCATGAGTGAAAAGGATTTGAAAAATGGATATTATCCGCGCAATCGAGCAACAGCAAATTCGCGACGATGTTCCTGAATTTTATGTTGGCTCACACGTCAAGGTTCACTACCGCATTAAAGAAGGCAACCGTGAACGTATTCAGGTTTTTGAAGGCGATGTTATTCGCCGTCACGGCCATTTAAACCGTGAAACATTCACTGTTCGCAAGCTTTCTTTTGGCATTGGTGTTGAACGTACATTCCCTGTACATTCTCCAAAGATTGAGAAAATTGAGGTTGTTCGTCACGGACAGGTTCGCCGCGCTAAGCTTTATTACTTGCGTGATAAGGTTGGTAAAGCTGCTCGTCTTCGTGAAAAGGGCTTCTAATCGGCGTTACAAAACAGATGCGAGAAAAGCTCCGTCAAGAAAAAACGGCGGAGCTTTATTCATGTATGCACGATTTTGCTGGTGATGGAATCGCAATTGGTTTGGATGAAGTTGGCAGGGGAGCGCTCGCAGGACCTTTAGCTGTTGGGGCAGTAGCCTTAAAGCCCCAGCCGCAAATTTTTGGATTGGACGATTCAAAAAAGCTCACCGCTCGCCGCAGGGAAGAACTTTCCGCAATTATCAAACATGATTGTGTTGCTTGGGCAGTTGCTTATATTCTGCCAAAAGATATTGATGAATGCGGAATGGCTGCTTCTTTGAAGGCTGCATTCTCCAAAGCGCTACAAGATTGCATGGTAAAGCTTGAAAGCGAGCCAAGTGCTATTTTGATAGATGGCAACCCTTTACATCTTCACAAAAATGAACAATCAATTGTGAAGGGCGATGGCAAATGCGCATGCATAGCTGCCGCAAGCATTGTGGCAAAAGTATCACGAGACAAGCTGATGGTTGAAAAATCTCAAGAATATCCAGGTTATGCTTTTGAAAGCAATAAGGGATACGGGTCTGCTCAACATATAAATGCAATTCAAACATTAGGACCCACAGATATGCACCGTAAAACATTTCTTGGTAATATTCTTTAAATGCTATAAAGAAATTGATGATTTTGTAGTAGAATCTATTCGTTTTGTTTTGTTGGTAACCAAGGTTAATTTATACCAGAGGTTAACAGGAGTATTAATGGCACAGAAAAAGAAAAAGCCTCAGGAACTAACAGAGGCGGAAAAGGAAAAGGCGCGCGCGCAACTGGCCAAAGAAAAAGAAAAGGCCAAAAAAGAGCGTGAAAAGAAAAAGGCTAAGGCTGAAAAAGATAAAGCGCGCTATGAAAAAGCTGCAGCAGCTGCAAGGGAACGTGCAGCGGCAGCTAAAGCTAAAGATGAAGCTTTAAAGAACGACCCTAAATATCAAGCAAAGCAGGCTAAAGAAGCTGAACGCTTGAAGGAAAAGGGTCGCAAAGAAGTTGAAAAGCAGCGCAAAGTTTCTGAAAAGAAAGCTAAAGCAGCTGCAAAGACAAAGCAAAAGGTTGAAGAAAAGAACAATCCGTCTTTTGCTGGCAAAGCTTCAAAAGCTAATGCTAAAAAGAATGAATCTAAGCGCAGCACACGCAAAGATGCTGGCTTTAGCAGTGCAAAAACTTCAAAGGCTGCAAGCGCTAAAGCTGCAAAGCCAAAGCGTGATAAGAAGAATGTTGTAGCAATTATTATTGTTTTGGTTATTGCTATGGCTTCTGCTTATGCATTCTGGCCCCCACAAGATACAATCACACAGGGCTTGGATGTCAAAGGCGGCGTTTCAATTAACTTAACAGCCTCGACAACAGACGGTTCAGATGTTACATCAGACCAAATGAAGGAAGCATCAAATGTTATTACATCACGTGTTAATGCTTCTGGTGCTGCTGCTGCATCTGTTCAACAGCAAGGTTCTGACTCTTTCTTGGTTCAAGTCCCAGGTGCTGAAGATTCACAAAGCATCATTGAAACTTTAAGCAGTCAAGGTGTTTTGGAATTTGTTCGCGTTGATTCTATTGAAGATGATGATGTTCGCGGTTATATTGAACAGGGCATCACTGGCATGAACTTAAATGATGAAGGCGTCAAATATACTGCATTTATGACAGGCGATTCCGTCGACCAAGTAAGTGTTTCACGTCCGCAGGGTTCTGCTTCATATGCTGTAGCTTTGACTTTGAATTCTGAAGGAACAGCTGCTTTTGGTGAAGTTACATCTGAACTTGTAAGTGACAATGGCCAAATTGCTATTCTTTTGGATGGCAAGGTTGAAAGCGCACCATCTGTTCAATCTGCAATTACAACTGGTGAAGTTGAAATTACAGGTAATTACACTTCAGAACAAGCTAATGAATTAAAGACAATTATCGATTCTGGTTCTTTGCCAGTTTCTTTGACAATTGATTCTTCAAGTGTTGTTGGTCCAACCCTTGGTCAAAGCGCTTTGAAGGTCGGCATTATTGCTGCTGTTATTGGCCTTATTTTAGTTTTGATTTGGCTATTACTTTTCTATCACGGACTTGGCCTTTTGACTGGTCTTTCAATTATTGTTATGGGCATTATCTATCTTGGCTTGTTGGCAGTTTTGTCATCGCTTGGATGGTTTAGCTTGACATTGCCTGGCATGGCTGGTGTTATCGTCAACATTGGTCTGGCGGCTGACTCATCAATTTTGATTTTGGAATGTTTCCATGAACAAGTGCGACGCGGCAAGTCTGTCAAGTCTGCAGCGCAATCAGGTGTTCATGAAGGCATCATGACATCATTAGATGCAGATGTTGTTACATTGGTTTCTGCATTAGTTTTATATTTTGTAGCTATTGGCGACGTACGAGGTTTTGGTTTGACATTGGCTTTGGGTATTATTTGCGACCTTATCATTATGCTGCTTTTCAGTGGCCCGATGGTTCGCCTTATCTCAAGAACAAAAGTGTCAAAGCATCCAGGATTCTGGGGTATGCGTGATGATATCTTAGAAGGCAAATACCTCGCAGAGGAGGTGAAGTAAAATGGCTTTACGTCCTCATCGTCATTTTAACTTTGTTGGTTTATGGAAAAAGGGCTTCATTCTTTCAGGCATTATGATTGCTTTGGCAATTATCGGCTTGGTTGTAAGCTTTATTACAACAGGTTCAGCATTAACACTTGGTACTGAATTTTCTGGTGGTACTTCTATCCAGATGCATAACACTGGCGACATTACAGAAGACCAAGTGAAGGAAGCATTTGAAAATGCAGCTTCTGAAGCAAATATTGATTCTGAGATTTCTTCAATCCAGACATCATCAAGCCAAAATACTGGCAATGGCTTCATCATCAAGACTGCAGATTCAGTCGCAACAGATGCAAATACAATTATGGACAAAGTTGTTGAAACTTTGAGCCTTAGTGCTGATGATGTTCAAATTGATACAATCAGTGCTAGCTGGGGCGCTTCAGTTATCTGGAGTTCAATCCTTGCGTTCATCTTGTCTTGCGCAGCAATCTTGATTGTTATTGCTTGCAGATATCGCGACCCTAAGATGGGCGTTGTTGCTTTAATTACTTTGTTCCATGACCTTATCATCATCATTGGTGTTTATGCATGGGCTGGCATGTTATTTAATTTGGAAATTACATCTGATGTTATTGCAGCTTTGTTGGCTATTATTGGTTATTCACTGTATGACACGATTGTTATCTTCCACCGCATTAATAAGAATGCAAGCCCGAACATGCGCTGCAGCTTAAAGACTTGTGCAAACCAGTCTGTTAATGAAGTTATTATGCGTTCTATGAATACATCAATCACTTCAATTTTGCCTGTTTTGCTCATTTTGATTCTTGGCACAGACACGTTGTATGACTTCGCATTTGCTATGTTTATTGGTATGGTTTTGGGCTTTTATTCAACAATTGCTATTTCTTCACCTGTTTACACTTTGTGGAAGACAAGAAATCCAGCTTATGCAAAGCTTGAGAAGAAATATGAATATGAAGTTGTCCAATCTCCTTATACTGTCGAAATGTTAAAAGCAGACAGAAAAGAAGATAAGGAAAACCAAAAGAAAGAACATAAGGCTGCAAAGCAAGCTGCAAAAGAAGAAAAGCTTCTTGCAAAGGCTGAGGCAGCTAGTGCAAAGAATAAGGCTGCTGAAGAAAAGAAAGAGCAAAAGGCTGAAGAAGTGGCGGCTGATGTTGATGAAAAGGAAGCTGCTGTAAGTGAAGAAGTTGAAGCTGCTGAAGATGTAGCAGAAGCAACAGAAGATGCAGCAGAAAATACAGCTGAAAATGCTGTCGAAGAAGCAGCAGAAGAAACTTCAGAAGAAGAAAAAACTGAATAGTTTTCTTCTGTAAACTTTAAACTTAATGAACCCCAAAGATTTTGGGGTTCATTTTTTTATTTGTCGCTATTTTCAAGTGCAAGTTGTGGGAAAATCTATGTATGAAATTGTTAGAAGAAAACTTAAAATTTAATGTATTAAATGTCGACAAAACTCAAGAAGAAGATTTAGCGAAAAGCTGTTCAATTTCAAATTTGACAGCCCGCATTCTTTTGTCGCGCAATATTTCAACGCCGCAAGATGTTCAAATCTTTTTGAACCCAGATATTGACCGCGATTGGAATGACCCTGCAATAATTCCAGGACTAATTGAAGTTGCGGATGTTTTGCAGCAAGCAATTTTAGACAACAAAAAGATTTTGGTCTTTGGTGACTTTGACGTTGATGGAATTACTGCAACAACAGTTTGCGTTCGCGGTCTTCGTGAATTTGGTGCAAACGTTAGTGGCATGATTCCACACCGCTATGAAGAAGGATATGCGCTTACAGATGCAGCAATGCAGCGTGCTATGCGTGTTTATGATCCTGATTTAATTGTTACTGTTGACTGTGGAATTTCATGCGGCAATGAAGTCGAATATCTTTTGGAAAACAAAGTTGATGTTTTAATTACAGACCATCATGAACCAGGAGATAGTGTTCCTGAATGTGTGCCAGTAGCTGACCCTAAGCTTGAAAAAGATAATCCGTCGGGCGATTTGGCTGGCGTTGGTGTTGCTTTGAAATTGATTCAAGTTTTGGGCGAGCGTTTTGGCAAGCCGCAGTTTTGGCGCGAGCTAACAGAGTTTGCTGCAATGGGCACAATTGCAGACTTGATGGATTTGACAACAGAAAATAGAGCTTTAGTTGCATATGGCATGAATAGGATTAATAATTTTCCACGCCCATGTATTGTGGAACTTTCCAGAGTTTGCGGTGTTAATCCTCAAGATATAAGTTCAAATAGGCTTTCATATTCGCTTATCCCACGCCTTAATGCTGCTGGCAGAATGGGGGATGCACAAGTTGCATATGACTTGCTGATGGCAGATGATTCGCAAAGTGCACAGAAGGCTTCTGCTGCTTTGGAAGAAATAAATAATGAACGCAAGAAAGCTGAACAGCAATTGCTTGAACAAGTCGAAGAAAAGCTTGAACAAGAATTTAATGATGAAGAAGTAATTGTTGTTGCTGGTGTTGGCTGGCATGAAGGCGTTAAAGGCATTGTTGCTTCACGCATTGCAAAAAAGTACAAGCGTCCAACATTGATTTTTACAATAGATGGAAAGTCTTCCAGAGGCTCAGGCAGAAGCTATGGAAATATTAATTTATTTTCCCTTGTTTCAGAATGCAGCGACTTATTCGAACGCTATGGCGGCCATCTAGCTGCTGTTGGTATCACTCTTGATACAAAGCATTTAGATGAATTGCGGCAACGACTTTGCAAATCGTTGCGCGAACAGGGCATTGCACCTGGACTTGATGCAGTAGATGCAGACGCTTTTGTTTCTTTGGATGAATGCAATGTTGAAAATTTCCTTGAGCTTGACCGCTTGCAGCCATTTGGCCATAGCAATCCTGTTCCTGTGCTTGCTGTGCGCAGAGTTTTGCTTGAACAGCGCAAAGCTGTTGGCAAAGGCAAAAATCACTTTAGTTTTTATGCCGATGATGGTGTTTCTTGCATTCCTGGAATTTCTTTCAATGTTGAAGATATTGAAAGTGCTTTGGAATGCGAAAGCATGTGCGATATTTTGTTTGAACCACTTGTTGATGAATGGCGAGGCAGACATAATTCAAAGCTTTTTGCAAAAAAGATTGGCACTCGATCAGGCGTAGAACAAGAAATAACAGCTGCCCAAGAATTGACAGATTCGCTTTTAGAAAATGCGGAAAGCTTGTGTGACACCAGTGAATATGCTGGTATTGCAAATGAAGATTCATTCAATACAAAAGTTGTTGGTGTTTCTTTTGAAGGCAGGCAAGAGTTTTTAAATGATTTGGCTGTTGGTGCAAAGTTGAAAATTGTCCGTCAAAAAGACAATGAATATGATGCAAATGCTATTGCTGTTACAAAAGAAGATGGTACACAGATTGGCTTTCTGAACAGATATTTGGCAGCACAATTAGCACCTGCAATTGACGGCGGCCAAGAATATGAAGCTGAAGTTACAGCTATTACTGGCACACAAGAGCAAGAAAGCTTGCTTGAAGAGCAAAAAAATCTTGGCGTAAATATTCGCATTTTTAAACCTGGTGCTGCAAATGCTGAAGAGCAGATAGCAGCGCAAAATGAACGCTTAGCGCAAACAAAAACAAAGATGCGCAGCCTTGGCAAGGATGAACTTGAAGAATATATTCGCAAAGCTTTGATCGGGGAACATGATTTGCGCAGTGCTCAGGCTCAGACGCTTGAATATCTTGATGCTGGCAAGTCGACTTTGACTGTTATGGCAACAGGGCGCGGCAAATCTTTGATATTTCATTTGCATGCTGCAAAAATGGCTTTACTGCAAAACAAAGCCAGTATTTTTGTTTATCCTCTGCGTGCTCTTGTTGCAGACCAAGCATATCATTTGCAAGATGTTTTTGAACGCTTTGGTTTGCGCGTTTGTGTTTTAACAGGGGAAAGCGAACTTTGCGAGCGTGAAAATTATTTTGCTGGTTTGCAAAATGGCACAATAGATATTGTTTTGACAACTCCTGAATTTTTGACAATTCATGCAGATCTTTTTGCACGCACTGGCAGAATTGGATTTTTAGTTGTTGATGAAGCTCATCATATTGGGCAGTCGCGTGCTGGCAACAGACCTGCATATACAAAGCTTCATTATGCTTTAGAACAATTGGGCAATCCTTTGACTTTAGCTGTTACTGCTACAGCATCAGATGAGCAAGCTAAACAGATTTGCCAGATTTTGAATATTGAAAAATTGGTTTTAGATCCAAGCATTCGCAGCAATATGCATATTGAAGATTATCGCGATTTAAAAACTCGCAATAATTATTTAGCTCATATTGTTTCAAGTGGACAAAAGTGCATTGTTTATGTTAATTCGCGCGATAAATCAATCGATTTGACTCGCTTTTTGCGTAAAAAACTTCCAACACTTGCGCCTTATATTTCTTTTTATAATGCTGGACTTTCAAAGCAAGACAGAAAGCGCATTGAAGATATGTTTCGCTCTGGCGAGTTGCGGACTATTGTTTCTACCAGCGCTTTTGGTGAAGGAATAGACATTCCAGATGTTGAACATGTTATCTTATTCCATGTTCCATATAATGATGTTGAATTTAACCAGATGGCAGGCAGGATTGGTCGCGACGGGCGTGACGCATATGTTCACCTGCTTTTTAGCGCAAATGATGCAAAGATAAATGAAAAGATTCTGCATTCATATGCTCCGGGGCGCCAAGATATGGTTGCGCTATATCGCGCATTGATGAAGCTTAATGAAAAAGCAACAGAGCAAGGCGGCACATCATTTTCTATCACCAATGCTGAGCTTTCTGAAATGGCTCATTCAATGGACAAAAGTGCTCATATTGAGCCAAGTGCTGTTTCGACTGGCGTTTCAGTTTTTAGAGAGCTTGGCTTTTTGCAGACTAGCGGGCAAAGTGTTTCAAGAAGAATTTCAATGGTGGATTCTCCAAAACAAATGAGCCTGGATTCTTCTGTTCGATATCAAGAAGGATGCGAAGAAATCGCCTCATTTTCCCAGTTCAAGACATGGGTATTGACTTCCACGAGTAAAGAGTTGCTTGAACGCTTCAATCGTCCTATTCTTCCTATGAATCCTGAAAGTATTTTTGAGCATGGAGCTCAGCATGAATAAGCAAAATGATGGCGCTGATGTTGCAGCGCAAGAAGATTATTTTCAAAAACTAAAAAATATTGCAGCAACATATTTAAGTGATGAAGAATGTTCTGTTCTTCAACAAGCTTATGTTTTTGCGAGCGAAGCTCACAGTGGGCAATTCCGCAAATCTGGCGAGCCTTATATCATTCACCCCGTGGAAGTTGCTTGCATTTTGGCAGACTTGCATATGGATACAGAAACTCTTGTTGCAGCACTGCTTCATGACACAGTTGAAGATTGTGATGTGACTTTAGATGATGTGCGCGATATGTATGGCAGTGATGTTGCAGAACTTGTAGATGGCATTACAAAAATCACGCAGATTGAAGTAAGTTCTTTGACTGAATCACAGGCTATAAACTTGCGCAAAATGCTTGTTGCGATGAGCCATGATGTTCGTGTTATTGTTATTAAGCTTGCAGACAGGTTGCACAATATGCGCACTTTAATGGCTTTAAAAGAGGACAGGCGCATTTTCAAGGCCAAAGAGACGATGGAAATTTATGCTCCACTGGCGCACAGGCTTGGCATGAATTCAATCAAGTGGGAACTTGAAGATTTGTCATTCTTTTATTTGGAGCCGCAAAAATATCAGCAAATCCAAAAGATGGTAAATGAAACTCGTGTAGCACGCGAGAAATATATGAATGAAGTCATCGAGCTTTTGAGTAAAGAACTTGAATCTGTTGGCTTGCATGCAAAAATTTATGGACGCCCAAAGCATCTTTATTCCATCTATCAAAAGATGACAAATAAGGGTAAGGATTTTTCCGAGATTTATGATTTGATTGCTTTGCGAATAATTGTTGATACAATCCCAGAATGTTATAGCAGCCTTGGGGCTGTCCACAATTTGTGGCACCCAATGCCTGGGCGTTTTAAAGACTATATTGCAATGCCAAAATTTAATATGTATCAATCTTTGCATACAACTGTTATCGGTCCTGCTGGTAGGCCGCTTGAAATTCAAATCCGCACAGTTGAAATGCATCATTACAATGAATATGGCATTGCAGCGCACTGGCGATATAAAGATAAGTCTTCATCAAGCAAGTCTTCTAAAGCATTTGACGACCGCCTTGATTGGCTGCGTGAAATGCTTGATGAACAGCTTGCAACAAATGACTCGCGTGAATTTTTGGATGTCTTGCGCTATGACTTGTTTGATAGTGAAGTCTTCGTTTTTACTCCAAAAGGTGAAGTTATAAATTTGCGAGCAGGCTCAACGCCGCTTGATTTTGCTTATGCAATTCATACAGAAGTTGGCAATCATTGTGTTGGCGCAAAAGTTAATGGCAATATTGTTCCGCTGACTTACCAGCTTGTGATGGGGGATAGAGTCGAGATTTTGACGCAGAAGAATGCGTCTCCTTCACATGATTGGTTAAGCATTGTTAAAACTCCTTCTGCGCGTTCAAAGATCAGAAGTTATTTTTCAAGAGCGAACAGAAGTGATGACCTTGTGCGCGGCCGCGACATGCTTGGAAAAGAATCACGCAAGGACGGAATTGGAATATCTTCAACAAAGAGCATGCGTGCTTTGCAACAGATTGCTGAAGAGCTTAATTATTCAAATGCTGATGAGCTTTTTGTTGCTATTGGTTCAGGCAAGTTGACGGCGCGTCAGATTGCAAATAGAATCTTGCGCGTTTTAAACAGAACTGCAAGCCAAGAGCAAAAAACGCAGGTGGCAGTTCCAAACTTGAATTTGACTTCTGGCACAGATTTGCAGACTGTGCAGCGTAAAAAGCGCAAGAAATATAACAATACTACTGGCGTTGAAGTCAAAGGCATTGAAGATGTTTTTGTGCGCCTTTCAAGGTGTTGTAATCCTGTGCCAGGCGATGAAATTATTGGCTTTATTACGCGTGGCAGGGGAGTTTCTGTTCATAGAGCAGATTGCCCGAATGCAAAAGATTTGCAACAAAATCCAGAGCGAATTATTGAAGTCTGTTGGGAAAAGGATGTTGAAGTTTCATTCCAGGTTGAAATTTTTGTTGAAGCAATCGACCGCATGCATTTGCTTGAAGATGTCTTGGTCTTTTTAGGGCATCAGGGTGTGAATATTATTTCATGCAATGCAACAGCTCATAAAGATGATATTGTGGAAATGCGCTTCCTTTTTGAAGTGTCTGGAACAGAGCGAATTGAACAAATTTTGAGAGATATTTTAACGATTGATGGCGTCTTTGGTGCAAAGCGCATGTTGCCGAATGCGTCATCAAAATAGGAGTAAAAATGAATTTTAAATGCATTCCTGTTGGAGCTTTAGACACAAATTGTTATTTGCTTGAAGATAGTGGGGAGCTTGTAATAATTGACCCAGGTGCGCAGGCTGACCGCATTTTACAAGCTTTGGATGGCGCAGTTCCAAAAGCAATCATTGTGACACATAGGCATTGGGATCATATTTCAGCAATTCCAGAACTTTTAGCAGAATTTGATATTCCAGTTTATGCCAGTGAAAAGGATGCAGATGCAATTTGCGATTCTGGTGAAGATGGGAATAGATCACAAAGTGCATTAATGAGGCGATATCTTCCTGGCGCGTGTGAAATTGAAAAGATTGACAAGCGTTTGAATGAAGGCGATATCATAAAAGTTGGCAATTTAAATTTGCATGTTATTGAAACTCCAGGGCATTCCATTGGTTCAATTTGTCTTTATTGTCCTGAAGCGCAATTGATGTTCACAGGCGACACACTTTTTGCTGGTGGTTCATGTGGCAGGACAGATTTTCCAACAGGAAGCATGGATGATATGCAGCAAACTTTAGCTACAAAATTTGTTGATATTGCCGATAATATTGCTATTTATCCGGGTCATGGACCACGTTCAAGTTTTTCTGCGGAACGATTAGCAAATTCTCAGTTGCATTAATCAAAGTTTGCGCTATACTACCATCTTGTGTTCAGGCATTCCTCGGTAGCTCAACGGCAGAGCCCTCGGCTGTTAACCGAGTTGTTGTAGGTTCGAATCCTACCCGGGGAGCCAGTTAAATTCAAAGCCGCCTTCAAAAGCGGCTTTTCTTATTTTTGCTGCAAAGCTGGCTGTTTTATTTGAGCATGTTTGGCAGCTGCAGCAGTTTTATTCGGGCGATTAGCTCAGCGGGAGAGCGCTGCCTTCACACGGCAGAGGCCACTGGTTCGAAACCAGTATCGCCCACCATCTTTTTAAATCATTTTGATTAACCTTTATTTTGCTTTATGCATGCTTGTAGTTGCGCGGCTGTGTATGCGCTCTTGCCGCACGTGCTTTCATTCGCGGCTAATTGTGCTGGTTAAAACGTTACAATTGCACTCATGATTCTGCAAGCTCATAAAATCACTAAATCATTTGGCAGCCGAGTTCTTTTTGAAAATGCTTCATTTAAGCTAGAAGAACACGACCGCCTTGCTCTTGTTGGCCCAAATGGCGCTGGCAAAACAACTTTAATGAACATAATTGCTGGTGAAGATTCGCCAGACTGCGGCGATGTTATTTTGGCACGCGGCGCAAAGCTTGGCTATCTTGAACAAGAATCAATTGAAATGGAAGGCCGCAGCGTTTTAGAAGAAGTTATGTCTTCTGTTGCAGATATTTCTGCTTTGGGTCAGCGCATTGAAGAAATTGAAGAGCAACTAGCAAATGCTGATGAAGAAGAACATCAAGCGTTGCTTGATGAATATGGCAGACTGCGTTCCAGGTTTGAAGCGCGCGATGGCTATAACTTGGAAGCTTTGGCGCGTCGCGTTTTGTTCGGCCTTGGCTTTCATGAAGAAGAAATAATGCAAAGCACAGACGCATTCAGCGGCGGTTGGCAAATGCGCATTGCGCTTTCAAAGCTGCTTTTACGTCAGCCTGATGTTTTATTGCTAGATGAACCAACAAACCATCTTGATTTGGAAAGCGTGCGTTGGCTTGAAAACTTCTTGCAAAGCTATAGCGGCGCTGTTCTTGTTGTTAGTCATGACCGTGCATTCATAGATAGCATGGTTAACAGAGTTGCAGAAATTGCAAATGGTGAACTCATTTTATATACAGGCAATTATTCATCATATATAAAGCAGCGTGAAGAACATCGTGCACAGCTTCTTGCAATGAAGGAAGCGCAAGATAAAGAGATTGCGCATATGGAAGCTTTTGTTGAAAAATTTAGATATAAAGCAACAAAAGCGAAGCAAGTTCAAGATCGTGTGAAAAAGCTCGAAAAAATTGAGCGTATTGTTATTCCTGAAGAAAAGAAAAAGGTTAAATTTTCATTCCCGCAGCCGCAGCGCACAGGTGACAATGTTGTGCACATGGAAGGAATTTCAAAATCTTTTGACAGCAAGCATGTTTATACAAATTTCAAGTTTGATATTTGGCGTGGGGACAAAATTGCTCTTGTCGGGCCTAATGGTTCAGGCAAGTCTACGCTTTTGAAGATGCTTGCAGGTGTTTTGCAACCAGACAGTGGCAGCATTACATATGGCACGCATGTTGAATTTTCATATTTTGCACAGCATCAGCTTGAAGAACTTGACCTGCGCAATACTGTTTTTCAAGAACTTGACAAAGCAGCGCCCGGTTGGACTCAGTCGCAGGTGCGCAACTTGCTTGGTGCATTTTTGTTTACAGGCGATGACGTTGACAAAAAGGTTGCTGTTTTATCTGGTGGTGAAAAGTGCCGCCTAGCTTTAGCAAAAATGCTTGTTCGCCCAATGCCTTTGCTTTGTTTAGATGAACCAACAAACCACCTTGATATTGCTTCTGCTGATATTTTGGAACAAGCGCTGAAAAGCTTTGAAGGCACTATTGTTTTGATTACACACGACAGGCATTTGATTCGCAGCGTTGCAAATAGAATTGTACATATCGACGCAGGTGAAGCAACTGTTTATGATGGTGACTATGATTATTATTTATACAAATCTGGTCAGACTGATATAAACGGCAAAGAACTGGCTGAAAATACATCTTCAAACAAGAAGATGTCAGTGCATCCTGATGATGCTCGTGCGGGTAATGCAGCGAATAAAGGCGACAGTACAAAAGTTCCTGTGAACAAAATGGGTGCGCGTGCGAATGCTGGTGCACAAACAAAAGGCTCTGCTCCAAAAACTAAAGAACAAAAGCGCGCAGAAGCACAAGCAAGAAATAAAGCATATCGTCTTTTGAAAAATGAACGCGCACGTCTTGCTGAAGTTGAAGAACAAATGCAACATGATGAAGCAAGATATAATGAATTGATGGAATTGATGGCTGACCAATCTTTGTATGATGACAAGGAAAAATTCGATCAAGCAATGTCAGAATATAATGAATTAAAAGTGCGAATTCCAGCTTTGGAACAAGAATGGCTAGAGCTTGTTGCTACAATAGAAGCTGAAATGAAACGATGCGAAGAGGACTTATGAATATTAGCACTTGGCAAATAATTGAAATTGTTTTGATGATAATTGCATTTATTCCTGCAATTGTTTTGCATGAATGTGCACATGCTTATGCTGCATATAAGCTTGGCGACCCGACAGCAAAGCGTGCTGGCAGGTTGACGCTAAACCCAATAAAGCATGTTGACCCATTTGGATCAATCTTGTTGCCTGCTGTTTTGATTTTGGGTTCTTCGCTTGCCGGTGGTTCAGGTATTGTTTTTGGATATGCAAAGCCTGTGCCTTACAACCCAAATTATTTTAAAGATATTCGCAAAGGTGAACTTATTGTTGGCTTAGCAGGACCTGCGGCAAATTTGGTTATGGCTGTTATTGGCGCTATTATTGCTTATCTAGCAAGCTATTTATATATAGTTTCACCAACTGCAGCAGTATATGTTTGCTATTTTGGTCAATATTTCTGTACGCTCAATTTGTGCTTATGTTTCTTTAATATAATCCCTTTGCCACCATTAGACGGCAGTTCAATTATTGCGCTTTTCTTGTCAAACAAAGGCTTGCAAACATATTATCGCATTCAACAATATTCAATGTGGATTTTGATTATTGTTGTAATTATTTTGCCTTATCTAACAGGCATAGATATTATTGGCGGATATTTGCAATTAACAGCTGGCAATTTAGCCAACTTGCTTTTGAGTTTTTAGATAGTTATTTTTCAGGAGTTTTTGAGTGTCATATCGTGTAAAAACAGAAAGTTTTGAAGGTCCATTTGACCTTCTTTTGCATCTTGTTTCGCGCCAGAAAGTTGACATTGGTGCAATTTCAATCACTGAAATTGCAGACCAATATTTGGCAGAAGTCGAACACATGAAGGAATTCGACTTAGATGTTGCAAGCGATTTTTTGGTGGTTGCTGCAACGCTTTTAAATATTAAAGCAGCATCGCTTATTCCATCAAATAAAGAAGAAGTTGAACTTGATGACGACTTTGCAGATTTAACGCCAGAGCAAACTCGCGACATTTTGGTTGCACGTCTTGCAACATATAAGCAATTCAAAAATGCTGGCGCTGCTCTTGCTTCAAGATATGAATCTGAAGCTCATATGCACCCGCGTCATGCTAGTCTTGAGCCTGAGTTTTTGGGCTTGATGCCAGATTATTTGCAAGGCATGACATTGCATGGCTTGGCTGTAATCTGCGCTGATCTTGCAATGCGCCGCGACACTTTCTTGCTTGAAGCAGAACATATTGCTGCTGTTCCAATTTCTATGGAAAAACACCTGGAAGGCATTTATAGCGTCATCAAAAATAGGCACCGCCGTTGCTTTAGTGACCTTGTTGGTGAAAATCCATCACCTGAAATTGTGGTTGTTACATTTTTAGCAATCCTTGAGCTTTACAAGCGCGGAGTCATCAGCGTTTCACAAGAAGAAACTTTTGGTGAAATGGATTTAGTCATGGAAGATGACGCGCCAGAAATTATAGATTTTTCTGTTCCTGACTGGGGAGCCCCAGAAGAAGAGGAGGACATAGACAATGCAACGCTCTGAAGAAGACGCATATCTATTAGGAGCAATAGAAGCTTTGCTTTTTGTTTCAGATGAACCTGTTTCAGCTGCAAAGTTGGCAGGCATTCTTGAAATCAAACCAAGCCAAGCAGACAAGCTTTTGACTCAGCTTTCTGCAGAATATAAAGATGAAGAACGCGGCATGCAGCTGCGTGAAGTTGCAGGTGGCTGGCGCTTTTATTCGCACCCTGCATATCATGAAATTATTGAAAATTATGTTTTGTCATGGGATACTCGCAAGCTGTCTCAAGCTGCATTGGAAGCCTTGGCAATTATTGCATATCACCAGCCTGTCACTCGCAATGGCATAAATGCTGTTCGCGGTGTTAATTCTGAAGGCGTTGTTTCTTCATTGATTGAAAAAGGCTTTGTGCGCGAACTCGGTCGTGAAAAGGGTCCTGGCGCTGCAATTTTATATGGAACTACCAGCGCTTTTCTTGAACGCTTTGGCTTAAAGAGCATCAAAGATTTGCCGCCACTGGAAGATTTTGCAATCGATGAAGAAAGCCGCGAATATATTCGTGAACGTCTTGGTGGCAACAGAACAGATGAAGGTCAAGATATCAGCTTGGAAGATGCTGAAAAAGATGGCGATGAATATATTTCATCTTTGCGAGTTTCAATTCTTAATGAAGACGGAACAGCTGCTGTGCAAGAAGTTGACCATGGCGATGATGAACGCGTCGACGACGCAGAAGCTATGGCAGACATTATCATGAGTTCTATTACCCAAAAAGCGGATGATTCAGCTCTTCCAATTTCAGATGAAATGCTTGAAATGGAAGATGAAGAAGATAACGGCGACCCAGTCCCTATAGATTAAAATGGATGAGCAAGAGCGAATAGTCCCGATGCGTCTGCAAAAGTTTTTGGCGCGAGCAGGCGTTGCTTCAAGGCGCGGCTCTGAAGACTTGATGACAGCAGGTCGTGTGAGCGTTAATGGGGAAGTTGTAACGCAGCTTGGCAGCAAGGTCGACCCTAATTGCGACATTGTTTGTGTTGATGGCAGGGAAGTTCATTTGCAAGATGGCTCTGTCTATCTAATTTTGCACAAGCCTGCTGGATATTTAACAACAATGGACGACCCGCAAGGCCGCCCTTGTGTTGCGTCCTTAGTTCCGCGTGATAAATATCCAGGGCTTTTTCCTGTTGGGCGTCTTGATAAAGACACAACAGGCATTCTTTTGTTTTCAACAGATGGCAAAATGGGGCAGGGGCTTTTGCATCCAAAGCATCATGTTTCAAAAACATATCGTGCACATGTGGATGGCAATGTTAAAGATGAAGAACTTGAGCCTTTACGCAATGGAATCATGCTTGACGATGGCATGACGCAAAAAGCGCATGTCACATTAGATGAACAAGGAAAAACTTCACGCATTTCAATCACAATTGCTGAAGGCAGAAAGCGCCAAGTTAAACGCATGTGCAGTGCAATTCATCATCCTGTTCTTGAACTACACAGAGACATTTTTGCAGGTATTAAGTTGGGGAATCTTGAATGCGGAAAGTGGAGACTTCTTACCCAAGATGAAATATCTCACTTAAAGTCACTTGTTGAATAAATTTTTTGCATTAAAATACTGCAAGCATAAATAGAAAGGGAAACAATGGCAAATGAAGGAAGCTTTGAAGCTGCATTAAAAAAGAGTAATGAAATCCGCGCAGATTTTAGCGTACATCCTGAAAAATATACAATGCTTACAGGCGATAGGCCAACTGGGCGCTTGCATATTGGGCATTACTTTGGCACTTTAGCAAACAGAGTTAAATTGCAAGATTTGGGAATTAAGACAAATGTCTTGATTGCAGATTATCAAGTAATCACAGACCGTGACACAACAGAACATATCCAAGATAATGTTTATAACATGCTCATCGATTATATGGCATGTGGTCTTGATCCAAAAAAGACAATGATTTTCACTCATTCTGCTGTTCCTGCATTAAACCAACTCATGTTGCCATTTTTGTCTTTGGTCAGCGAATCTGAACTTCATAGAAATCCAACTGTCAAAGCAGAACAAGAAGCATCAGGTCATGTTTTGACAGGCTTGCTTTTGACATATCCAGTGCATCAAGCATGCGACATTTTGTTTTGCAAAGGCAATGTTGTTCCTGTTGGCAAAGACCAGCTGCCTCATATTGAAATTACACGCACAATTGCACGTCGCTTTAACGAGCGTTATGGCAATGTCTTCCCAGAGCCGCAAGGCATTTTGTCTGATGTTATTGAAGTGCCTGGCCTGGATGGACGTAAGATGTCAAAGTCTTATAAAAATGGAATTTCGCTTTCAATGACAGCAGAAGAGACAGCAAAATTAATTAAGAAGTCTCCAACAGATTCTGATAGAAATATCACTTTTGACCCTGAAAATAGACCTGGCGTTTCTGCGCTGCTTACAACTGCACACTTAGCTACTGGCAGGTCTCAGGAAGAAATTGCTGCAGAAATTGGAAATGGTGGCGGCGGAGCGCTAAAGGCTTATGTTATTGAAGCTATAAATGAATTTTTGGCTCCAATCCGCGCCAAACGTGAAGAGCTCAGCGCGGATATGGATTACATTAAAGATGTCTTGCATGAGGGCAATGCTCAAGCAAACAAAATCGCGAATGCTACACTTGAAGAAGTTCGTGAAGCAATGGGAATGGTTTATTAATCAATAATTGTCATTGATTTAATCTTTGGCTGCTTTGATTTTTCCTCGATTGTTCCTGAACTTTCATCGCTAACATTTTTCAAAGCATTCTTTGTGATTTTATCAACGATTTTCATTCCAGCTTTATCGATTGTTCCGAATGCTGCATATTGGCCATTCAAGCTATATGCAGCATCATCAGACAAGGTGATGAAGAATTGGCTTGAAGCAGAATTTGGATCTGTTGCGCGAGCCATTGCAACGACGCCGCGTTCATAATTATCTGCAAGATCATTTTCAACATCATTGCTGCTGAATTCCCCAAGAATGCAATCGTCGCTGCCGCCTGTGCCATTAGCTTGTGGGTCGCCACCCTGCAAACAGAAATCAGCAACTGCGCGGTGGAATGTTAATCCGTCATAAAATCCTGATTTTACAAGCTTGCAGAAGTTTGAAACAGTGATAGGAGCAGAATCTGCATCCAATGTGATTGTGAAAGATTTATATCCTTTAACATTTACCTTCACATGATGGGTGCCGCTTGCATATTCATCGTCATCTGAAACAGTGCTGATGTAACTTGTTTCTTCTTCCTGTGTGCTGCTAGTGTCTTGTGTAGTTTCTTCTTGTGTTGTATCTTGTGAAGAAGAGTCGTTATTGCTTGAAGATGACCCGCATGCACTAAGAGAAAATACAAGTGCAAGACTGAATACAAGAATGCTTGCTGTCTTAAAGATTTGTTTCATTTAATCCACCACTTTCATAGATTTTATGACGGGGCACTTTTTCTTCTTTTTGATTGTGCCATCGTCTTTTACCTTAATTGCGCTGTGTAGCTCGATTGGAGTAGCTTTGCTTTTTTCTTGCTTCGCCTTGTTAGCTTTGCTAGATTTTGCTTCCTCTTTTGCAGCTTCAGCTTTTGCTTCTTTTAGCTTATTATTGAATTCTTCAAGCTCAGACTTTTCATTTGATGTAAAAGCCAATGAAGACATTCCATCTAAAATATCTAAACCTTTAGTCACTCTGCCAAATGCGGCATAACTGCCGTTTAGATATGAAGCATCATTTAACATGATTAAAATTTTTGAAGCGTCGCTTGATTTACCATCGTCTGTTCTTGACATTGCAATAACGCCGCGCTTCAAAGAGATATCGTTGCTTGTTCCTGCTTCTTCATATTCGCCTTCAGCAAGATATTCGCCCTTTGTTTTGTTGCTTCTGTCGCCAAAAGCAATATAAAGTTCTTTCATGATTGTATTTACTGTTTTGCCTTTGTAATATCCTTCGCGGACTAAGTGGCAAAATAGTGATGACGTTTTTGGTGCTGAAGTTGAATAAATTGTTATTTCAACATAACCTTCAATATTTTTAAAAGTCATGCGAACATGGTGTTGGCCATGTTCATAAACATCATATGTTTGAACAGGTCCAAAAACTTCAGCTTCATTTGAATTTGATTTACTGTTTGAAGATTCTGTGCCAGCCTGTGTATTAGTTTCAGTATTGCTTGCTTCATTATTATTTTCTTGCTCATTGTTTTGAGCAGTGCAAGCACAAATGCTTAATGCTAAGACACATGCACATATTCCGATTAAAATGCGCTTCAAAAAAGCTCCTTACATAAAAGCAATAAAACCGCCCGTATTCTATCGTATAATTTCAAAGCTTGCGCGTGCAAAATGCTATGCCATTGCGGGACGACTTTTAAATTTTCCGTAATGATATAAAATTTGCTTGCGAATGATTTAAAAATATATGCAAATAATAAATAATTTATATGCGAAGGAGACATTTGTGATTGTTGCAATAGATGGGCCTGCAGGCTCTGGAAAGTCAAGCGTTGCAAAGCTTGTGGCGCGTGAATTGGGCTTTCATTATCTTGATACTGGTGCAATGTATAGGTCAATTGCTTGGCTTGCGCTGCAGCGTGGAATTTCTTTAGATGATAAAGAAGCTTTAACTGCTTGTGCACGTGAAGAAGAAATTGTTTTTTCGCATAAGGAAGGCAACCCAATAGCAACTGGTGTTTCAATTGCTGGCAATGATATTACAAATGAAATTCGCACGCCGCAAATTGATAAGGCTGTTAGTCCTGTTTCTGCTGTTAGTGGGGTGCGTGAAGCTCTTGTGCAACAACAGCGCAAGATTGCTTCAACAAATGATATTGTCATGGAAGGGCGCGACATTGGCACTGTCGTTTTCCCAAATGCAGAAGTCAAAATTTTCTTAACAGCTACAGCGCAGGAACGTGCAAGAAGGCGCGCTGCTCAAAATGCACAACGCGGGTTTGGCGAATGTGATGAAGCAAAAATATTGGCTGACATAATAAGGCGCGATGAAGCAGATTCAACTCGTGAAATTGCTCCATTAAAAGCAGCACAAGATGCAATTGAGCTTGACACTACAGATATGAGCATTGAAGAAGTTTGTGCAAAAATTGCAGAAATTGCAAGAGGTAAGCAATGCGCATAATTCATAAGCAAGAAGAATTTTTTGACGCTCCGCGTGAAAATAAAAAGCAGCGCATTGCAGGATGGTTTATTTATCTTGTTGCATTCTTGGCGCGTCCTGTTTTGAAGCTGCTATTTAGATATAAAGTTGTTGGTAAAGAAAAGCTGCCGCGCGAAGGTGAAGAGCCTGTAATTTTAGCAGCTAATCATGTTTCATATTTTGACCCTGCAATATTATGGGTTGCTTCATATCCGCGAGTTTTGCGCTTTCTTGCTCGAGCAACTCTTTTTGTTCCAGTTGTTGGTGGCATTTTTGCTCGCGCTGGTGGCATTCCAATCACGCCTGAATCTGCAGATAGAATTGCTGTTAAGCGCGCTGTTGCTTGTTTAAAGCGTGGTGAATGTTTGGGAATCTTCCCTGAAGGCACACGCATGAATCGCCCTGATAAAGAATATAATCCGCATGCTGGCCTTATCTTGATTGCTCAGATGGCAAAGTGCAAAATCATGCCTGTTGGGATAAGTGGCACAGAAAAAATTAAGCCTTATGGGCAAAAGTTGCCAAGGCTTCCAAAAATCACAATTACATATGGCGACCCAATTGATTTGAAAGATTATGCTGATTTGCCAAAAAGCGAACGCACACAAACTGTTTTAAATGATGTGATGGAAAAGATTTTTGAACTAAGAGATGCAGGCGCAAAATAGATGAAATATCAAGTTGCAAAATGTGCTGGTTCTTGTTATGGCGTCACCAGAGCGCTTGATTTGTCGCTAAAAGCTTTAGAAGACGCTCCGCACCCTGTGCAAACATTAGGGCCTTTGATTCATAACCCGCGTGTTGTTGAAAGCTTGGCAAAAAAGGGGATAAGTTCTCTTGATGAACTTGACGCAAATAGCAATGGCACTTTGGTTATACGTTCGCATGGCACAACGCCGCAACAAATTGCACAAGCAAAAGAACTTGGACTTCATGTTATTGATGCAACTTGTCCGCATGTTTTGGCTGCGCAAAAAGCAGCTCGCGACCTTGCACGGAGCGGTTATTCTTTAATTATCATTGGCGAAAAGAATCATCCAGAAGTTGAAGGAATTTGTGCTCAAGCACCTGATGCTTTAATTGCTGTTATAACTTCTATTGAAGAAATTCCGCAAAGCTTGCCTGAAAGAATTGGTGTTGTTGTTCAAACGACTCAAAGTGAAAAGCGCGTGGAAGAAATTATTAATGAATTGCAGCAGCGCGTTGAAGATTTGAATTACAAAAATACAATTTGTAAAGCTACAAGCGCTAGGCAACAGGCTGCTTGCGAGCTGGCAAAAAATGTTGATGCAATGATTATTATTGGCGGGCATAATTCAGGGAATACTCGCAGGTTGGCAGAGCTTTGTGAACAAATATGCCCAACATTTCATATTGAAAGCATACAAGAACTTAAGGCTTATGACCTTAGCAAATATTCATCTGTTGGAATCAGCGCTGGCGCAAGTACTCTTGATTCACACATAAGTGAAGTTAAAAGCTATATTGATAAACTCTAAATTCAAACCAGTTGCAAGATTATAGGTTTCTTGCGCTGGTAGCGTGGGGTGCAGGCAGGGCAAAAGTTGCACTTCTTAGGCTACAATGTAGGCGAATTTATTTTTTGATTATGATAATTTTGAAAGAGGAGTCATGTCACTTCCCATTGTAGCTATAGTTGGCCGCCCTAATGTTGGTAAATCAACTCTTATAAATCGCATCACAATGACAGAAGATGCCATAGTTCATGAAATGCGCGGTGTTACGCGAGATAGGTCATATCATGAAGCAGAATGGAATGGCGTCGACTTCATGTTAATTGACACTGGTGGCATTGCAATTACAGATAGTGATAGATTCCAAGATTCAATCACAAACCAAGCATTGATTGCTTGTGAAGAATCTGATTGCATTGTTTTTGTTGTTGATGGCAGAAGTGATGTAACAGATGAAGATCAACGCATTGCTTCAATTTTGAAGCGTTCAAAAGTTCCAGTCATTTTGGCTGTAAATAAGCTTGATAATCCATCAGATGAATCTGCTTTGTGGGATTTTTATTGCTTAGGACTTGGTGAACCTTGGCCAATTTCTGCTATTCATGGTCATGGGTCGGGCGATTTGCTTGATGAAATTGTTTCACATCTTCCTGAAGAGCAAGAAGCGGATGATATTGACGCAATAAATGTTGCAATTATTGGCAGGCCGAATGCTGGCAAGTCTTCTTTGACAAACAGACTTGTTGGTAAAGATAGGTCTATTGTTAGCGACTTAGCTGGTACAACACGCGATGCAATCGATACGCTTGTTGAACATGATGGCAAATATTATCGAATTGTTGATACTGCTGGCATTCGCAAGAAATCTTTGATTGATGAAGATGTTGAATATTATGGATTTGTTCGCGCGTTGCGAGCAATTGACCGTGCTGAAGTTGCATTGCTAATGATTGATGCAACCTTGGGTTTGACAGACCAAGATCAGCGCGTTGCGCGCCTTGCAGAAGAGCGCGGCTGTGCAATGGTTGTTCTTGTGAATAAGTGGGACTTGATTGATGACCCCGACAAACGTGATGAAATTAAAGAACATATTGGGGACAGGCTTGGATATGTTGGCTGGGCTCCGCTTTTAACAATCAGCGCAAAAACTGGACGTTCTGTTCATAGAATTTGGGATGCAATTGATGCTGTTTATGCAGGTTATTCAACAAAAATTCCAACAAATAAGCTTAATCATTTCTTGGCGGAATTGCGCGACTTTGGTCATACTGTAACAAAGGGTACAAAGCGTTTGAAGCTAAGCTATGTCACACAGACAGGGCAGCAGCCTCCAATTTTTACATTCTTTGCAAATGTGCCAGAAATTATTGATGATTCATATCGCAGATATTTGGAAAATAGATTGCGTTCCACTTTTGATTTAACAGGTACGCCTATTCGCATTAAATTTAAAAGGAAGAATTCATGAGTTATTATTTAGCTCTTATAGCAACAATTGTTGTCGCTTTTCTGCTTGGGAGCATTCCATTTGGTTTGATTTTAGGCAAGCTTTTTGGCAATAAAGATCCACGCAGTGTTGGCTCAGGTTCAATTGGCGCAACAAATGTGAACAGAGCAGCAGGTTGGAAAGCTGGAGTTGCAACATTTTTTTGCGACGCTGCAAAGGGCGTTGTAGCTGTTTTGTTTGCAAGGCTGTTGGTTTCAAGTGTGGCAGGAATTGATATTGTTTGGCCAGCAAACTTGCTTTTGTGCGTCGCATCTATTGCTGCAATTTTAGGACATTGCTATTCGCCTTGGCTTCATGGCAAAGGTGGCAAGGGTATTTCTGTTGCAGAAGGCACTGTAATTGGAATTTCTCCAATCGTTGCATTGATTTTGCTATTCATATTTTTGATTATTGTTGTAATTTCTAGAATTATTAGTGTTGGTTCAATTGGTGTTGTTATTGCATATCCAATTGTTGTAGCAATTCTTTATTCTGGAGATTTAATATTCACTATTACGGCAATTTTGACGATGGCTCTGATTATTTTTGCGCACAGGAAAAATATTGTGCGGCTCAAAAATGGGGAAGAGCCCAAGTTTTCATTTAATACAAACAAAGGAAAGGGAACGCAAAATGACTAAGATCGCAGTAATTGGAACAGGAACAATGGGAACTGCTATTGCTCACCATCTTGGGAAGGCTGGCAATGAAGTTGTAATGTGGTCTTTTGACCAAGGTGTGCCTGAAGGCATTGCAAGCAATCATAAAAATCCAACATATCTTACAGATATTGAATTGCCAAATGTTAGCGCATTTTATGACTTTGACAAAGTTGTTCCTGGAGCTGAATGCATTGTTGTTGTTTGCCCATCTCCATTCATGCGTTCTACTGTTAAACAGTTTGCAGAATTTGTTGAAGAAGACACTCCAATTATTGTTTTGTCAAAAGGTGTTGAAGCAAATACAGGCTTTACAATGGCAGAAGTTATAACAGACGTTGTTGGCAATTCTTCACGTGTTGCTGTTTTGACAGGCCCTAATCATGCAGAAGAAATTGCACGTGATATGTATGGTTGCACTGTTGTTGCTGCTGAAGATGAGAAAATCGCAACATATTTCCAAGATGTTTTTATGACTCCAACTTTGCGAGTTTATACATCTACAGATGTCATGGGTGTTGAACTTTGTTCATCTGCAAAAAATATTTTAGCAATTGCAAATGGCATGCTTTGCAAGCTTGAAATGGGCGACAATGCTTCTGCTGCATTGATGACACGCGGCGTTGCAGAAATTGCTCGCCTTGTTACAGCTCTTGGTGGCGATTGGCGCACATGTATGGGCTTGACTGGCATGGGCGACATAATAGTTACATGCACTTCTGTTCATTCAAGAAATAGGACTTTGGGCGAGATGCTTGTTGAAGGCAAAACTCTTGCAGATTTTGAAGAAAAGACAAAGATGGTTGCAGAAGGTGCAATCGCATGCAAGACTGTTACAGAGCTTGCTCGTAAGAAGGGCATTGATATGCCAATTTGCGAAGCTGTCTATAGCATCATGTATGAAGATGCAAAAACAGATGATGTAATCAAGAAGCTTTTTGACCGTCCAAGCAAGGCGGAATTTTAAAAAGCGATATAGAATTTGAGGCAAGAAAGAATGTCAGAAGTTCACATTTCTCCTTCAATTTTGAGCGCAGACTTCATGAATTTAGGTTCTGAAGTCTGCGAAGTTGCTGCAGCTGGCGCAGACTGGATTCATGTCGATGTGATGGATGGGCACTTTGTTCCAAATTTAACAATTGGCCCTAATCATGTTAAAGCTTTGAAAAAAGTCACTGACGTTCCTTTGGATGTTCATATTATGGTTTCAAACCCTGATGAACAAGCAAAGTGGTATTTGGATGCAGGGGCAGATTATTTGACATTTCATATTGAAGCTGCCAACAAGCCAATTGACATAACTGAAATGGCACATAAAGCTGGTGCAAAAGTTGGAATTTCTCTTAATCCTGAAACTGAAGCAGAAGCTATTTTTGACATTTTGCCTCTTGTTGATCTTGTCTTAGTAATGAGCGTTCATCCTGGTTTTGGCGGGCAGTCATTTATTGAAAGTTCAGTTGAAAAAATTGCTGCAATAAAAGCTAAGTGTGAAGAGTTTGAAATAAATCCAATTATTGAAGTTGATGGCGGAATAAATGCAAAGACTGCACCTGCTTGCGTGAAGGCTGGTGCTTCATATCTTGTTGCTGGCAATGCCGTTTTTGGAAAAGCGGACAGAAGCTTAGCGATGAAAGAGATTCGCGATGCCTGCAAGTTCTAAAGATAAAGAATTAATCTATTTTGATTATGCTGCAACAGCACCATTTGATGAACGCTTAAAAGATGACATTTTAAACTCGTCATGGGCTAATGCAAATTCGCTGCATTCTATGGGCCAGGAAGCTAGGCGCCAGCTTGATGATGCTCGCCGCAAGCTTAGCTATGAACTTGGAGCACGTCGTCCATCTGAAATTATATTTACATCTTGCGCTACAGAATCATGTAATACTGTTTTTGAAGGCGCAATCACGCATAAGATGACCCATGTTTTGATTTCTGAAATTGAGCATCCTGCTGTCACGCGGGCGGCAAATGCTTTGAAAGAAAAGGGGATTAAAGTAGCAACGATAGCTCCTTCATGCAAAGGTATTGTTGAAGCTAGCGCATTGGATGAAAAACTTTGCGCTTTAGAAAGCGCTGGCGCAAATGTTGGCATTGTTGCCATACAGA
>CAVDAL010000087.1:0-4753 GCA_963606965.1 Acutalibacteraceae bacterium
ATGTTTATAAATATATCGGCAATTCAATGCAGCTAAAAAGCTACACAGCAAAAGGTGACAACGGTAACCATACTCACATTCAAGTCAATGATGCAACAGACAAGAAATATCACGGGTTAGACTAATCCAAACCCAACCCGCAAACCATCTCGAGCCCCTTATTCCTTCGAAATTCCCTTAATTTTGACATCTGAACGCAGCAGGGCTATCCACAAGACAATAGATACAAGCATGCACCCAACCAAAACTGAAGCTATCGCTGTAATAAAGTCAGGGAATGGCAAATGAACAATAATCATTCCAAGACAGCCAGCAAATGTATACATAAAATTAATTACAGATGAAGTTGATCCAGTATCTCCTTCATGCTGCGATAGCATAGTATTTACAGCCAAAGGTCTGCTTGAAGATTCCATAACAACATATATGAGCATTGGAATGCAGAATAAAATTGCATTTGTGTGACCAACAGCAAACATTGCAATTCCTGCCAATAATGCAATAATCATAAGAATGCTCATGAATTTTCTTGCATTAATCCATCGCGAAGCAAATTGCCATGCAAAAGGACCGAGCATTGAAAACAAAGCTGTAATTCCAAAAAATAAGCCATATGACATTTCACTTAATTCAAAATAAGAAACATAAACATATGAAGCAATAGCAATATATGCCATAAAGCCAAAGTCAAACATAATAAAAATTATCAAAAACCAAGCAAAGCCTGGACGCTTTAGCACATCAGCAAACTGACCAATAATGCTTATTTCTTTTCCAGAGACTCTATCTTGTTTATCAAGAGTTTCTTCAAGTAATAAAGCAACAATAAAACAGATTAGACCAAGCACACCAAGAAAAACAAATGTAACGCGCCAAGTTGAAATAGACACAATAAAAGCTCCAATAACTGGAGCAATAACAGGACCTATAAGCAACATCAGCTGAGTGAAAGATATTGCATTTTGGCGCTTTTCTTCCTTGAACGCATCCTTAATTATACTTGTTGCTATTGCATTTGCGGTGCCTGCGCCTAAGGCTTGAATAATGCGCGCGCCAATCAAAAACCATACTTGTGTGGAAAGAGCACAAAGAAAAGCTCCTACCGCATTCATGCCAAAGCCAATCAATATAACAGGCTTGCGACCAGTTCTATCTGAAAACGGGCCTGAAACAAGCAAGCCAATTGAATAGAAGAATAAGTAGCCAACCATTGTTAAATTGATAAGGCTTTTTGTTGTGCCAAGATTTTGCGCCATATGTGGAATGGCTGGCGTATACATATCAAAAGACAAAGGCATTATACAAGCTGCTGCAGCAATCAAAAAAAGCAAACCACCCTGCCGCAAACGAGGCTGCGGTTTTTGAAGCCAAGATCCAGACATATAATTTCTCCTCAATGCTTGCCAAAATGCAAAAACGCTCGGCCATATTTAACCGAGCGCACCCGACACCTTTTCCAGCAATTGCTGACTGACGGCCAGCTACCCTCCAGTGAATACAAGCAGAAACTTTAACAAGCCTGCATTGCACAATCAATGCAAATAATAACAAACCGCTCAAGCATTTTTTAGAAACTTTTTTCAGAATAATACTTGACAAAACCTAGAGACTTAGTAGGATTTAGACATTGCACGACTCGGCAACGAAAAAATAAGCTTGTGCATAGTGCAAATGTGCAAGCAAAAAAGCGAAAGGCAAACAAATGAATGTACATGCAAATGTTTCAGAATTAATTGGCTCTACTCCTCTTGTGGAACTAACAAATTATGAAAAGAATCATGACTTAAAGGCAAAGATTTATGGCAAGGTCGAATATTTCAACCCAGCTGGTTCGATCAAAGACCGCATTGCAAAAGCAATGATTGAACAGGCTGAAAAAGATGGAAAAATCAATGCTGACACAGTTTTTATTGAGCCAACTTCCGGCAATACTGGCATTGGTCTTGCTGCAATTGCAGCTGCTCGCGGTAACCGCATCATTATCACAATGCCAGAAACAATGTCTGTTGAACGTCGTAACCTTATGAAGGCATATGGCGCAGAGCTTGTTTTGACAGATGGCAGCAAGGGTATGAGCGGCGCAATTGCAAAAGCAAATGAGCTTGCCAAAGAAATTCCAAATTCATTCATTCCAAGTCAGTTCACAAACCCAGCTAATCCTGCAATTCATGAAGCAACAACAGGACCAGAAATTTGGGAAGATACTGACGGCAAAGTTGACATCTTTGTTGCAGGCGTCGGCACAGGCGGTACAGTTTCTGGTGTTGGCGCATATTTGAAGAAACAGAACCCCGACATTCAAGTAGTTGCTGTTGAACCAGCAGGCTCCCCTGTTCTTTCTGAAGGCCATGCAGGCTCTCACAAAATCCAAGGCATTGGTGCAGGCTTTGTTCCAGAAACTTTAAATACAGAAATTTATGATGAAGTTATGCCTATCACAGATGAAGAATCTTTTGAAGCTGGCCGTGAGCTTGCTGGCAAAGATGGATTGTTGGTCGGCATTTCTTCTGGCGCAGCAGTTGCAGCAGCTACAAAGCTTGCCCAGCGTCCAGAAAATGAAGGCAAAATAATTGTTGCAATTTTGCCAGACACTGGTGAACGCTATCTTTCAACAGCAATGTTTAATTTTGAATAAGAGGCAAGCGCAACAAAGGAAAGCGCGCGTCATCTGCTATAAAAAAATTTAAGCAGATGGCGCGCTTTAAACTGCTTAGCAAAAAATAAACAACTCAAGCAAAAGCAAAAAACTGAGGCTAAAATGAGAATATCAACAAAAGGCACATATGCTGTCCAGCTAATGATTTATCTTGCGCGACATGAGAACGAAGACCCAATTGCACTAAAAGAAGTTTGTAAAGAGACTGGAATTTCAAAAAAATATTTAGAACAAATTGGCTTTACTTTAGCCACTGCAAAACTGGTACGCTCTGTGCGCGGGGCAAGTGGCGGATACAAGCTTGCGCGCAACGCAAAAGACATAACTATGCTTGACATTTTAATGGCGACAGAAGGCACGCTGACTCCTGTCGAATATATGGATGAACTTTCAGGCGAAGTCACAGATGGGCAAACTCATTATGAAGTTTTTGTTTGGAGAAAGCTCCACAAAATTATCAAGGAATACCTTGGCAGTGTCACCTTGCAAGACATTGTTAACAAGTCATATGAGCTTGAAATAGATAGCTATTCAATCTAGCACGGCAGCGGCAACAGCGATACCAACGAAACCAACCTCGCCTGCGCAAACTTATTCAACAGATTTCAAGCTTTCAACCATATCAACAGCAGAAAGCTTGTGCCTCATCACAAACAAAACGAAGCCTGTGAAAATTAACGTAAGCGCAAATGAAATTACAAAACTTGGGAAGTGAATCAGTCTGCCAAACATGACTTGATCAACCTCTGTTGTCACAACAACAAAGCTTTCCAAAAACACGCCAAGTACAAGTCCTATCAAAGCGCCGATAATGCTCAAAATAGCAATCTCTCTATAAATATATCCATTAACTTCACCAGGCAAAAAGCCCAAAACTTTTAATGTCGCAATTTCGCGCTTTCGCTCTGTAATATTTATATTGGTCAAGTTATACAAAACGATGAAAGCCAGCAACGCTGCCGCAACAACAAGAACAGCTACAACCATGCCTACGCTTTTCAACATCGACCGGTATGCATCTATCGTTTCATCATTGAAGTGCACTGTTTTAACATCGTCAATCGCGCGCGCCTCGTTACTAAATTCAGCACGTATATTTTCATCTTCGCTCATGCTTGCATAAGCTTTTGTATATGCCGGCTTTTCCCCAAAAGCACTCTTGTATACAGCTTTGCTCATATAAACATAGTTGCTTACATAATTTTCGCAAATTCCAGATATTTTAAAATCATAATAAGTATTTGTTATGTTGCCTGTATCATCTTGCTCATAAAGTCTTATTGTATCGCCTACCTGCACGTTTAACACATTTGCAAGCTTTTCAACAATAACAATTCCGCTACTATCTAATGAAATTTCTTCTTTACTTTTGCGCGTTTGCAGATGAATAAAATTCTTCATTTCATCTTCATTTTTTGGAACAATCACTTCAACAGAAACATCAGAAGAATCCTGCGGAGAAACCAACATAGACTCGCTTGCAGCCCATGTATATCCTTGCACAAATTTTTTGTTGTTAAGCAAATTTTCAAGCTCGGCTTTGTCATCTTTTGAAATGTCATCGTCTGTAGAAACCGTGACATTGTATTTTAAAATAGGACCAAATTGATTGTCGATAATATCATTTATTGAATCATTTAATCCAAGACCTGTAAGCAAAAGCGCAGTGCAACCCGCAATGCCAATAATTGTCATGAATAAGCGCTTTTTATATCTGAACATATTACGACATGTGACTTTATTTGAAAATGAAAGCTTGCGCCACAGCGGCTTGATTCGCTCAAGCAAAATGCGCTTGCCAGCTTTTGGAGTTTTTGGCAACATCAAAGTCGCTGGTCGTTCGCGCAAAGCAGCATATGCAGCTGCAACTGTTGCAAGCAACGTCACCCCAACGCCAAGGCCAGCAGCCGCAAAAGATATTTTCAAATCGATCGGTAAGCTCCCCAGCGGGACAAAATAAATAATCGAATATGCCTTGTGAATAACGAATGGCAAAATCTTACCCAAAGCCAAAATGCCAACAATGCTGCCTGCAACACCTGCAAGTGCTGCATAAATTATATATTTGCTGGTAATGCGCGCACGCGAATATCCAAG
>CAVDAL010000088.1:0-5737 GCA_963606965.1 Acutalibacteraceae bacterium
CCAACAATGCATAGCAAAACAACAGATACAATTAATCCAATTCTTGGAAGCATGACAGACTTTGGCGCCCGCATAAGAAGCGGTACATTTTTTTCTTTTGCCTCCGTTGCCATCTTTTATTGTCTTTCTGCTTTTTCAAAGACCCAGCTTTTAAAAACTTTGCCGCGGTGAATAAAAGAATCAAATTCATCGAATGAAGCGCATGAAGGTGAAAGCAAAACAACTTCCCCACTTTTTGCATGTTCGCATGCATAATCAAAAGCTTCGCGCATATTTTTGCACAAAACTCGAGGCAAAGAGCTTGATTCAAAAGCATCATAAAATCTTTGCCCTGCATCGCCATAACAAATAATATCGACACATGTATCTTTACATGCTTCTACCAGCTCGTCTAATGAAGTGCCTTTATCTGTTCCCCCCAAAAGAAGGTGAATACCTTGACCAGGGAATGCAGTCAAAGCTTGCAAACTTGCATCGACATTTGTTGCTTTTGAATCATTGAAAAATGCAATGCCATCTATTGTTGCAACAGGTTCAATTCTGTGTTCAAGTGGTTCAAATGAACACAGAGCAGTAGCAACTGACATATCATCAAAGCCATAATCAATTGCAACAGATGCAACTACCAAAGCATTCAAAACATTATGCTTGCCTTTAATTTGCAAATCTTGAATAGTGCATAAAGTATGCTTTATGCCATCAATTTCAACAATTAATTTGTTGTCTTGTTCATAAGCACAATCACAAGAGCGTTTTGAGCCAACCCATACAACTCGCACACCACGTGCAATAAGCTCACTTGCAACTGGTTCAATGCCATCTATTCCTTCACAAATTATGGCGCTTTGCCCTTTATACAAATTTTGGAAGATTTTGAATTTTGCTTGTGCATATGCAAGCAATGATCCATGCCAAGAAAGATGATCCGGTGTGATATTTAGCAAGCAAGCTGTGCGTGGTGAAAAAGAAATGCTAGATGCAAGCTGATAAGAAGACATTTCTGCAACTAAAGTTTCGTCTTCGCGACGGCGCTCAACAGATTCTGTTGTAGTTTCGCCAATATTTCCGCATGCATATGCATTTTTGCCGCACTCATTAAAAACATGTGCAATACATGATGTGCATGTTGTCTTCCCATTTGTGCCTGTAACAGCAATCCAATCTTGCGGAGACAAGCGAAAAGCAAATTCAGGCTCACTTATAAGCTCGTCACTTGCAGCTTGTGCGCTCTTATAAAATTCACTTGTCTGAGGAATTCCTGGACATACAACGCATAAATCATAATGACCTTGCACTTGTTCACAATCAAAAACAACTTCAACGCCAGAATCCAAAAATTCTTTTGCAACTGCTTTTGTTTTATCTGATGAAGCGCCTGCATAAATTGTTAAATTGTCTTTGTTACAAAGAACATGGCGTGCAACAGCAATGCCACTTTTTCCTAAACCTAAAACTAATATATTTTTTGTCATTTAACTCAACACCGATGAAAAGAATAAACAAAAACCTATAGCAGCAAACATTCCTGTCACTATGCAAAAACGGATAACAACTTTTGTTTCAGACCAACCTTTTTTCTCATAATGATGATGAAGAGGAGCCATCAAAAATACGCGTTTATGAGTGCGTTTAAAATGTAAAACTTGAATAATTACTGAAAGAGCTTCGATCACAAACAAGCCGCCAATAATAACGCTAAAAAGTTCTGTTTTTGTTATAACAGCAATGCCCGCAAAAGCTGTACCCAAAGCGAGCGAGCCAGTGTCGCCCATAAAAATGCTTGCAGGATAGCAATTAAACCACAAGAAACCAAGGCAAGCGCCAGCAGCTGCAATAGCAAAAATTGCAACGCTTAATTGGTCGCAAATATATGCAATAGCACACATTGCAACCATTGCAATCATTATTGTTCCACCAGCTAAGCCATCCAAGCCGTCAGTCAAGTTAACAGCATTTGAAAATCCAGCCATCAACAAGAAAACAAAGAATACATAAATCCAAGGAATTGATATTCCGCCGCATACTGGAATGACTGTTGTAAGAATGCCTAAGTCAATATCTATATTTGCAAAAGGGATTGTTACAGCAGGAGAAATTCCAATGCAGTTAACAGCAATTAATGTAAAGCCTACGGAAATAATAATAAGGCCAAGCATCTTTTGCCAAGGAAGCAAGCCTAAAGAACGCTCTTTTATAACTTTTGAAGCATCATCAATAAATCCAAGAACACCAGTCAAAAGTGTTGCAGCAAGCAACAATAGCAATGATGCATTGGGCTTACCGACCAAAAAGACTGAAACTGTCATCACAATCAAAATGACAATGCCGCCCATTGTTGGAGTGCCCTGCTTTTTCAAATGTGCCTGCGGGCCGTCTGCACGAATTTGCTGACCAATCTGCCGCACCTTCAAAAGTCGAATCCAAAAAGGCATAACAATCATGCAAAGCACTAGTGATATCACCAATGCCAAAAAAACTTGATATGTTGGATATTCAGTAAAAAAACTAATCATTATTTCAACAGCTCTTTCGCTATAGCTTCAAGTCCCATGAAGCGCGATGCTTTAAGCAAAACAATATCATCTTTTTGCAGTGCATCTTTCAAATAAATTGTAGCTTGCTCGACCGTATCAAAAGTCTTAATCAAAGCAGCAGACATATTAGCATTCTTAGCACCATCTGCTATATCTCGAGCAAGAGTGCCTACACAAATAAGGCCATCAAGGCTAGAAGCGGCAGCCACCTCGCCAACCTGTTTATGCATATCTTTCTCATCTTTTCCAAGTTCACCCATGTCACCTAAGACAGCATAGCGCTTACCTTCACATTTTAAATTTTTCAAAACGTCCAAAGATGCCTTCATTGAATCAGGGTTTGCATTATATGCATCATTTATCAGCTTAAAGCCGGCCGGAGCATCATAAGTTTCCATGCGCATATTTGAAGGTTTCAATTCATTCAAACCAATTGCAATTTTGTCAGCGTCAACACCTAAATATTGAGCAACAGCAGCTGCAGCCAGCGCATTTTCAACATTATGCTTGCCTGGTTGTGAAAGCTGGACATGCACAGATGCATCCTTTAATTGCAAGTCAAAGCCCATGCAAGCATCTTCATTTGCCGCAATGTTTACAGCTCTAACATCAGCATCTTCACATGTTCCATAGCGTTTAACTTCAATACTTTTGCTTGAAACATTTGCATGTTCCAACAAAGAATCTGTCATATCATTATCCGCATTAACAAAAGCAACACCAGCTGGAGGCAAAGCTGCGATAAGTTCAGATTTTGCACGTGCTATATTTTCACGCGAACCCAAAAGCTCCATGTGGCTCACACCAACATTTGTTACAACGCCCAAAGTTGGCTGAACAAAGCGACATAGCTTTTGTATTTGCAAAAGACCGCGCATCCCCATTTCCACAACCAAGACTTCACAGTCTTTATCTGCTTCAAGAATTGTTGCAGGAACGCCAAGTTCATTATTATGATTTCCTGCTGTTGCACAAACTTTAAAACGCTGCGACAAAACAGAAGCTAAATAATTTTTTGTAGAAGTCTTGCCCGTTGAACCAGTAACGCCAATAACGATTGCATGCAAACATGAGCGCCAATATTTTGCCAAATTATTCAATGAGCGCTGGGTGTCACTAACCCAGATGATTGGGCAAACAAATTCATCTGCTAAAGCAAGAACAGCATCATCTGGTTCTTTTGCACAAATTACCGCACCAGCACCTGCATAAACAGCTTGTGGGATAAAGTCATTGCCGTCTACTCTTTCGCCCTGCAATGCAAGAAAAATATTTCCGGGTTTAACTTCCCTAGAATCCCAAGTCAAACCTTGAACTTCGCGCTTTTTAGCATCTTCATCTGCATGAATTCTGCCGCCAACAACTCTATGTAATTGTTTAACAGAAACAGTAATCATAATGCCTCAATTTCTTCAGCAGCAACAAGCCTGTCATCAAAGTCATGCTTTGTTGTGCCAATTATTTGATAATCTTCATGACCCTTGCCAGCAATCAAAACTGCATCGCCTGACTTTGCAATTTGCAATGCATAACTAATTGCTTCGCGTCTATCAGGATAAACAAAATAGCGCTCTTTATCATCCATGCCAGCAACAATTTGGTCGATTATCGCCAAAGGATCTTCTGTGCGCGGATTATCGCTTGTAACAATCGCAATATCAGCTGAAAGGGCAGCTTTGCCCATCTTTGGACGCTTACTTGAATCGCGGTCGCCACCGCAGCCAAAAACACAAATAACTCGCTTATCTGTGACAGCCTTCAAAGCAGAAATCGCCTTAGCAACAGAGTCAGGCGTATGAGCATAATCAACCAAAACTCCAAAACCAGGCTTGCGCCCATTTGCACCTATTACAGATTCAAGACGGCCCGGCACCTGCGGAGAACTTGCTAAAGCAGCGCAGGCGCAGTTCAAAGAAATTCCAAGAGAGATAGCAATACCGCATGCCACTAAAGCATTCTCGACATTAAAACGCCCAACAAGCGGTAAAGTGAAATTGACCTCTTCGCCACAATAGCAAAATGTAAGATTTGTGGAATGCGGAGCATATTGGACATCTTTAACATAGATGTCTGCCTCCCCACTCGTGCTTACAGACAATGTTGTTTCTTCATGCGCTTGTTTGCATTCATCATATAAGCGCTTGCCATATTCACCATCAATGCAAACAACACGCTTTTCAACATCATAATCTGTAAAAAGCGCCCTTTTTGCTTTGAAATAATCTTCCATATTTTTGTGATAATCAAGATGATCTTGAGTCAAGTTTGTAAATGCTGCAACTTTAAATTTTGTTCCAACAATTCTTCCCAACGAAATTGCATGACTTGAAACTTCCATTGCTACAGCGTCAACATTAGCGTCCTTCATTTCTGCAAAAAGCTCTTGCAAATCTCTTGACTCTGGCGTTGTATGAGCAGAAGGAACATGAACATCGCCATATCTGCATTCAACAGTACCGATAAGCCCAGCCTTTTTCTTCTGGTTTTGAATTATATGTTCAACAAGAAAAGTTGTTGTTGTTTTGCCATTTGTACCTGTTATTCCAACAATATCCATGCCATGTGATGGCATGCCAAAAAATTTGGCAGAACATAAAGCAAGCGAGCGACGTGCATCTTTAACCTTAAATTGCGGAATGTCTATATCAAGCTCGCGTTCAACAACTAAAGCTGCTGCTCCTCTATCAACTGCATCTTGTGCAAACTTATGCCCATCAACACTTGTTCCAGGAACACAAAAGAAAAGCGTACCGCTTTCAACACTGCGCGATGAATAAGCAATATCGCTAATTTTTAAATTAGAATCTGCATTATTTAATGCTTCAAAATCTTGCCCTGAAAAAATATCTTTAACACTTTTAGTAATTTTTTGCATTTAGCTTCCTTGTTTGTCTATTTTTTGTTCGTATAAATATTAGGGATTAATTTGATATCGGTCGATTGCAAATGACATAATATCCGCAAAAACAGGTCCACAAGCAGCAGCACCGTCAGCACCATTCCCGGGCTTTTGGACAGTCACTAGGCATATAAGATCACTAGAAGAGCCTTCAAGCCAGCCAGCAAAAGAAACATTATATTGATCCTTCGCATATGAGCCAGTTTCATCTGCAACTTCAGCTGTACCAGTTTTGCCAACAACTTTGTATCCGTCTATCGCTGCAGACTTGCCTGTGCCACTTGTAACAACACTACGTAAAAGC
>CAVDAL010000089.1:0-15047 GCA_963606965.1 Acutalibacteraceae bacterium
GCATTAACAGCAACAACTTCTGGAGTGCGCTCACGAATAGCTTCTGTGTTAGAAATGCAAGTAATAAGATTTGACATGCAATTTCCTTCACAATGGCAATCGCCAAGATACATTCCTTCAAAAAGTGGATCTTTGCGGTGTGTAATGCGCTTAATCTTAATGATGCACTGATTACGAACACCTGAATATGTTCCTGGGAATTCACCATATGGACCTTCAGGCTCGCGAACGCCGCACAAAACTTCACCTTCAAATACATATTCTGCATATGCAGGAACAGGAATTCCGTTTGAAGCTTTAGTCAATTTAAGAGTTTCACCCTGCAAACCAGCGGCATAATTAAATTCTGACTGGTTGTAATCTAATGGAATACATGCAAGTGAAGAAACAGCCGGCGGTGCACCAACGCAAAAAGCGATAGGCATATTTTCACCACGTGCTTCCCATTTGCGCAGGTGATTAGCACCATCATGGTCGAACATAATTTGAAGACCAGTTGTATCTTTTTCCATAATTTGGATTCGATACATACCGATATTTGTTAAATCAAGATTATCTGGTTCATCTGGGTCAACAGTAACAATTGCTGGCTTACCAATGAAGAAACCGCCGTCACCAGTGTTTGAACGGAACATTGGCAAGTCATACATGTTAATGTCGTCGCCTTCAATAACACATTCTTGGCAAGGAGCTTCAGAAGGGTCTACAAATTCAACTTCCCCCTTAGCGCACTCTGGCCAACGATCTACCATAATCTTGTACTTGTCATAAACAGAAGTATTTTGATCCACATTAAAAGCTGTTGCCCAATTCTTCCAACTTGCCAATGTGTTAAAAACAAGCTTCTGTCCTTTGTAGCCTTTGATGTTTTCAAAGATAAGAGCAGGGCCTGTTTCAGCATCGTCAAGAGCAGCCTTGACGAATTTTGTTACGTCTGGTTCTGGAAGAACTTCGTCCTTAATGCGAACAACTTGCTTATTTTTTTCAAGTTCTTCGATAAGACCACGTAAATCAATAATGCTCACTTCTTTAACCTCCTTGTCGTTTAACTTTTTCCTTATATAGCTAGCCCCCAAAGGTGTCATGCAAAAAGTCATGCGTGGCACCCCGGGGACAACTAAACTAATTTCAAGAACTTTTTGACTGTTCTTTAATAATTATTTTCCCAAACTAAACAGAATCTGTTTTGGTTTAGAAGCTAAAGCTTCGCCCAATTCGTCAAGGTCGCCATATTTCATAATTGCTGCTTGGCAATGCTGAACGCAGCTTGGTAATTTGCCCTTTGCAACACGCTTTTCGCATAAGTCACATTGGTCAGTGAAGATTGGCATATGAATCCATACCCAATTGTCACCTTCGATGTTGTAAGGTCCAACATCAGCAAGCTTTACGCCGTATTGTTCATGAGGAAGTTCATGCTCAACTTGGCAAGCCATTTCACATGCATGGCACCCAGAGCACCATTCATAATCAACAAGAATTCCCTTAGGCATGTTGTTCATCCTCCTTCATCTTATAAATTGTGCAGACCATAGCTTTGTAGTTAGCGCCAAAACCTGAATCGCCAGGATTATGAACAATCAAGTTGTTGATGTTAAGTTCATCTGTGTTATACAAATTATTTGGATCTGCTTCTGGACGCCACCAGCCATGATCTGTATTTACAACACCTTCGCCAATAATTGGTGTGACTGAGACCTTGCGCTGTGCACGACCTACATGATTTTCAACCCATACCCAGTCGCCTTCGCGAACACCAAATTTTTCTGCAGTCTTTGGATTGATTTCAATCAATGGATCTGGACGAAGAGCACGCAAGCGTGGAATCTGGCGATGTTCAGAGTGGAACATAGACCATGTTCTAGCGCCAGTTGTAAGAATCAAAGGATACTTTTCTGCAAGCTCAGGTGTTGAGATTGGGCTTGGGACTGGCTCTTCATAATATGGCATTGGGTCAATCTTGCACAAATCCTGGAAGAAGTGTGAATATAATTCCAAACGGCCAGTTGTTGTCATGAAGCCAGGCTGACCATCTGGACGCATCATGCCCTTTTCATATTTCTTATATTCAAATGGCAGGAAGCCAGGTGAAACTTCACGGAGGTCTTCGAATGTTAAGTCACGTGTGCCTTCAACGCACATAGCGCCAAACATTTCTTCAACTGTTTCCCATGGGAATGCAGCTGGATTAAGCTGACGACCAATTTCCAGAATAATTTCAGGGTCAGACTTTGTATCGCCAATCTTGATTGGGCACTTGTTAATTGCTTCTGCACGCTGCATACCGCAACCAGCAACAATACCATTACGTTCTGGGTATGTTTGAGCAGGCAAAACAAGGTCACACAAAGCTTGAACAGAAGGTGTCATGAATAATTCATTTGCCAAAATGAAGTCAAGTTTTTCATATGCCTTCTTAACGCGGCGAGGTTCTGCAGATGTGCAAGCAAGAATGTTTGTCTGCATAAACCAAGCACAACGCGGCATGTAAGGTTCGCCAGTTTCAATTGCAAGAAGAACTTCTTCTGTAGAAGCAAGCTGAACACCATATGTAAGCAAAGGATATTTATCCTTGCCGAGTCGAGCTGCTGCAGCTTCTTCTGTAACCCATTCATTACCAGAAGACTGGTTTGGCAACAAGAATGTAACAACAGGAGTCATGCCGCCAGGAATGTCAACATAACCACAAATTTGATATACAGCTGAAATAGCATGTGCGCAAGGAATAGCAACACGAGTCATATCAACTGCAAGACCCATCTGGATTGCACCAGGGCCTTGAGTAGCAAACATTCTAGCTGCTGCATAAATCTTTTCTTCAGGAACACATGTAATCTTTGAAACTTCAGAAATTGGATATTCCTGAACGCGTTCACGAAGCTGTTCAAAACCATAGCACCATTTTTCAACGAAGTCATGGTCATAAAGATCTTCATTAATAATGATGTTTAAGAAACCAAGAGCCATAGCTGCATCTGTACCAGGGCGAATTTGCATATAAATTTCAGCCTTTGTAGCAAGCCATGTAACACGTGGATCAATAACAATCATCTTTGAGCCGCGCTTCAAGCAATCTGTTAACCAGTGACCATAAAAACCGTCTGAGTTTGAAACAACTGGGTTGTTGCCCCACAAGATAATTGTTTGTGGTGGACGCCAGTTTGGATTTTCATATCTATCTGGGAATTGCTGTGAGCAGTCCATAACATAGAAGCCACCAGCAGTAGCAAAGCCAGCTGCCATACGTGGAATCCAGCAAGACTGGCCATCCAAAGCATAGCAATAGTTTGAGCTGCCATATGCATAGCAGATACGTGTTAAGTAAGCACTGATGTCACGACCAGTACCTTGATAGAAGCATACAGTTTCTGGACCAAATTTTTCTTTAATCTGGTTGAGCTTTGTAACAACAATGTCATAAGCTTCTTCCCAAGAGATCTCTTCCCATGCATCTGGGTTTCCGCGCTGATCACGAGCGCGCTTCATTGGGTGCAAAATACGAAGTGGGCTGTTAACAACTTCAGGAACATCCAAACAACGAACGCACAAACGTCCTTGGTTGTAAGGATTTTCAGGGTCGCCCTCTACCTTAACTAGCTTTCCACTTTCTTTGTCAACATACATTAAAACGCCGCAACCATCATGACAACCAGGGCCAGACCATGCGCTGCCACGAGTTACAATATAACCATCCTCTTCCCACTGATATTCTTTGTGCTCATGTGGAACCTGAATGATTTCTTCCTTCTTTGTTAGAGGTGGCATTCCAGGCATTTCATCAGACATTTTTCGCTCCTCTCCATTTTTTACAATTTCTCTATCTCTCTACATAAGATTTGCTAAGTTCTTCTTTGCATGGGCCTATACACCAAAACAAATAAGTAGTTGATGCTGCGCAGAAAAACAATTTGCTCCTCCGCCACAAATCTTATGAAGCTTTAAGCTATTTTGCGTCACTTAGACCTAGTGATTTTTGGCATTTTTTTCAGTCAGGTGTTTCACCTGAATTATCCTCTATCGAAAATCTTTAATGCTTTGACCTGCAATTTTGCTATTTTATAGTCAGGCAAGAAGTATTTACTTTTAATTATTCTTTTGTTATCTTTTCACTTGTGTTTAAAATGGGGGGGTCAATAAATAAGACATTGCAATATTCATTTTTGCAAATTCATATATATATATATACTTAATCAACATGAAATTGTATGTCATGTATTTTAAAGAGGGGAAGTGCTATGTCTAATCTGTCATTTAAGGTTGCAAGCATACCATTCTTGAGTGAAGACGGACGCTGGACAATATCATTCAGTCTTTTTGGATTTGGGCTTTTTCTTGCATGGCAATGGATGTGTCTTTCAACAGCAATTGTATTTCCTCTTGTTAGCACCGATGGCCTTATATTTACAAACATATCACGCCTAGTTGCAATGCTTGTTCAGCTTATCGCTTTGTTAATTTTTGATAGAGCCTTAAAATTCACAGATGGCCGCGGAATTCCAGGGCGCATATTGCTTTATATTGGAGCAGTTTCTGGTCTAGCAGGCGTTGGATTTTTATTTGCTTCAAAACTTTTTGCTGAAACATTATTCATTGCATTCGCAAGTGTTGGTTGGGTAATGTGCGGAATCACTGCTGCAATATGCACATTTCTCTGGTTAAGAATATTCAGTGTTATCAATCCGCAAGAATTATGTCTCTACCTTTCAGGCTCTATTATTTTAGGCGTATGCATCGTATATATTTTGTGTTATTTGCCATCTATGGCAACAACTATAATAACAGCACTTTTGCCAGCGGGTTCTCTTTGTTTGTCTTCCCAAGCGCGCAAATATGTTTGCTATAAAGATCGCATAAAAAAACAATCTGCAATGTTTCAAAAAAAATCAAAAATGCCAAAACCGGTTATAAGGCTGCTTTCTGGCATATTCTTTTATACTTTAATTTACGCTGCACTAATTAATCCTCTTACAACAAGAAGTGGCATTGGCTTGGAATCAAGCGGCAATTTCATGCTTCTTCCTTCACTTCTTGCTGGCGTTGTTATTATTGCTATCACTTGGTTTTCTTCACGAATTGAAAATTTAAGAAAACTATATATGATTATATTGCCTTTACTCGTTGTTACATTAGTTGTATTTCCTTTTGTCAGAAATGTTTCAATTAGCGTAGCAGGCTTTATTGGAACTTTAAGTTTTCAGCTTTTTGATATTATTTGTTGGGTCATTATGTCTGATTCTGCATTCCAAAACCAAACACCCACAACACGTGTTTTAATCCATGGGCGCCTTGCATATTTTGCAGCAATGCTGCTTGGTTCTGCCATTGGATATTATCTTGCGATAAATGACCTATTCAAAGACAAAGACTTATTTACACAACTTTGCCTTGGCGGAGTTGTTATTTTGGTCATCGTCACAACAATAGTTTTAAAAGAAAGCGAATTGTTTTCCAGCAGTTCAAACAATAGCAATGAAATTCAACCAGAAGCCGACGCAGAAGACAATCCTGCTGCAGTAATACCAAAAGCTGAAGAAGTTTTTCAATATAAAGCTCAGCTTATTGCCCAACGTTATAATCTTACGCAGCGTGAATTTGATGTATTTTTATTACTCTCAAAAGGCCGTTCAAATAAGCTCATCGAAGAGCGTTTGTATATTTCTTCCCATACAGTTGATTCGCATGTCACACACATATATCGCAAATGTGGCGTTCATTCACGCCAAGAAATTATGGATTTAATTGAACAAGAGCATGTTGACATGCAAGCACTTGGCAAAGAGCTTCTAAAGAATAAACAAGAACAAGAAAGTATTGCCGAATAAAACATATCCCCCGTTCAGCTTTTGCCAAACGAGGGATATTATTAGCGCTGTATTCACAACGCAAGACTTGCAAAGCACATACTTTAGAAAGCTTATTCCTTTGGCTTTCCTCCGCCATAACTGCCTCTTGAAGCACCACGAATCTTCTTCAAGTGTTCAAGGAACTTAGCGCCAGTCATCAAACGGTCTGTATCATACTTTTCATAATGAATAAGATCTTCCGTTGGAAGGCGGCGTGGAGGGCCTGGCTGATATGCACGATGTCCAACAGGAACCATTGTATACAAACGTACAGGCTCAGGAAGATTAAGAACTTCACGATATCCTTCTTGTGAGTTTGTATCAATACGAGCTGAGCTTAACCCTAAAGACGCAGCAGCAAGCTGAGTCAACATAGAAACATGGCCCATAGTGCATGAGAGAACACTAACTGAACCATCAGCAAGGTTTGCACGAGCTGACAATACAGAGCCAAATTGCTTACGTGGATCATAAACAATTGCAATCATAGCAGGAGCATCTGCCCAGCCAGTTGCACGCTTCATTTGTTCTTCCATTTCTTCAGGTGGATAATTGAAGTATGGATGCCTGTATTCAGGATCACGCTGCTGTTCCAGCCAATATGTGAACTGATAATCATCATGCTCATAAACCGCACGCAATTTTTGCATAGTTTCTTTGTCTTTAATGATAATGAATTCCCAAGGCTGAGAATTAGCACCAGACATCGCATAATGTGCTGCATCAATGATTTTTACAAGCTCTTCATCTGATACTGGTTCATCAGTGAATTTGCGAATACTACGACGCCATTTTAATGTTTCCATTAAAGCATCATATGTATTTGGAACTTCTGGTGTTTCCATTTTTGCCTCCTTTTAGACAACTAGAACTTTAACAGATTGAACTGGGAAGCTAAAGGTATTAACCTCCCAGCTCAATAAAGCTTCTAAACGTTTAAATGTTTAGAGAATGCCAATGCTAGTCAAGAGTGGCCACCATACCCATACCAAGAGTGGTGTAGCAACAATCTTACCTAAGCAAACAACCAGCTGCGTCTTAATGTAGTCACCCTGCGTGTAGCAACCGTAGTCGGCAACGACAAGCGGAGCAGGCGCATGATAATACATAACTGTTGGCTGCATATAGCCTTGCATTAATGCTGCATAGACCGGTGGCATGCCCATTGCTGAAGCAATTGGGAACATAAATGGCACAAACAGCATTGGAGAACCAATGGCAAGACCAAGCCAAGCAGTAACTTGAGCGAGCAACCATAAAAGTACTGTAAAGCCGAGCCATCCACCAAAGTAAGGTGAAATTGCATTGAAGAAGTTTGTGAACGCGTCTTCAAGGCCAACTTCTGCCATCATGCCACCAATACCCAAAACTGCAGCAACAAACAAAATCATTGCCCAGTTGATGCTCTTAAGTGTTCCACGGAAATCCAAGCAACCAATGCCTGGGAACATAGCGATAAATGCAACGCCAAGAGCTGTGTGAGCAACATGAATGCCAGTAAGGCTGTTTGTTACCCATAAAACAAGTGCGATTAAGAAGAATACAAGAGACTTCTTTTCGTCAGTGCTAAATTTGCCAAGAGCTTCAAGTTCTGCCTTGATCTTTTCTTGACCGCCAGGAACAGTCATAACTTCTGGCTTGTAGTAAAGCTTGAAGAATACAAGAACAAATACTGATACGATGATTGTATCTGGCAAAATAGCCAAGAACCAACCGAGCCATGTAATTTCAATTCCAGCGCTTTCCAAGCAACCAAGCAAAACAAGGTTGTGTGAAGAACCAGAAAGTGATTCATTGCCGCACAACAGAACAAAGACAGGAACTGTAACCATTAACATCTTTGCAACTGTGCTCTTTTCATCCACGCCATAAAGTTTAACCAATGGATAAATTTGTGCGCCAAGAAGAAGGGCCAAAACTGTACCTGAAGGTACAACAAGTGTCAAAACAAAAGAAAGAATAATGACACATGAAATAACTTTCCAGATAGAAAGGTTTTTGCCGCCAAAAATGCGAACAATGTTAAGCGTAATGCGTCTATCCAAGCCCGAAGTTTGAATCAAACGACCAATGATTAAGCCGCCGAAAATAAACCATGTTGTTGATGCTTGGAAACCACCAACGCCTGTTTGCAGGCTTACCGTTCTTGTAAGAACTGGCAAAATAATCAAAAGCAAACCCGTTAATTCTGCAGGGATTGGAGAGAAAATCCAGAAAATAAGGCACAATGCAAAAATGCCGAGCATGTGCATACCAACAGATTCCAAACCCCAGACTGGTGGGCAGAACCAAAGCGCAAGAAGAGCTACAATGCCAAGGATAAAGCCAACTTTTTCAGATGTCTTACCCAAGAACTTCTTTGGAGGGCGACCACCAGGACCGCCTGGTCCACCACCTGGGCGACCACCTGGTCCACCAGCTGGCTTTCCACCTTTTTTCTCTTCAGGCTTTGCCTCCACAGCCTTTGTTTCTTCAGCTTTCGCTTCTTCAGCTTTGGCAGGCTTTGTTTCTTCCATTACTAATCCTCCTTACTAAAATTGCTTATTTCACCTTTACTCATCAGCAGCATCTAATCTTTAGCCACTGTCATGCGCAATCTTTTGCTGTATACGCGTTAAAGGTGAACCGTGCAAGAACATGCGAGGTAATAGTGCATGCAAAACAACGATAATTCTCTGTCTTAGTTTGGCCCATAAACAAGAACACCGCATTAACGCCCCCCGCGTTTTGCATATATGCATAGTGACGAGCAAAACCGAGTTGTTCATCGCGCTTGATGCCTGATTTAAAAAAGCAAAGATGCTAAAAATCGCGGACAAACACATGACTTGAAGTAATCTGCATATCAGGGAAAACACATGACAACGATATTCAAATGAAACACATATAAGGGATTGCAAGTGATGATTTAAGCATCCTGCGCAGGTTAATCTTATGCCACAAACTTATTGGAGCTGCTTTAAAGCTCCAACTTTAATGAGGCATTTATTTGAGAGGGGAACAAAAAATGGTAACTTGGCACAAAGGTTCTACATACCCTGATGTTGATTCGCTTGCACAGGCTTATCAAGACAAAAAGAGGGAAAATGTCAAAAGTGCATTCTTGTATATGGCCGCAACATTAATACTTGGCGGAGCACTCTTTTTTGCTTCAAAAGAAATCTTGGTAATTATTGGTATCGCAGTTGCTTTCTTATTAATTTTTGCTTGGCTTGCATTTCGTCAATATGGATACAATAAAGTCTCTAGCATTATTGAAGCTGAAAATTTTTCATGGACAGCTGGCAAAGTCCAGAACAAATGGAAGCGCCAAATGTTTGATTTAAATAGCCAAGATCCATATCAAGTTGGCGTTTGTGATGAATGGGTTCCTTGTGACATGACAACTTATAATCAAGCAGAAATTGGGAAGCAAATCGTACTTGTCAAAAATGAAACAGAGACAATTGGAATTATGATTCCTGAAGGCAAAGCATATAAGAGCGTGCGTCGTGCAGCAAGAGCTGCTTCATAATTCGAATTATTTAATAATGTCTATTTGTTTTTATTGAAGTTTCACTAAAGCGGAGCAATTTAACATGTGTTTTGTTTGCATGAGGTGCGGGCGTTGCAAAGGTGTAAAACCGCATGAAAAAGTAAAAGAATATTTTTCGAATCCTCACCCGTGTTTAAAATGTGGGTCAAAGATTTCAAAAGAAGATACAAAATGCCCAAACTGCGGTGAACCTGTACCCAAGCCAGCAGGACAGTAAAACCTCCATTCCCCAACCTTATAAATATATTCTCGTCAGGCAAGTTCTAAACTTGCCTGCTTTCATATATCCACGCATTTTAAAAATACCCAACTTTTTCAATAGTTTATTCAATAGCAATCCAATAGCTCACAGTTCATTATGTAAATATCCTTTTTCAAAGGAGTGATTTCGAAATCGTTTATGTGGAAGTACTTCAACAAATCGATAGGAGGTAATTAATCTTATTAAAAAACTGAGGGTTTGTTTTTACAGTTCGAAAGGGGGAAAGAACTATGAGTGAAACAGCAATACAACAAAAAACCCCAGCTCGCGCTTGGGGAATTTTGGCAGTTACATATCTGGCGTCAGTGGCGGCTCCAATGACTCAGATGAAAGTACCTGCATTAGCAGATTGGATTATTCCATCCGTTATCTTGCCTGTTACTGGTGGAGACGCAGTTGCCATCAATACTTATTTTGGTCTTTTGATGACTGCTCTATCCATCATCGGCGTTATTTTAGCTTTTCCGGCGTCAGCTATTGCAAAGAAATTTGGTCTTAAAGCTACAGTTCTTCTATCAGTGGCATGTTTGGCCATAGGAAGTGCAATATGTATTCCTGATAATTTAATAACTTTATATATTGGTCGCGTTTTTGAAGGAATTGGCATTGGCTTGATGGGTGTTATTGCGCCGTCTTGCATTGCAGTTTGGTTCCCAACAAAAACAAGAGGAACAGCTCTTGGCATTTGGGCAACTTGGTTTCCATTGGGAATTACAATTATTTTAAACCTTGCTCCAGCAATGGCTCAGTCATTTGGGTATCATTCAATTTATTACTTCCTGATTGGCTTAGACATTGTCGCGTTCATTCTTTTTGCAATTGTATTCAAGATGCCAGACAATATGACACAAGCTCCAGCAGGAGCAAAACGCGAAGAAAAGTTCTCTGATGGACTTAAATACTTAAAGTCACCATTATTATGGATTTTGGCACTTATATTCTTCTGCTTTAACTTTATCCAGCTTGGATGCGTAAATACTTTCTATCCAACATTCTTAACAAGCAATGGCTGGGATGTTCAAGCTGCTAATTTTGCAACATCAGTTAACACATTCCTTGGAATTCCTTTTGCTGCTATTGCTGGCATTGTTTATGACAAGATTCCACATGGCAAAAAACATATTCTGTGGATAATCATATTTGTTTGTTGGGCAATCGGCTTTTATTTTGGATTCCAAACAGGCGACAAGATGTTTGCGATGGTTTGGTTCTACACATTATTTGTTGGTGTATTCAACGGTTTTGCTTGCGGTTCACTGCGACCAGCAGCTCCATCGCTTGTTCCAGCAACTACGCTTGGCGCAACAATTTCAATGGCGCTGCTGCAATTCATGCAAAACCTTGGCAACGCAGTAGGCTCTCCAATCTACGGCGCTGTAAGTGGTGCTCTTGGCTACACAATGGCAGATTACGTATTGATTATTCCAATTTGCATTATCTGCGTAATTCTATGTTTTTTGTTCGGCTTAAAAGCTCTTTATAAGAAACAAGAAAAAATTGAAGAAGGATATGCTGCAATGGCACAAGCTGCCGAAGAGGAATAATACAAGATTTGTTTTTAATTAAAGGTTCTATTTGAAGAGGAGTTGATAGAGTATGGAACTCGATCGAGATTATCTATTTGATGAAGATACATGGAAGTCTTATGGCGATGACCGCCCTGTTACATGGGAAGAAGACGGATTAACTGTTACACGTACAACAGCTCGTACAGGCCCGGGCTGCCACAATGGCTGCTTTGCACTTCTTTATACAGATAAAGACGGCAAACTTGTAAAGGTCGAAGGCGACCCTGAAATGCCTTACAACGAAGGCCGTTTGTGCGCTCGTTGCTTGGCTTTGCCAGAAGTTGTTAACCATCCAGACAGATTGAAATATCCAATGCGCCGCAAAAAGGAAGACCGCGGCAAGGACAAGTGGGAACGCATCACTTGGGATGAAGCTTTAGATGAAATTACAACAAAGTTCAATGAAGTAAAAGAAAAGTATGGCGCAAAGGCTGCTACATTTGTACAGGGTACAGGCCGCGACATTTCAACTTACATTTTGCGTCTTGCTTGGGCATTTGGTTCACCAAACCCTGCATACTTGCTTGCTGGCTCATCATGCTATCTTCCACGTATTGCCGCTTTGTACAGCATTACAGGTTCATTCTGGATTGCTGACTGTTCTCAATCATTGTATGGACGCTATGATGACCCAGACTATGTACAAACTGAATTAATGGTTATTTGGGGCAATAACCCATTGCAGTCAAACGCTGATGGCTTCTTTGGACACTGGGTTGTCGACATGATTCGCCGTGGAACAAAACTTATTGTTATCGACCCACGTGTTACGTGGCTCTCATGCAAGTCAGAAATGCATTTGCAACTTCGCTCAGGCACTGATGGCGCTTTAGCTTTGGCAATATTGAATGTAATTATTAATGAAGAACTTTATGACAAAGAATTTGTTGACAACTGGTGCTATGGTTTTGAACAGCTTGCAGAACGCGTACAAGAATATCCTGTTGAATTTGCAGCAAAGACTTGCTGGCTGGAAGAAGCAGACATTATCGCTGCTGCAAGAATGATTGCTGCTGCAAAGCCATGCTCCGTACAAATGGGCTTAGCTTTAGATATGTCAAACGCAGAAGCTATTCCAACAATTCAAGGCATTACATCTATTTGGGCAATTACGAACAACTTTGATGTTCCTGGTGGTATGCTCCAGCCTTACTTCATTTTGTCAACTGGCTTTGGTTGGGGTTATGAACTTTTAACTCCAGAACAGCATGCTGAACGCATTGGCGTTAAAGAATATCCATTTGTTGCAAATGGCTTTAACTTCTCGCAGCCTGACTTACAGCTTGAAGCAATGCGCACTGGCAACCCTTATCCAATTAAGGCTACATGGTTCCAGACAACTAACCCACTTGCTTGCACAACTGGTGAACTTGAAAATCAGCTTGAAGCATATCTGAATCAAGACATCGTTGTAGTTGTTGATCTATTCATGACTCCTACTGCAATGGCTTGCGCTGACTATGTTTTGCCAGCTTCAACATTTGCAGAACGTGATGGCATCAGAACGTGCGATGGTCCTCAGTTTGGTGCAACAATCAACAAGGCTTGCACAATTGGTGAAGCAAAGGGCGACCCTGAAATTTGCTGGATGTTTGGCAAGCGTTGGAATCCAGAAGCATATCCATGGGATACTGTTGAAGAAATGCATGACGAACTTTTGCGCGGCTCATTCCTTGGCAACGTATCATTCAAGGAAGTTCAACAAGCAGCTCCTGTTTATAAGAAACAAGTTTATCGCAAGCATGAAAAAGGCATGGCTCGCGGAGATGGCCAACTTGGCTTTAATACAGCATCTGGCCGCATCGAATTGTTCAGCCTTGTTCTTCAAAGCTGCAACCTTGACCCACTGCCATATTATGAAGAACCAGATCCTTCTCCTGTTCGTAATCCTGAGCTTTGGGAAAAGTATCCATTTATTCTTGGCACTGGCGCTCGCGATTTTATGTCATTCCATTCAGAGCATAGGCAAGTTCCAACATTGCGTAATTTGAAACAACAGCCTGAAGTTGAAATTAATCCTAAAGCTGCTGAAAAACTTGGTATCAAGAATGGCGACTGGGTATGGCTTGAAAATGAAAATGGTCGCTGCCAGCATCTTGCAAAACTGACTTATGTTGTTCCAGAACACATGGTTATGGCTGACCATGGTTGGTGGTTCCCAGAAGAAGATGGCGAGTCTCCACACAACTATGGCATCTGGAGAGTCAATGTTAACCAGTTATTACTGAACGTTCCTGGCAAATCTGGCTTTGGCACAAACTTCAAGTCACGTCTTTGCAAAGTTTACAAAGTAAAGGATGGTGAATAATCCATGAAAGGCTTATTTATTGATTATGAATATTGCACAGGTTGCAAGTCTTGCGTAGTTGCATGCAAAATGGAAAAAGCTCTTCCACAAGAAAAGTACGGAATTGTTGTAACAGAAATTGGTCCTTGGCCTATTGATGATACACATCACTGGCAATATGCATATATTCCAACTCCAACTGATATTTGCGATCTTTGCGCAGACAGAGTTGCAAAAGGCAAGGAACCAACATGTGTTAAGCATTGCCAAGCAGCAGTTATGAAGTATGGTGAAATTGATGAACTTGCAAAAGAAATGACTAACAAAACAAAGGTTGTTCTTTATACAGTAGCTGAATAGCACTTCATCGATTAATTAGCTTCTTCAAAACAGTAAGGCTTCTGCAATATGTGGAAGCCTTACTTTATGCTTAAATAATCCCAAGTTCTATAGCTTTAAGTATTGTTTCTTTTTTGCTATGTGTTTGGAGTTTTTTATAGATATGTTTAATATGTGTGCGCACTGTTTGTTCTGATGAAAATGAAATTTCTGCAATATTTTTTACACTTTTACCGTCAGCTAAATTTTGCAAAATTACAAGTTCGCGCTTGCTCAACAAATTATGCTTTACATCTTTGTCTAATAACGGAACAGAGGCATCTTCTTCTTTTACCTGCTCTGATTTTTCTTTATCAAGTGGCTCAAAGCATTGTTCAAGCAAATTGCGTATAGTTTCCAATTTTAAATATTGGAGGCAGTTAGCCAAAGATAAAAAAGAATGCTCAACTGTCATATTTAAACAAAACAGGCTTGTACTATTTGCATCTATTTCTTCATCATAGCAAGCTTTTATATCATCAATGCTAGACGCAATAAAATTTACACATTCATCAAGCGTTTTACTGCACCTTATAGTTTGAATAAGGCCTTGAAGTGCAATTGGCCAGCCCCCACTAATTTCAAAAAGTACCAAACTTAATGCTTCCAAATTAACCTTTTGATAATCGAGCTGTTCTTCTGCAAATTTCTTTATTTCATTTTCAGTAAAAAGCAGGTCAGCGCTTTTTATTACACTAAATGATGCTGGAATAATGCGCTTTATATCTTCTGGGGTAAAATTAGACGTAAAGATTAAATTGAACTTTCCTTGGGTCAAGTTACATAAATCCCTAATCAAACGAGTTGCACTCTCGATATCCATCTTGTGTAAGTCTTCAATTACAATCGCTGGTTTATTTAAAGTGCAATCAAAAATCTTCAAACTTTGCATGGTTTTAATTTTTTGCATAACAGAAAGCTGAAAGTATTTTTTAAAAGTTTCATAATTATCATTTTTATCAACGCGCACCCATATTATTGATAATAAATCATCTTTAAAATATTGCGCTAAAAATGTGCTACAGCCAAACCCAGATTCAGTTTGTATAAATATGTTCTTATCGCAGCCCAGTAAACTTTTAAGCAAAGCGACAAGTCTTGGCCTTTCAACTGATAATTGACTTATCACCCGAGACCTACACTTCTGTTGTAATAGATATTCACAATCAGATAC
>CAVDAL010000090.1:0-4709 GCA_963606965.1 Acutalibacteraceae bacterium
AGCATATACATAAACACCTTGGTTTTCACAATTTTCTATTGTGCCCCAGCTTTTACCAACCACAGCACCAATTGAACGCTGTCCACCAAAATAACCACCAACAAGCTTTAGATTTTCAACGCTAGCGCCTTCTTCAAGCTTGCCAATAAAACCAGCATTATTTCTTTCATTTATACCAACAGAATATGTTCCACCTGAATGGTTATAAAAAATATTATAAATGCTATGATTATTGCCGTCTAAATGACCTTTAAAGCTATAACTTCCTGCAGCACCGCCGATAGGTATCCATTCGCGCAAAGTTCCAGAATATCCAGCAACACCAGAAGTTCCAGATGTATTTATATTAACCATATCAGCTGTAACAGCAGAAGTGTTTAAATAAATATTATCTATAATCTCATAATACACAGAAGAATTATTATATGCACTCTGTGAACCTGAATCTGCAACAAGAGTTTGCAAATATTTCAACTGCGCGCCAGTTTCAATAATATAAGGGTCATCTTCAGTTCCACCCCCGCTTTGAAAAGATGTGGCAGTTGAACCATCCCATATATCATCTGCATATGCTTGTGCAACACTAATTGCACTAAACAATGCAACTATTGCTACAAAAGCAATAAGCAAGGATGATATACGGGACAATTTAGTTTGAAATACCATATAAACTTCCTTTCACTCGGTCATAAACTATAGAATTTATCATATCAATAAATTCATTCAAACAGAAGAATAATTGTTTTAAATGAAATTGTCAAAAAGGAGTCCACACTAGATAATAGTCACTTTTTTGCCACAATTATTTTTCGTAAATATTTTCTTATACTTTTTAAGATGTTTATTGTTTACCCTTTTTGAATTTGATACTTTAATTTTAATAAATTTAATTTTGGATAATTTAAGCGAACTTTTAACTGAAAGCCTTGTTAACTTTTTAGATTTCACAATTATATTAATAAGCCTTGAAGCAGCAAAAGCTTTTGACTTAAATGTCTTAACATTACCGCCAAAAGTAACTTGTTTTGCCCTTTTTGATGACTTAAAAGCTTTTGTACCAACAGCTGTAACTTTATATTTCTTGCCTAAAATCTTCACAACATTATATGTGACTTTGTTCTTGTTTGCCGCCTTAACAAGCATTATAGAAGTCGAAGATATTATTTTATAACTTGCACCTGATACCTTATATATCTTACCAATTTTTGCCTTTGTTGAAACGTTTGTTTTTTTGTCTTGGCTCCAAGAGTTATTCTTTTCTGCATCTTGTTTATTTTTCTGTTCCTCAAGCTGTTCTAGCACAGCAATACAATCCTGTAGCTTTTTATTGTTTTCATCTGAGATAAAGCCTTTTTGCGTTTCATCCAAATTGTCAAATGCCTCTTTCGCTGATTGAATTGCAGATTTATCATTTAAAGAAACTTCAGAACTTTGAGGCAAAGCTTCAATCAATATGGTTACATTCTTTGCAGCTTGTAAATCAACCATTTTATTTATCAAGTCGTTCAATTTTAATATCGAACTGCTTGTTACATATTCCTGTTGAGCAGATGTTAATGAATTATAAGCTTGTTGCACTGATTCGATATCATCTTTATTTTCCAATGTGGCTTTCTTGTATGTTGGCAATGCCTTTATAACACTTTCAACTTGCTGTGCACACAATCTATCAATAGCAGCCACCAAACCTGTTAGTTTATTTGTGCTTTCTTGCGAAACATAAGACTTTTGCTTGTTTGTCAAATTATTGAAATGGCTATAAACATTGTTTACATTCACTTTATCATTAAGCGTTACATCAGCTTCAGCTGGCAAAGCAGCAATCAAACCTGAAACAACAGATGCCGCCTGAATATCCTCGTCTTCGTCGCCGCCTTCGACTTGAGGCATATCAAAACTTTTTGTTTCACCATTCCATGTTGCTTTTATCTCTTGCCCATTTAAATCAAGCACGTGATCTTCACCAGTCAGATAAATATAAATATTTGGATCATATAGCGAAGTCCAATTCGTTAACGTATTATCAATTTTGAGTTGTTCGTCTTTCTGCAAAGTTTCATTTATATAATGATATCTATGAAGACTACCTGAATAAATTATGTCATTGCCATCTTTTACAGTGTATGTATTGGCGCTTTCATCAAGAAGTAAAGTATTTAATTTACAAAGATAAACTTTTTCACCTTCAGAATTAAGTTTGTCAGCTGTAATAACTTCAGACCAAACACCCATACCTGTTATTCCAAAGTTTTCCCATAGATTCACATTATTGTCTGAAACAACAGCATTTTTATCGACAAATGTGCGCAAGGAACCTCCCCTATAATAAAGGGTTCCGCCATCAGAATCATTACCGTCAGCGTAGCCACCGCCGCCAATAGCAGCACCACTAAAATCGATATTAATCGTTGTTGTTCCGCCGTTGATATAAAACTTGCCACCAGCTTGCCCGCCATTTGAACCAGCAGAACCACCAATGCAAGCGCCGCGTGAAATGCTCATTAAATTGAGCTCTCCTGCATTAATTGTTATATCGCCTGGTGTTGAACCTTTAGAAGCTGAAGAATTAGCACCGCCCCCAATCAAAGCGCCTTGCTTTGAGCCTTTAGCAAAAATTTTTCCGCCATTAAATGTAATTGCGCCATTGACTTCTGCGGGGTCTCCTCCAATTCCAGCACCTTGTGAATATTTATAGATATAAAGTGATGCTCTTGAATCTGTTGCTTCAATATCAAGCGAACCATCTTCCGGCACATGAATACATGAATACCAGAGAAGCTGTTGTTCCAAAATATTCGTTCCGCTAAATCTTAAAATATTCCCCTTGCCATAAAAATTTATGACATTTGTCTCACCCGAATCGATAAACATGTCCTGAATACACAAATCTGCGCCCAAAACTTGACAGTCTATTGTCAAGCCAGCATCAATTTCCACATCAGATCCAGGACCCACAATTTTCACTGCCTTATTTGTTGCAATTGTAATTGTTCCGCTAGAGCCTTGAGTTATGTAATATGTCCCTTCGTCAACAACACACGACCCATCGCTTAAGACAGAACCGGGTGCTGCCCCGCTATCTTTTGTTTCTATCTCTTTTACTTCATACCATCCATCTGCATTTGGCTCAGTTGATAGCTTATAACCATATGGAAATGCTATTTTGCCGTCATTTGTGCTTAAAACTGCAGTACTAAAAAACCCGCCCTTAACAGTAATTTTTGCACTTCTTGAAGTTTGAATAGCACACTCTTGATTAGACTGAAATGCAGTACGAGTTTTAAAATATCCGCTATCAATTGTTGCTTTTGCATTTGAAGATGCTGCAACAGGTTGGACACCTTCAACATAATTATCTTTAATATGTGCTACTGATGCCTGCTTACCTTCAAGATAGATACCGCGACAAACATTATAGTTGCCTGTTGAAATTATTTTGCAATTAGAAATCGTCCCGATTTGCGCATCATTGCCATCACTTGTGTCGCTCCAAATATTAATACCAATTGTTTCAAAGCTGTAATAAGTATTTGTACTACTTTCTCCTGGAATTGAAGATGTATAAATATAGCATGAATCAATTTCATTAATATCTCCATGGCCACTGATTTCGATGCATTTAACAGAGCCTTTGAAATTGCAATTTTGCATTTGTTTGACAATTCCACCATTGCTAACATACAAAAGTGGCCAAATTGTAGCTCGCTGTGTTGTCCTGTTCCTTTTATATGTCCCTGCAAATTCAACATCTGATAATTTTGACAAAGTACCTTTTATATGCATTATTTTTGTCTTATTTGCTCCACCTTCATCCCCGCTATAAATAATGCCGTTAGACACTTCTTTTATTTTCGTATCTGAATTTATCAAAATGTGAGTCGAGCACAAAGCCTTGCCATTAAGATCAAAACTTATCCCATCAGGAAGAGTTATATCTTCATACGTATTATTGTCTCCATCATCAACTTTTCCATAAGTTTTTAAAAGCTTGACCGTATCGCCTTCACTGGCTGCTTTAAGTGCGCCATCTAATGTTTTATATTCTGTTACTGTTCCACTTTCTGTTGTGACAGATGCTTGATTATCAACAGGCTCAAAAACTTTTACAGTGCAAGTTGCGCTTAAACTATCAACCTGTACAGTAATTGTTGAACTTCCGCTTTTATTAGCTATTGCTTTTCCATTTTCATCGATTGAAACAACAGACTCATCACTTGATATCCATGTCCTTACATTATTACCTGCTGTATATGGAGCAATATAAGCGAAAAATTGCCAATCTTCACCAACTTCAAGCTCAAGCTTTGTTTGTCCAAGCTCTAAATCTGTTGCTGGATATGTTGATTCAGCATATGCATTATTAATTTGAAATTGTGGAATAAATGCAATACATAACGCAAAAGAAATAATAAAAGAGACAAATAGTTTTGAAGCTTTTGCAATCATAATTAAAACCTATCAACTTTCTAAAGCAGATTGTCAAGCCATATTCATATGTATATTAGTAAATATACATACCAAAGAATAATGTTATTTAACTATTTGTCAAGCTATCAAAATTATGTATGTTTTTACGAAAAGCAAATCAAGATAACACCGTGAATTTTATGGCAAGTCAAATTCTCTATTCAACATATCTTCAATCATCTGCATCTTTTCTGGCGTATATTCAAGCTCGCCATTTTCAAAGAAGAATGCTGCACCATAAA
>CAVDAL010000091.1:0-3161 GCA_963606965.1 Acutalibacteraceae bacterium
ATTTAAGAGGCTGTTTCTGGGTTTACTCAACCCAGAAACAGCCTCAAACTCACCATAACAACTAATCAACTAACTGCAACATTCCTTGATAAAAAGTGCTAGGAAACAAGAATTTTCGAGTTTTCTTCTTGTCTTTATCGAAAATAATTTCAATAAAATTAGAACAAATATCTATCACTTCACCATAGCCAAAGCTTTTATGAAAAACCTTCACTCCAGGCTCAAGCTTGTCCAATTCCTCTTTAGACACCGCCGATTTCTCTTCAACAAACTCAGTTTTCTGTTTCTCAGGGTAACCAGAAATCCACCATGCCGCCCTATGCATAGTTGCTTTACTACCTTGAGGTCTAAACTTAAATTCCGCGCCGTAGGCTGCAAATTCATCAATAACAGACTTCAAATCTCTGCCACCTACTGCCCATAGACTACCATGCTCAGGTCTGCGATCAATAATCTCAATATCTTTTGCTTTAAGTACTTCAACAACCCAATCATTTTTGGCTAAACCTGCTTCGCCAGCAGATTTTTCAACGGCCTCAATGGTGTCTTTAGCAACTTCCTTATTTTTGTCCGGATTACTCAAATCATGACCAAGTTTCGACTCTATCGCCCTTGAGCCTGCACTTAAAGCCTTGCCATTAGGCGCAACCATCGATTCCTGTTGCTTGGCATACAGATAGTCATAATTCGAAAGCGACGTATCGAACAGACCGACCTTCTCACCCTTATGTCTGTCAACACCTGTATAAACAAGACTCGCATCTTCATAGCGACGAAATTTATACACGGCGTCGTTCATAATGCTGAACTTAAATACGCCGAGTGAAACTAGCAGATTAAAATCATCAACATGCAAACCGGTTACTTTCCTAAAAAGACCAGGTTCCAACTGTGTAATAACATCGTAAAGCGTTTCCTCACGATAGTCAGTTAAATACATAAAGATAGGAATTCGCGTAGCAAACTTAATCAGTTTCTGCTGGATTTCTTTACGTTTTGATTTAAATTCCTTTTCTTCCTTGGAAAGCTGCTTCCTTTCCTCTGCAGTAAGATTTTCACCTCTTTCTTTTTTGACCTTCTTCACAGCCTCAGATTTATTAATAATAGTTTTAATATCTTTATTTAAATTTCGGAAACCTTCAATAGACATAAGAGCATTAATTGCTTCATCATTTGCAAGTAAGCGACGTAATGTATCATTATCAATATTAACCAGTAAAGAAGATTCCCATCGTTTGGCAAGCAATGTTGCAGATGTGCCCGCCATAGCAATATCAAGAATTTCAGAAGCATTAATTTCCATCATGCGGCTTCCATCGTAAGCAAGCACAGGCAAAAACTTAATAAAATCTTCCACCTTTTGTTCTGGGCCTTTATTTTCAGTCGAAAGCTGCGTAGAGTAATCGGAAATCATAGTAAGTGCACGATCAAGTGCAAAATCAAAGACATAGCACTCATTCTTAACTATTTCTACCTCGCCGTTATCATTTTTTAATGTCCAAGGTGATTGCACGCGGAAGGCAGTCTGAAAATAAGTTTCTGCGCTCTTCACATTAGAAAGCATAAACACACCCGTCCAAGGTTTAACAGTAACGCCAGTTGTCAGCTTACCGCAAGAAAGTGTAATCGACTTTGACTCTAATGGATCACGCATCGACTTTTGTACTGGCAATAACGCGTCAAGACCAATGCCCGCATTTGCGCCTGCACATACGTTAATTTTATAATCATGAAAATAAGAATTTTGGCGTTCAGCCAACAAATTCTTCATTGCATAGCAAGAGGCCACATTCGGCAAAAACCAGAGCGTATGATTCAACACAGAAAGCAAACGCACATCAGAAAACGGCATTGCAGGTCGCTCTCCCAGCTTCAACTCATCAATTGTTGTTGGCATATGTTGGCCTCGCATAAGATCAAGCCACATTTGCACATACTCTTTATACTTGAACTGCGCAGCATTGCCCTCACCTTCAGCAGAAAAGAACACATTAAGATCAAATTGATTGGTTCCAGTATTAAGTGCAATGCGTTTAATTTCATCAGGCATCTGATAAGTGAGCATAACCATGCGCGGAAGCGAAGCGTAAGGATTAGTGCCCTGCTCCGGATTCCAATTTGCTTTAGCTTCCTGTTCATCAGAATAGGTCCAATTAAAAATCTGCTCTTCAATAAACTCACCAGAATTAAGCGCGCGAAAAGGTGTACCAGAAAGAAACAAAAAGTATTTGGTGACAATAGGCAGCCAAGTTTCATCCTGTTCGTTGCCAGAAACCTTAATCTCTTCTTGAATAGCCTGCTCTTCATCCTCTTCCATAGAATCAAAGAGTTTCTTGGCCGTATCACGCCAAGCGCCAAAATGGTATTCATCAAAAATAACAAGATCCCAATCTTCAAGACAAACCCATTCATGTTGTGCCTTAATATTTCCAAAAGAATCACGGCCAAGATAATCTTGAAATGAACCAAAACAGACGATTGGGCGTAATGGGTCACAGTCTTCATATTGCATCCCATCGCGACTAACAAATTGCCAACCCTCGAAGTCTACATGGCGCATAAGATCTTCTTCCCACGCGCTTTGCACGGCAGGTTTGAAAGTAAGCACAAGAACACGCTTCATATTCATAGCCTTGGCTAGCTCATATGATGCAAATGTCTTACCAAAGCGCATTTTTGCATTCCAAAGAAATTTTGGCGTACGTTGCGAATCCTCAGCATCTAAAGACTCGTAGTATTCTTTGGTTCGACGCACAGCTTCTGCCTGCTCAGGGCGCATGGAGAAATCTTGGTCTCGCTCTTCAATGTTTTCTGTACGATCACGTATAGCAATCCAAGCAGCGCGAACATCTTCAACCGTACAGCGATACCACTCTCCCCCGACGTTCTCGAAACCATGGCGATCGAGCCAGTGATGCAGGTCGTGATCCATGAAGCTGGTACCATCGTCGCGAACCGCGGGTTCAGCAAAATGGATCACATACGGCTTCTCATCTGGTTTAATAACGGGAAACTGCTGGCGGACACGTGTTTCAACATCAATGGCCGTGTAGCCGATTTTAAGGAAGTCCTTGTAGTTGGGGGTCTTCTCTTCGTAGGCGTAGATGTATGGACGTGAATCTGTACGTTTAGGAAAAAATGAAGGGCGGTCCATGTCATTC
>CAVDAL010000092.1:0-27355 GCA_963606965.1 Acutalibacteraceae bacterium
CCTGTTAAAGAAAAGCAGCTTAAATGCTCGTCGCTTGAAATGATTCCGCTTTTTATAAGAGGAAAGACGATGCTAATAAAACCTGTTGCATGGCAGCCTGGATTGGCAATTCGCTTTGAATTTTTGATATCTTTTTCAAGTCCAAGCTCTGCAAAACCATAAACCCATCCATCGACTGTTCTATGTGCTGTGGATGTATCAATTATTTTGATGTCAATTTTATCTTTATCGATGTATTTAACAATTTCTTTTGCACTTTCATCTGGTAAGCAAAGAAATGCAATATCTGCATCATTCATAAAGGAAAGGCGAGCATCAATATCTTTTCTTTTATCTTCTTCAATTTGCAAAATTTCAATATCTTTGCGCGCGGCAAGGCGTTCGCGAATTTGCAAACCTGTTGTTCCGGCGCTTCCATCTATGAATATTTTTGTCATTTCTGCCCTCCTTTATTCAAGTTTTTCTATTTTTTAATAAATTTATTCAAATAATATGCATAAATATTAAATAATCATTCAATTTTTATAAATTTTTATATAAAAGGAAAACTGCCTCGATAAATGGAAATCGAAGCAGTTTAATAATTGCTTATATTCAGTTACTAACAGCTAGAATGCTGCGTGCCGTTTTTTTATTCTTCTTCTGTTTGGTGCCCGCCGCAAATTGGTAATTCTGGAACTTCAATGCCAAGAGCAGCAGATGCTTGTTCGCGCAATTCTTCAATGCTTGCTCTGTAACAAGCTAATGAATCAATCCATCTGCGCAAACATGCACGACCATCTTCTGTTAAATGATAACAACGCTTTGCAGGGCCAGATTCACTTGTGTCCCATTCGCTTTCAATAAGCTTATTATTTTCCATTTGCTTAAGAATGCGATAAACGCCTGTCGGGTCTGGAGCAGCGCCGCCGAACATTGGGCTTTCTCCAATTTTTTGAATAATCAAATATCCATGGAGCGGTTCATCTGCAGCTGCTAAAGCAGTAAGAATAGAAGGTTGTGTTAAGCGGCTTAAAGATTTACCTAAAATTGCACATTCGTTAAGTTCATTATCTGATTTTGGATGGCATGAAGACCACATGTGAATTTTCCTTTCATTTTTGTCTGGTATATTTTAGCGCGTCTTCATGCATCGCGAGCTAAAAAAATATCATCATTTGCTCATTTGTCAGCATTCGGCTGTTTTTGCTTATGCGTGTTTGTCCCTTATTAGATATGTTCATATAATGAAAAAGTTTTGCCACTCTTATTCCTCTTTGTTAATATATCTTCTGTTTTGAATGTTAGTATGCTTCACACATTATTTGTGCAAACTATTATTAAAGGAGAGAACATGCTTTTTTGTAACATTGATATTCTGGATGAAGATTTCGAATATCAAAAAGATGTATTTGTGGGCGTTGAAAATGACAAGATTGCCTATATTGGAAAAGAAGAGCCGCAAGATGCAGCTAAATATGGCGAACGCTATAATGGTAAAGGCAAGCTTTTAATCCCAGCTTTTTATAATACGCATGCTCATACTTCAATGACTTTTTTGCGCGGATATGCTGAAAATCAACCTCTTCAACAGTGGCTTAATGAAACTGTTTGGCCTTTTGAAGGTCACATTCAAACAGAAGATAATTACTGGGGCTGCATGCTTGCACAAGCAGAAATGCTTCGTTATGGCATTGTTTCATATACAGATATGTATTCAGGAACAATTTATCGCGCAAAGGCAACTTTAGAAGCTGGCATGAAAGCTAACCACTGTGATGGTGGCACAATGTGCTTTGTCGACACAGATTATGACACTTTGCCAGTTGCGGAAACTAACCGCGAGCTCTTTGCAAATTATCATGGTGCAGGCGACGGGCGTTTGCTTATCGATATGTGTGTTCATGCTGAATATACAACTCCGCAAAGCATGATTGAACGCTGTGTTGAAGAAGTTAAGAATAATAATTCAAGACTCCATATTCATATGTCTGAAACAAAGAGCGAACATGAAGAATGCATTGAACGTCACAACATGACTCCAGCAAAATGGTTCGACAGCCTTGGTGCTTTTGATATTCCAATTATTGCTGCTCACTGTGTTTGGGTTGACGATGATGATATTGCTTTGATGGCACAAAAAGGTGTGAATGTTAGCTTGAACCCAGCAAGTAACTGCAAGTTGGCTAGCGGTTTTGCTCCTGTTGAAAAGATGATTAAAGCTGGTGTGAACTGCACTATTGGCACTGATGGCATGGCCTCAAACAATACTCATAACATTTTGCAAAGTGCTTATCTTTTGGCTTGCTGCCAGAAAGGCAATGAGCTTGATCCAACAATCATTGATCCTAAAGCTTTGATGAAGATGATGACTATTAATGGTGCAAAATCTCAAGGACGCGATGACTGCGGCCTTATCAAAGAGGGGATGAAGGCTGACCTTGTTGTTATGGATGTTGATAATCCATGGATGAAGCCTGTTCACAATATGCTTGTTAATTTAATTTATAGTGCAAATGCTGCTGATATTGTTTTGACAATGTGCGACGGCAAAGTTTTGTACAAAGATGGCGAATATCTAACAATTGATATTGAAAAGACAACATTTGAATGCGAAAAAATTGTCGATGGCATTCTTGACAAGCTTGCTAAAGGCGAAGAATAGGGCGCAAAAATATATAGGTTCTTGTGAGTGAAATTGTTTTGAATATGGGCGTTGACGCAGGTCAACGCCCATTTTTTTTGCCCGCAATCTTGTTTAAAGAAAACTTGTTATTCAAGATATCCATGCTTATGCTTTTTGCCACAGACTTCGCAAAAATGTTCTTCATAATGGTCTAAGATTTTATCTGTGTATGATTTTTTGTGGCTTTTGCCACATGTCTTGCAATAAGTCCATTCAATTATTGTTTCATTATTTATTGTTATCAACCTTTGCTTAGCTGCATAATGCTTTACCTCTTTATATATAGGCTCTTTCCAATATGCTGTGTGATAAGCATTTGATTTTGCTTTTGATTTGCCCTTTGCTGTTCTTTTGCTCTTGGACTTTTTGTCGTTTTTCTTTGATTCGCTGCTATCAGATAAATCTTTCGCATCTAATTTAATACTGCCTGCAACTTCTTCATCATTGTTATTCGCGCTAGAAACTTTATTTGAAGTGTCATTATCTTTCGCTTCTGTATTTTCGCTTTCGTCAATTTTTGTGCTGTTTTGTTCGTCAATTAAAGATTGACTTTCCTCAGTTGAATTTGCGACGCTTTCCGCTTCATCATTATCATCTTCTTCGCTTGAACCTGCATTGCTAATTTCAGCATTAGTATTATTTTGCGCGTCTTTTGCATTGCTAATTGCCCAGCAAAAACTTATAGCGCTCCCGCAAAAAAGCGCAAAAGCTATTACAAGCAAAACTATGCCAAATACAGATTTCTTTTTAGCGGCAGTTTCTCTATTCTGCCTATGTTTCATGTTGCCTCCTTAGCGGAGGATCAACACAAGAACTGCGACAATAATCGCTAAAATGACTAAAAGCTCAAGTCTAACAAGCCAAGTATAACCGCGTTCTTTGCGACGAGCTTTTTCTAATTCTGGACCCTCTGGTAAATCAGGCTCAAGGCCTTCTGGATATAAACCGTCTGGGAATTGCGAGCTTGCCTTAGTTGTTGGTTGATTCTCCTCTGTCTCAAGCTCGTTTTGCGTTGTGTTTTTCATACACAATTCCTTTCCCTTTTCCTCAAAAATAGTCTACCTTATGAATTGAATTTTTCAAACCGCAGATTTATATTTTTTCAGAAAAATTTCGTGAAGAAACTCTTGAAGATTAGTCTTAAGCCTATTGATTATGCGCAAGTACCGAATCTTATTCGTCATAAAGCCAAAAATCACCTATCATGTATCGAGCATTTTTCTTTTATATTTTCGAGAGGATTTATTATGCGTTTTGCAAAATCATGTACTGTATTTGTTTGTATTGCAGCATTGCTGTGCGCTCTTTGCACAGTGACTGGCTGCGGAGATGCTGTTGCCGCAAAGTGGGCACATGGCAAAGTTTTAGAAGCGGATGTAACAACTCAAATTGAATCTCTTCAATCGAGTGAAAGCCTTTCTGATGATAAGGCCGGTTGGGAAAAATATATCAAAAAATATAAGTATGATGATGACGCTGATAAAGCTGAAGTAAAAGCCAAGAGTGGCACTGTTGCAAAATTGCGTGAATATGAAATTAAGATTTTGGTTGAAAAGCAGATTTTGGAATATGAAGTTGAACAGGCTGAAATTGAAGTTTCTGATGATGATGTAGAATCTAATTATGAACAGCAAGCTCAGATGTATGAACAGATGTATGCTGGTGGTCTTTCTGGGACATTTGAAAGCATTCTTGAAATGATGGGCTATGAAAATGCTGATGCATTTAAGGCTGACTTAAAAGAATCATTAAAGCAAGAAAAATATAAGAGACAGGTTCTTGGTCTTGGCGATGATGAAGAAATCGACGATGATAAATGGCAAGAATATATCGATGGCAAGTATGATGAAGCTGAAGTAGAAATCACAGATTGCCCAAGTGACTTGTCTTATGACCCTGCAAATATGTCTGATGAAGAAGCAACATCTGATGAAGATTCTTCAGCATCTGAAACTGAAGAAAGCACAGATACAACATCTTCTGGTGAATAATAAATTCAGGAGAGATTAAAAATGAAAAAGAAAACTATTGAAGACATTGATGTTGCTCATAAGCGTGTTCTTTTGCGCGTTGACTTTAACGTGCCACTAGCTGAAGGCATTGTGACAGACGATACGCGTATTCGTGAAGCTTTGCCAACCATTCAATATTTGATTGACCATCAAGCTCGCGTCATTATTGCTAGTCATCTTGGTCGTCCTTCTGGCTGCGGCGAATTTGAAAGCCAATTTTCTTTGATGCCTGTTGCGCTGCGTCTGATTCACTTGCTTGGCAAGCCTGTCACATTTGTTTCTGGCAGCCAGATTGCTGGGGAAGAAGCATTAAGCGCATCTTTAGCATTAAAAGATGGCCAAATTATGATGCTTGAGAATTTGCGTTTTGATGCAGGTGAAAAAGCAAATGACTTGAATTTTGTTAAGCGACTTTCTTCACTTTGTGATGTTTATGTAAATGATGCTTTTGGCGCTGCACATCGCGCGCATGCTTCTATTAGTGGCGTGCCTCAATTTGTTCCAGGCGTTGGTGGTAAGCTGCTTGTTAAAGAAATTAATACTTTGACTGGCATGTTGCAAAATCCAAAGCATCCATTTGTTGCTGTTTTGGGCGGCAGCAAAGTTCGCGACAAAATTGGAATTATCAATAATTTGATGGATGTTGCAGACACAATTATTATTGGTGGCGCAATGTGCTTCACATTTTTAGCTGCAAAAGGTTATAGCGTTGGCACTTCCAAGATGGAAGAAGATATGATTGATACAGCGCTTGGCATGATGAAGCGCGCACAGGAAAAAGGCGTTGAGCTGCTCATTCCTGTCGATGTTGTTTGTGCTGATATGTTTGCAGAAGGCGCTAATACAAAGACTGTTGCAGTTGATGCAATTCCTGACGACATGATGGGCTTAGACATTGGCCCTGAAACTGTTGCAAAATATGCCGAGGCAATCAATAGCGCAAATACTGTCTTTTGGAATGGCCCTATGGGTGTTTTTGAATTCCCATCATTTGAAGCAGGCACACGTGGCGTGGCTGAAGCTGTTGCATCTTCAAACGCAACAAGCATTATTGGCGGCGGCGATTCTGTTGCTGCTATTAAGAAGTTTGGTTTGCAGGACGAAGTTTCATTTATTTCAACTGGTGGTGGCGCATCAATGCGCTTGCTTGAAGGCAAAGAATTGCCAGGCGTTAGTGCTTTAATGGACAAGGAGGCTTAAATATTATGAAGCCAATCAAAAAAGGCCGTACGCCAATGATGGCAGGCAACTGGAAAATGAACAAAACACCAGTTGAAGCAATAGATTTAGCACAAAAGCTTTCATATGAATTTAATGACAAACGCTTTAATAAAGTGGAAATGGTTTTGTGCCCTCCATTTGTTGACATTCAGGCAGTGCGCAATGTTTTAGATATGGACAAATCAAATATTAAACTTGGCGCGCAGGATGTTCACTGGGAAGATTGTGGAGCATATACAGGTTGCGTGAGTGCACCAATGCTTGCTGCTTTGAAATGCGATTATTGCATTATTGGTCATTCTGAACGCCGTGAATATTTTCATGAAACAGATGAAGATATAAATAAGAAAGCTATTGCACTTTTTGCACGCGGAATTACTCCAATTATGTGCTGCGGTGAAAGCTTGGAAATTCGCGACGCTGGCAATACTATTGAATTTGTTGTTTCGCAAATAAAAGCTGGGCTTAAAAATATAAGTGCAGATTATATTAAAAATATTGTTATTGCTTATGAGCCAATCTGGGCTATTGGTACTGGCAGAACAGCAACGCCTGAACAGGCGCAAGAAGTTTGCAGTGCAATTCGTGAAACTATTGCGCAAATCGCTGGGCAAGATGCAGCGCAAAGTGTTCGCATTTTGTATGGTGGCTCAATGAAACCAGCAAATGTTGAAATGTTTATGCCAATGCCAGATATCGATGGTGGCTTGATTGGTGGTGCTGCTTTAAGCGCAAAAGACTTCCGTGACTTAATTTATGGAGCTGCAAAATAAATGAGAAAACCAGTTCTTCTTGCAATTATGGATGGCTTTGGCCTAGCTCCAAGTGTGGCAGGCAATGCAATCTCTTTAGCTAATACGCCTTTTTTGGATGAACTTTTTGCAACATGTCCAAATATTTCTCTTCAGGCAAGCGGGGAGGCTGTGGGCTTACCAGCTGGTCAAATTGGTAATTCTGAAGTTGGTCACTTAAATATTGGCGCTGGCAGAGTTGTCCACCAAGAATTGACTCGCATTAATAAAGCATGTAAAGATGGCAGCATTGAAGAAAATCAAGTTTTGATTGAAGCTATGGATGCTGCAATAAATTCAAACCATCCAATTCATTTTATGGGTTTGCTTTCAGATGGTGGAGTTCATAGCAATATTGAACACTTGGAAGCTTTGATTGAAATGGCTGCAAAGCGCGGCGCTAAAGACATGCGTATTCATGCATTTTTGGATGGGCGCGATGTTTCACCAAAGTCTGGTGTTGAATATGTTCAACGTACAGTAGATTTTTGCGAACATATCTTCCAAGATTATCATGGAGCACAAGCTGGCATTGCAACAATTTCTGGTCGCTATTATGCAATGGACAGAGACAAACGCTGGGATCGTGTTCAGCAAACTTGGAATGCAATGGCTGTTGGCGCAGGTAAAGGCTTTAATAGATATGAGCCTGTTCGTGCTGTGGAAGCATCATATGCAATTGGAGATACAGATGAATTTGTAATTCCAACTGTTTTTGATCATCGTGGAATAAATGATGATGATACTTTGATTTTCTTTAACTTCCGTCCAGACAGGGCGCGCCAGATTACACGTGCTTTTGTTGATGAAGACTTCGATGGATTTGAACGTTTGAACTTCCCGCATGTCAACTTTGTTTGCTTGACTGAATATGATGCAACAATTGATGCTCCTGTGGCATTTCCAAAGGAATTCCCAAAAAATACTTTGGCAGATGTCTTGGCAGAAAATGGTTTGACTCAGCTCCATACTGCAGAAACTGAAAAATATGCACATGTTACATTTTTCTTTAATGGTGGCATTGAAAAGCCAAAAGAAGGGGAAAAGCGCGTTCTTATTCCAAGTCCAAAAGTTGCAACATATGATTTGCAGCCAGAAATGTCTGCTCCGCAAGTTACAGAAAAATTAGTTGAAGCAATTAAAAGTAATGAAGCTGATGTTTATATCGTCAATTATGCAAATTGCGACATGGTTGGGCATACTGGCGTGATTGATGCTGCAATAAAAGCTGTTGAAGCAGTGGATAGCGGATTGTCTAAAGTTATAGCAGCTATAAAAGAAGCTGGTGGCGTTGCACTTGTAACAGCTGACCATGGCAATGCAGATTGCATGCTCGATGCAGATGGAACAAGCCCGCACACAGCTCATACGACTGCACCTGTTCCATTGATTTTGGTTGATTCTTGCGAAAATTCAACTCTTTCTTTGGAACAACGTGATGACGCAAAGCTTGCTGATATTGCTCCAACAATGCTTGATTTGTTAAAAATTAAGAAACCCACGGAATGGACTGGAACTTCTCTATTGACAATTTAAATTTTGTGGTAGAATATCGTACTCGTGACGTCAGTTAAGCGTCACTGCGGAAAGGATTTTTAGACACATGTTAGAATTTTTACAAAGCACACCATTTGTTATTGGCGTTATTGTTGTTTGGGCAATTTCTGCTATTGGCTTAATCGTTTTTGTTCTTTTGCATTCAGGCAAGGGTACAGGCGTTTCTGAAGTAATTGCAGGCAGCATTTATGGTAATGACACTGGTTCAAGTGTCGTTGAAAGAAATCTCGACCGCATTACAGTAGTTTTTGCTATTGTATTCATGGTTTGTTTATTATTGATGATGGTAATCTATCCAAACGGTAGCGTTGGATAAATAAACAAGCTCACTCACGTCGGAGTGGTGGAACGGCAGACACGCTAGCTTGAGGTGCTAGTGCCTAAATTACGGGCGTGGGGGTTCAAATCCCCCCTCCGACACCAAAAGAAATTTAAGGAGTCTAACATGGGCTCCTTTTTTATTGTCTGCAAATCTTTGATAGTGTCACAGACCTGTATTAAAATATGCGCAACAAAGATATGTAAATGGAGTGTTAAACCATGGCAAAAAATAATGATAAAAAATATTACAGAATAGACAGCGTCGAGGCTGATTGCTTTGAAATGATGCTTGGGCTTGATCAAGATCAACATGCTGTATGTGATTCCAATACACTTGAGAAAACAAAGAGTTCTTTTGACTCATACTGGGGCTATACAGTTGAAGAAATCTCAAAAAATGAAGCAGAAATTTTAAGTTCTGAATATGATTGCAATTTTAGTGAAGATGAGCATGAGTATGAAAAAGAAGATAGAGACTCTTCATCATCTTCAAGAGCAACAGACTATTATGACTACATCTATATTTCAATGGATGAAGATGAAATTGATTATGAAGACCCTGAAGACATAATGGAAATTATCAGGCATGAAGATGAATATTTCCGTTCCATAGATGATTATGTAGAAAAGGCTGTGATGGCAGGCACTTCATTTACACCGAGCCAAGTAATTAAAATTTCAAAGAAAATCGTTAATGAATTAACAATGAGAAAGCTCATTGAAATGGCTGAGCCAAAATTTAAAGCAAAAGATTATGAGAAGCTTTCAGATGGTTGGTTCAGCCATTTGTGTCCAAAACCTAAAGATTTTATTTAGCTTCGAATTTTGTAATATCTCCGGCGCAATGCGGGCAACGCGTTGCGCCTTCTTTTATTTCTTCAAGACAATACGGGCAGCATGGCGGCTCTTTTTCTTCTTCGTCTTCTTCACCATCTGTCCCATCAATCTTTTTTACAATCTGTTCACCTGCATGATGAATTTTATTGATTGCTTTGACAAGAAAGAAAACAACAAGAGCTGTTAGCAAGAAATTCAAAACAGCGCTGATAAAAGCAGAAAAATCAACACCATGCCAGACAAGGCCTGACAAGTCGTCATTACCACTTGTTATATATTGAATGAGCGGTTTAAAGATGTCATTTGCAAATGATGTAACAATTGCGGTAAAAGCACCGCCAACAATAACGCCAACAGCTAAGTCAACAACATTACCTTGATTTATAAATTCTTTAAATTCTGCTAAAAACTTTTTCATTGTTTATCGCTTAAATTCCTTTTGCTTATTTGTGATAGAAATTGTGTCCTTCATACTTTGGTTCAAAAATCAAATTTATTCCAAGAGATTTATAGACTTTTTCATCAACGCGTGAAGGAATTACGCTAAAGAATGCATCGCATCCGCGCAGGTCAGACAGCTTGTCGAATGCAGCTTTCGCATCTTCGCTAACAGATGAACTGATTGACAAAGCGATTAAAGTTTCATCTGAATGAAGCCTTGGATTGTGCGAACCTAAAACATCAGTCTTTAAGTGGCAAATTGGTTCAATTGCTTCATCTTGAATAACAAGCTTTTTATCATCAATTCCAGCAAGTTCTTTTAAGGCATTCATCAAGCAAGAAGAAGCACAGCCCATCAAATCGGAAGTTTTGCCAGTAATAATTTTTCCATCTGCAAGTTTTATAGCAGCAGCTGGCTTGCCACTTGTTTCTTCTTTAAGCATTGCAGCAGTGCGTTCTTCCAAAAATTCTGGAGTCACATCTGCAGTGCTCATGATATTTTCCATCTTGTCAAGCTGATCTTCACTGATGCCATCGCGCACAATCTTATTTGCTGTTTCATAATAGCGACGCAAAATTTCTTTTCGTGATGCTGTTTTAACGGCTTCTTCATCGCTTAAGCAAAAACCAACCATGTTAACGCCCATGTCTGTTGGCGACTTATAAGGTGATTCGCCCAAGATTGTATCGAGCATTTCTTTTAACACTGGGAATGTTTCAATGTCGCGATTGTAATTTATTGCTAATTTTTCATATGCTTCCATATGGAATGGATCAATCATATTTACGTCGTCTAAGTCAACAGTTGCAGCTTCATAAGCTAAGTTGACAGGATGCTTCAGTGCTAAATTCCAAACAGGGAAAGTTTCAAACTTTGCATATCCAGCATCGATATTACGAATATGTTCATGATAAAGCTGAGACAAACAAGTTGCCATTTTGCCGCTGCCAGGACCTGGAGCAGTCACAATAACAAGTGGGCGTGAAGTTTCAACATATTCATTTTTGCCAAAGCCTTCAGGGCTGACGATAGTTTCTATATCATGCGGATAATTTTTGATAGGGTAGTGCAGCCATGACTTGATGCCTAAAGCATTCAAGCGCTTGCGGAAGCTATCAACATGTGATTGACCTGCATAATGAGTAATAACAATGCCTGTGATAAGGAAGCCTAAGTCGCGGAATTCATCCATCAACCTTAGTGTTTCTTCGCTATAAGCAATACCAAGGTCGCCACGCACTTTGTTCTTTTCAATATGGTTTGCATTGATGGAAAATAGGATTTCTGCATCATCTTTCAAAGCGGAAAGCATCGAAATTTTTGTGTCAGGTTTAAAGCCAGGCAAGACGCGTGAAGCATGATAATCGTCAAAAAGTTTGCCGCCTAATTCCAAATATAATTTGCCGCCAAACTGGTTTATGCGTTTGCGGATGTTTTCTGATTGTAAGGCGATATATTTTTCATTATCGAAGCCTGTAAGCATATGTATCCTTTCCATCTAATTTTACAGACGGAAAGGATACAGCAAAATTAATGATTATCGCGTTGAATTAAAGTGAAAATCCAAGAAAGCGTTGTGGGTTTTCTAGCAAAATCTCTTGGCATTGTGCATCGCTTAAGCCCAAAGACATAAAGAAGTCAAATTCTCCTTCTGGCGACCACATTGGAAAATCACTGCCAAACATAATGCGGCTTGTTCCATAAATATCAATGAGTTCGCGCGTGCGGCGTTTGCCAAGGAATGCAAATGAACTTGAAATGTCCATGAAGCATTGTTCATCTTCCATATATTCAACAGCTAAGTCATAAATTGACCAGCCGCCAAAGTGAGCTGCATCAACAACCAAATTTGGGAATTCGTGCAGTACGCGCTTCATGCGGCGTGGGTGTGAATAATCATATCTATAATCCCCGGTATGAATAATTAATGGCAAGTGCTTTTTTTCTGCAATTTCATAAATGCGCATCAGTTTATCATCATCTAAATTGACTTTTTGAAAGTCAGGATGAATTTTAATGCCTTTCAAGCCTGCAGCAATTGCGCGGTCAATTTCTTCTTCTGGATTTTCATAATCTTGATGCATTGCCATAAAGCCTGTTAAGCGGTCATCTTTTGCAGCTTCACCAGCAATAAAATTATTGATGCTTTCAACATTTTTCGCTTTTACAGCAACAGAATGAACAATGAAATGACTTAGCGGAGTAGGCTCAGCTAGTTTGAATAGTTGTTCTGTAGAACCTGTCGACCCTTGCATGTCTGCCTGATAAAATTCGCCAATAGATTCAGTGGCAGCATCAGCAATTTTGTGTGGATAAATATGAGCGTGAACATCGACAGCAGGTCCGTTGTACATTTTATTCCTTTCTTTCTTGAAAATATAAATCCCGATTGTAGTACAGGAAATTAGCTCGTACACCCTGCAAGTTTTTAGTCTTGGCTAGACGGAAATTTTTTGCATGATAAAATCGCGATAAATCATTTGAAAATACTCAACGAGCGCACAAATAATGCGCATATATAAAACATCAGGAGATATTTTGACTAGCTTTAATACAAAAAGCTTTAAAGAACAATTGATAAAAGCAGCAGGCAGTAGCTTCATTTGCTTTGATGAACCAATGAGCAAACATACTACTTTTGAAATTGGCGGACCGGCTGATTATTTTGTTCGCGTTTGCAGTGAACAACAGCTGATAGACGTTTTGCGAGTTTGCAAGGCTGCATGTGCTCCAATTTATATTCTTGGCAATGGCAGTGACTTGCTTGTTTCAGATGCTGGCTTGCGCGGTGTAGTCATTCACTTTGGTGAAGATTTTTCAGCAGTTGCTATTGAAGGCAATATTTTGACAGCGCAAGCTGGTGCTACAAATAAAAATGTTGCAACTGCTGCATGCCTTGCAGGTTTGAGCGGATATGAATTTGCAAGTGGAATTCCTGGCAGCATTGGCGGCGCTGCAATTATGAATGCTGGCGCTTATGATGGTGAATTTAAAGATGTTGCAGAATCTGTTAGATGCTTGACTCCGGACTTGGAGATTGTTGAAATACCCGCCGAACAGGCGTGTTGGTCTTACCGACATAGTATGATGTCTGACAAAAAATATCTTGTATTAAGCGTCAAACTTTGTTTACATTCTTCTTCAACAAATGAAATTCAGGCACGCATTGATGAACTTCAACAGCGTCGCGAAGAAAAACAACCGCTGGATATGCCAAGTGCTGGCAGCACTTTCAAAAGGCCGCAAGGTTATTTTGCAGGCCCGCTTATTCAAGAATCTGGAATGCAAGGTGTGTCTGTTGGCGGCGCGCAAGTTTCAACAAAGCATGCAGGGTTTGTTGTTAACACAGGCAATGCAACGGCTGCGGATGTTGTTGGTCTAATTCACAAGGTTCAAGATGCCGTCTTTGCGCATGCAGGTGTACACTTAGAACCAGAAGTTCGCTTTTGGGAATAATTTTAATATCAAATAAGAGAGAGGAAGTTAACCATGCAGGTCAATATGAATATCGATGAAGTCACAGGTCGAATTCGTGCTTTGCGCGAAGACATTGGTCTAACAATGCAGGAAATGGCAGAAGCAACAGGCCGCAAGGTTGCTGAATATGCAGCTCAAGAGTCTGCTGAACAAAGTCTTTCTTATACATTCATTGCCAAGTGTGCAGAAAAGCTTGGCGTTGATTCAATAGAATTGCTAACAGGCGAAGGTCCTCATCTAACAAGCTATGCGATTACTCGCGCAGATGAAGGTCTATCAATTCACCGTCAGGAAGGTTTCCAATATTTGCATAAGGCTCCAAACTTTAAGAACCGCCTTGCAGAGCCTTTCTTGGTTACACAGCCATATAGTGAAGAAGAACAAACTGGTGAAATCCATTTGTCATATCATAAGGGTCAAGAAATCGACTATATCATTTCTGGACGAATGCGATTTTCTTATGAAGGCAAGATTGAAGAGCTTGGCCCTGGCGACTTGCTAATGTATGACTCAGGAAAAGGCCATGGCATTATTGCTATTGATGGAGCGCCGGTTACATTTATTGCTATTACAATTCCGCCCAAAACCGGGCACATTAGCTAGGCGCCTCCGGTAAGCGCTTAAGCATAACCGGATGCGCCGCCTCCATAAAAGCATACGTATCCGACTATATAAAAACGAAAGATTTAAAGGCAATGAGAAACATAAATGAAAAATATGTTGTAGAGGAATATAACGACAACAAAGAACTTACAAAATTCGAAATAAAATGTCCAAAAGACTTTAACTTTGCTTATGACGTTGTTGACGACATAGCAGTAAATGACCCTGACCGCAGAGCAATGCTTTGGTGTAATCCTGAAGGTGAAGAACATGATTTCACTTTCGCAAATATGAAATATTGGTCAGATAAAACAGCAAATTACTTTTCAAGTTTAGGTATTGGCCGCGGCGACTTTGTTATGGTTATCTTGCGCCGTCATTATCAATTCTGGTTTACTGCTTTAGCGCTTGCAAAGCTTGGCGCTGTTATGGTTCCAGCAACTTTTATGCTTAAAGAACACGACCTTGAATACCGCTTGAATGGTGCAGATATCAAAGCTATTGTTGTGACATCTTTGGGTGATGTTGCACAGGTCACAGATAATGTTATTGACAAATGCCCAAGCACAAAAATCCGCATTCTTGTTAATGGTGGGGCTGGCGGGCTTGGCTGCACAGAAGATGGCATTCCGCAAGATATCTGTTCTTTGAAAGCACAGCGTGAAGGCTGGCATGATTTTAATACTGGTGTAAGAGAAGCTTGTGCAGAATTTGAACGTCGTGAAACTATAGCGCGTGAACCAATGCTAATGTATTTTTCAAGCGGCACATCTGGTAATCCAAAGATGGTTTTGCATGATTCTGAATATGCTCTTGCTCATTTAATTACAGCAAAACATTGGCATAATGTTTTGCCAGACGGCTTGCATTTCACAATTGCAGATACTGGCTGGGGCAAGGCTGTTTGGGGCAAGTTCTATGGTCAGTGGCTTATGGAAGCTGCAGTATTCACATATGACTTTGACAGATTTGTTCCAGCAGACATTTTGTCTTTGATTGGCAAATATCAAATTACAACTCTTTGTTGCCCTCCAACAATGTATCGCATGATTATGGGCGAAGATATTGATTCATTCGATTTGAGCTCTCTTGTTTATTCAACAACAGCAGGCGAGGCATTAAACCCTGATCTTTTCGATTTTTGGTTGGAACATACTGGTCTTACAATTTATGAAGGCTTTGGTCAAACAGAAACACCTTTGACTATTGCAAACTTGACTAATTCAAAGCCAAGGTCTGGGTCTATGGGCAAGCCTGTTCCGCTTTATACTGTTGAAATTCAGCGCGAAGATGGCTCGCGCTGTGATACTGGTGAAACTGGGGAAATTTGTATCAAAATTGAACCTTATGCTCCAGGCATCATGATGGAATATTATAAAAATCCTGAAAAGACTTTAGCTGCAAAGCATGACGGTTGGTACCACACAGGCGACACAGCATGGGTCGATGAAGATGGATACTTCTGGTATGTTGGCCGCAATGATGATGTAATTAAATCAAGCGGCTACCGCATTGGGCCTTTTGAAATTGAAAGCGTTTTGCTTGAACACGAAGCTGTCCGTGAATGCGCTGTTACTGGTGTTCCTGACCCAATTCGTGGTAAGGCTGTTAAAGCAACAGTAGTTTTAACAGAATATTTTAAGCCTTCAGATGATTTAACAAAAGAGCTGCAGCAGTGGGTTAAAAACCAAACAGCTCCTTATAAATATCCTCGCGTTATTGAATATGTTGATGAATTGCCAAAAACAGTTAATGGCAAAATCAGACGCGCTGTTATTCGCGATGCAGATAATCCAGATGGCGCTGCAGGCAATAAAGGCAAGGCAGCATCAAAGCCAATTGAGGGGCTTGTATGAGCCTGCCACAGGCGCTTGAAAATGCACTAAAGCCTGTAACTATTATTGCTGGGCATTATGGAGTTGGCAAAACCAACCTCTCGCTCAATGTCGCGCTAGATGCTGCTAAGAGTGGCAAAAATGTGAAGCTCGTTGACTTAGATGTTGTGAATCCATATTTTCGTTCTTGTGAATATACAGATTTGCTTCAAGAATCTGGCATTGAAGTTATTGCTCCAGTTTTAGCAAATTCTTCTGTGGACGTTCCTTCTTTAAGTGCTGGAGTTTATGGTGCTATTGAATGGGCTCAGTTTGACAGTGGAAATTTGCTTATCATAGATGCAGGTGGCGATGATGTTGGCGCAACAGCTTTGGGCAGATTCACTCCGCATATAAAGCGCAGCGAATATGCAATGCTTTATGTTGTGAATATGTATAGAAATTTGACGCAAGCTGCTGCGGATGCTTTAGAGATTTTGCAAGAGATTGAAATTAAGTCTGGTTTAAAGGCAAGCGGCATCATAAATAACTCGCATTTGAAGAATCAAACGCAAATTTCAACGATAACAGATGCTCAAAGTTTTGGGTTTGATGTGGCAGAAGCCGCTGGCATTCCATTTGTGGTGCAGACGGCGCCGAATATGTTATTTGACAGGACAGAGCGCGGACTGAACTTAAATCAAGAACAGTCGAAGTTCTATCCTGTTGATGTAATAGTAAAGACACCTTGGGAGTAGAGGACTTATGGCAAAGATTACAGTTGATGATCATTTTTGCAAGGGTTGTGGCCTCTGCGTAGATGCGTGCCCGCGTTCAATTATGCAACTCGATACGTCACGCATTACTGAAAAAGGCTATCACCCAGCAATGTGTGTAGACATGGATGCATGCGTTGCTTGCGCTTCTTGCGCAGTTATGTGCCCCGATGTCGCAATCACGGTAGAGAGGTGATTTAAACATGGGCGAAAAAGTTTTAATGAAGGGTAATGAAGCTTTGGCAGAAAGCGCACTTCGCGCTGGTTGTCGTTTCTTTTTCGGTTACCCAATCACTCCACAGACAGAACTTGCTGCATATATGGCAAAGACAATGCCAAAAATTGGCGGCACTTACTTGCAGGCTGAAAGTGAAATTTCTGCAATCAATATGGTTTATGGTGCTTCAGCTGCAGGTGCAAGAGTTATGACTTCTTCATCTTCACCTGGCATTAGCTTGAAGGCAGAAGGAATTTCATACTTGGCTGGCGCTGACTTGCCAGCAGTCATTATTAATGTTCAGCGTGGAGGCCCGGGCCTTGGCAGCATTCAGCCTTCTCAGTCTGATTATTGGCAAGCAACTCGCGCTATGGGTCATGGCGACTTCAGACTGATTGTTTACGCTCCTTCAACAGTACAAGAAATGGCAGATTATATTTATGGCGCTTTTGATGTTGCAGATAAATATCGTGTGCCAGTTATGATTTTGGCAGATGGCATGCTTGGCCAAATGATGGAACCTGTAGTTTTGCCAGAGCCAAAGACTGATTTGCCTGACAAACCATGGGCAACATGTGGTCATGGCAACAAGCGTGAACATAATATTGCCAATTCGCTTTATCTGGATGCATATGAACTTGATTCAATCAATGCGGAACGTGACAAGCGTTATAAAGTTATTGAGCAAAATGAACAGCGCGCAGAATCTGTAATGACTGAAGATGCAGAAATTGTTGTTGTTGCTTTTGGTGCAAGTGCTCGCATTGCTCGCAGTGCTGTTGTTTCTGCTCGTGAACAGGGCATTAAAGCTGGATTGATTCGTCCAATTTCTTTATGGCCATTCCCTGCAGATGCTTTGGAAAAATGCATGGGCACAGCAAAGCAATTCCTTTCTGTTGAAATGAATACTGGCCAGATGGTTGACGACGTTAAGCTTGTTTCCAATGGTCGTGTGCCAGTTGATTTTTATGGTAGAAGCGGCGGCGTCATTCCAACTCCTGCTGAAGTTTTAGAAAAGATTGTTGAATTAAACGGGAAGGTGGGTGCATAAAATGGCAGATTCTAAGATTGTTTTTGAACGCCCAAAGTCATTATTGCCCGTTGTTACAAATTATTGCCCAGGTTGTGTTCATGGTATTGTGAACCGCCTTGTGGCAGAAGTTATGGACGAGCTTGAAATTGAAGGACGCACTGTTGGAGTTGCTCCTGTTGGCTGTTCAGTTATGGCATATAAGTTCTTCGGCTGCGATATGATTGAAGCAGCTCATGGTCGTGCGCCTGCGGTTGCAACAGCTGTTAAGCGTGTTCATCCGAACAATATTGTCTTTTCATATCAAGGCGACGGCGACCTTGCTTCAATTGGCATGGCAGAAACTGTTCATGCTGCTACACGTGGTGAACATATCACTGTCATCTTTATTAATAATGCAATTTATGGCATGACGGGTGGGCAGATGGCTCCAACATCTTTGCCAAACCAAGTAACACAAACATCACCTTATGGTCGCGATGTTTCAAAGGCTGGTTATCCTGTTCGTGTTAGTGAATTGCTTTCGACTTTGGACGGCCCTGCTTATATTGAGCGTGTTACATGCGACACACCTGCTCATATTCGCAAAGCGAAGAAAGCTATTAAGAAGGCATTCCAATATCAGGTTGATGACATTGGATATTCATTCATTGAAGTTGTTTCAACTTGTCCAACAAACTGGGGCTTGACTCCTCAAAAAGCATTCGAATGGATGCGTGAAAATATGCTTCCATATTATCCATTGGGAGTTTATCGCGACGTAATTGCAGATGGTTATGCAAATGCTGCTGAAGCTGCAGCTGCACGTGCTGCTGAATGTCCAATTGCAAGCAAAGGCGGTGAACAATAATGAATAATAGAGAATTACGTATTGTTTTAGCTGGCTTTGGTGGGCAAGGTGTTTTGTTCGCTGGTAAAGTTATTGCAAGTGCTGGTCTTATTGAAGACAGAGAGCTTTCTTGGTTGCCATCATATGGTCCTGAAATGCGTGGCGGCACAGCAAATTGCAGTGTGTGTTTAAGCGATGATCCAATTGGTTCTCCACTTGTGCTCACTCCAAATGTTTTGATTGCTATGAATCAGCCTTCATTCGACAAGTTCATTGATACAGTTGTTGATGGCGGTTTGGTCATTATTGATTCGACTCTTGTTCCAAATGTTCGCGAACGCGAAGGTGTTACAATTTGTTCTTTGCCTGCACAAAAACTTGCAGAAGAAAATGAGATTAAAGGTCTTGGCAACATTATTTTGGTTGGCAAACTTTTTGAACAAACTGGTTTTTGCGACCGTGAAACTTTGGATGCTGCAATTGATAAATGTGTTCCTGCTCGCAAAAAAGAAATGGTTGCATTCAACAAAAAAGCATTAGAGATTGGAATGAATAACTAATGGTTAAAGTTATGGCAGACATTGGCGAACGCATTTGCGGCTTGCGCGAAGCATGCGATGTAAGTGCAGAAGATATGGCAGCAGAGCTTGGCGTTGATGTTGAAAAATATCTTCAGTGGGAAGCCACGGGCGAAGATGTTCCGATTTCTGCGATTTATCATATGGCATGCAAATTTGGTGTCGAATTCACAGAAATTTTGACAGGCACAGCTGCAAAGCTTGATACATATCAGGTTGTTCGCAAAGGGCAAGGTCGTGAAGTTGACCGCTATCCTGGATACCACTTTGAAGATTTGGCATGGCGTTATAGCCGCAAGATTATGCAACCATTGCTTGTTGTTTTAGATCCAAGCGATGAACCTGCAAAGCTTGTTACACACAGTGGACAAGAATTTAATCTTGTTGTTCAGGGCACGGTTATTGTTAGCTGGGCTGATAAAGAATTTGAATTAAATGAAGGGGACAGCATTTATTTCAATCCAAGCATTCCGCATGGTCAAAGATGCGGAGGAAGTGTCCCCGCGAAGTTTGTAACTATTATTGCGGAATAAGAAAATAGGAAAATGGATTATCTGTTAAAGAAATATTGCCCAAGAATTGAATTTGATTCTTATGAAGACTTTTTGGAAAATTTCAAAATTGAAGTTCCTGAAGATTTCAATTTTGGATACGATGTAGTTGACGAATGGGCACGCGTAGAGCCTGAGAAGAAAGCTTTGCTTTGGTGCGATGACCATGGCGAAGAACGTGAGTTTACATTCACTGATATTTCACGTTTGTCAAACAAAGCTGCTAATGCTTTTCGCAAACTTGGCATTCGCAAAGGTGATGTATGCATGATGATTTTGCGTCGCCGTTGGGAATATTGGATTTGCGCTGTCGCGTTGTGCAAACTTGGCGCAACAATTATTCCTGCAACTTTGCAGCTGACAAGCAAAGATATTGCATATCGTGCAAATAATGCGCAGGTTAAGATGATGATTTGCGTCAATGATGAATATGTCTGTTCACAGGCTGAAGGTGCTCTTGATAGCGCTCCAAGCATTGAAAAGCGAGTAGTTGTTGCTGGCAAGCGTGATGGCTGGATGAGTTTTGATGAGCTTGTTGAAGGCGAATCTGAAGAGTTTTCACGTCCGACAGATGATCAAGATACATGCTCAAAAGATATTATGCTTATTTATTTCACAAGCGGGACAACGGGCAATGCAAAGGCTGTTTGCCACACATTTGCTCACCCGCTTGGGCATATTTTGACAGCCAAATATTGGCAGCAAGTTGAAGAAAACAAGCTGCATATGTCTGTTACAGACAGCGGCTGGGCAAAGTTTGGCTGGGGCAAAATTTATGGGCAATGGATTGCTGGTGCTTGCATTTTTGCATATGACATGGATAAATTCATTGCAACAAAATTGTTGCAACATGTGCAAGACTATAAGCTAACTACTTTCTGTGCTCCGCCAACAATGTATCGTTTTATGCTTCAAGAAGATGTTGCTTCTTATGATTTATCAAGCGTACATAATTTTGCAACAGCAGGTGAACCACTGAATGCTGAAGTTACAATTCAGTGGGAAAAGCTGACAGGCAAGAAAATTCGTGAAGGCTTTGGCCAGACAGAAGGACCTGTTTTGTTGGCTACATATCCTTGGATTGAGCCACGCCCAGGTTCAATGGGCAAGCCATCTCCGCTTCTTAATATCAAACTTTTAGATGATGACGGCGTTGAAGTTGAAGATGGTGAAGAAGGCGCAATTTGTGTAACAGGCCTGAAAGAAGCTTATCCTCCAGGTTTGTTTGTTGGATATTTTCATGATGATGAACGCACAAAAGAAGCTGTTGGCGGCGAATATTACAATTTGCATGATATGGCTTGGCGCGATTCTGATGGCTATTATTTCTTTGTTGGGCGCAACGACGATGTTATTAAATGTTCAGGTTACCGCATTGGGCCTTTTGAAGTTGAAAGCGCTTTAGTTGCTCATCCTGCTGTTGTTGAATGTGCAATTACTGCTGCTCCTGACCCAATTCGTGGCAAAGTTGTAAAGGCGACTGTTGTTTTGGCTAAAGGCTATGAGCCAAGCGATGAACTTGTTAAAGAGTTGCAAACTCATGTTAAAAAGACAACTGCTCCTTATAAATATCCAAGGATTGTTGAATTTGTAGATGAATTGCCAAAGACTGTTGGCGGTAAAATCAAACGCAAGTTGATTCGTACGCAGGATGGCATTGAGGATTAACCGATATTTGACGCCCTGACATTCCTCTCGGCTCAAAGGCGGTATTCAGAGTGTCATTCTTGGCTTTTGGTTCGTCACGTGTTTAGCATCCGGTACTAACTCCGGTCATAGCTCGTCACCTGTACTTGAGAAATGAAATTCAGTCTCGTAATTGTTCGCTAGCGCTCACTAAGCCTCGACTTCCGAATTTCATTTCTCTGCGTACTGACTCGCAGTATTCTCTTCGTCAGTGCCGGATGCTTTGGGATGTGTTTTTTAGATTAACAATCGACTTTAAAGCTTGAAACGCAAAGGCCGCCATGGTCTATTGCAATGACGCCTTCTTGGCCTTCACGGCAATAAAATCCTGTAAGCTTTCCATTATATTGATAAAAGCCTGGCATGCTTTGCCATGATTCAACTTTGCATAAATCGCCATCGTCTGGAATTTCTGGGCGAACAATATCAACGAGCGGTGGCTTGCAAAATTCTTGCAAAATGTATGATGAATCTAAATTTTCTTCAACTAATTTTTCCCATTCATTCTGTTCAAAATCAACACCTGGAAAGACTCCATGTGCGCCATAGTCATCTTCTGGCTTTATAATCCAGTTGTCTTTATTCGTTTTGACTTCTTCAAGCGTAAAATCTTCATTTTCGCTGGTAAAGCGATATGTTCGAGGAACATGTTTATCAATAAATTCACATTCTTGCTTTGTTAAAAATGCACGCGTTTGTTTATCAAATAAAACAATATTAACAACTTTTGAATGGACGATTGTTGTGCGAAAGTGTCCTATCAAGCAAACTTTGCTTGCTGCAACTGCATCTATCAGCGCATCGCATTCGTCTGGGTGTTGCAAAATTTCACTTGTTACAGCACGTCTATAAATTGCATGAATTATTGTTCCATCTGATGGATCTATTAAGTGTTCGCCATCAAATTCAAATTTGCGAACATCAACAAATCTTGCAGGAATTCCATGCTTTTTGAAAGATTCAATAAATCTATTAAAGTCGCTGAAAACACCACTTTCTTCAAAGTCTGTCACGCAAACATTTGGGACATCAACAGCGCATTTGAAACTTTTATATGTTTCCATGAAAGCTTCAATCCATGAATCTATCAGTTCGAACTTTTCAACTTTATGATGCTTTGCAAATTCTTTATATGTATCACCAAGTTCAAGAGCGCTTGAAATCATAAAGTCACGGCTCATAGCTCCTGAGCCATCTGTGTTGAATTCGCAGAATTTAAAATCTTTTGTTTCTTCATCTAAAAAGATATCAAATCTTCCCATTGGCAATTTCTGTTCATAGCCACATGGCAGAAGGATTAACTTTTCAAGCTCAGGTGAAAATGCAAAAAGCTTGCGGTAATTTTCATCTTCAAGATAATGAGTAATTACTTTACATAATATTGCATGAGTTATTTTGCATACATTTTCAAGGTATTCAAGATCTTGTGAATTGAAAAAGTTTGGTACATATGGGAATGGAGCGGGCTTGCCATGAACCCAAATATCTGAGTTTTCAATAAAGTCTAGAGCTGCCTTTCTGCCGTTCACATCGCCATTTAGATCTTTAATTATTTGAATATATTCTTCACGTTCTTTTTTCATTTTATTTGCACCTCTTTTTTGTGTTTAAAACAAGTATAACCTGCATTTTTGCAGCAAAGTTGTGAGCAGCCAATTTCGTTCAATGTCCGGATAAAATTCGGGCAATCCCCTGATTTTATTCAGAAAATTTTCTGGCAATCCCCTTATGTTTTCCGTATGGATGTCCGGATTTCACTCTGATTTTGTTCAGATTTTTGCAAGGTTTTTTGTTGCATTATGTGCGCATGCAATTTTCAAAAACCAGTGGAAAAGTGGTGAAGTAACATGCAAGAAAATGTAGCGGAAGAAAAGTCTTTGCAAGAACGCTTGATGGAAGCCAAAAACAATATCGAGCTTGGCAGACTTGGGGAAGAATTGGCAAGCAGATATTTGCTTGCACATAATTACGAGATTATCAATCGCAACTGGCGGTGCGACTATGGTGAAGCAGACATTATTGCAAAAGAAGATGATGGAACAGTTTGCTTTATTGAAGTTAAAACCAGACGGGGGGAAGCAGCAGGGCTACCAGAAGAAGCAATTACAAAAGAAAAGCGAAAAAAATATGAACAAATTGCACTCAATTATATGTTTAAAAATAAGCTTGATGATATGACGCCGATTCGTTTTGATTCAATTGCTGTTTGTGTCATGGAAGGTGTCACCAGAGCATTGCTGCGACATAACAAATCTGCGTTTAGTGGAGGGTTTAACAGGTGAGCAATGCAAAGACATTAAGGGCTCAAGCTGTTAGTTGTGCTCTTAGCGGAGTTACTGGAGTTCCTGTGACTGTTGAAGTATCAATTGGCGGCGGCTTGCCAGGAATGACAATTGTTGGAATGGGGGATGCCGGTGTTCAGGAAGCAAGGCAGCGTGTCCGAGCTGCTGTCAGAGCTGCCGGGTTTGAAATGCCAGCTAATAGGCACATCCTTGTTAATTTGGCTCCTGCTTCAATTAAAAAGCGCGGCTCAGGTTTTGACTTGCCAATAGCAGCTGTTATTTTGGCTGCCACAGGGCAAATTTCTATTGATGTTATAAAAGACACAATGCTTGTTGGTGAACTTGCGCTAGACGGCAGTGTCCATATGTGTAATGGTTTGATTGCTTATGCATTAGCTGCGCAAGAAAATGGATTAAGCCTTATCAGCGCTGTTCCAAATGAATGCATTCCAAAGCTTTCTGGCCTTGACCACAGATGTGTTACAAGTTTGGCAGATTTGCAGTCGCAAGATATGCAAGTGCCTGCTATGCGCTCTTTGAAAAATGAATATAGTTGCAATGCAGATTATAGAGATGTTGTTGGGCAAAATGTTGCTTTACGTGCATTAACAATTGCAGCAGCTGGGCATCATGGGGCGCTGCTTGTTGGTCCTCCTGGTTCTGGAAAGAGCATGCTTGCTCGCAGGTTTCCTTCAATTTTGCCACCATTAAGCGAACGAGAGTGCATAGAAAGTGCTGTCATTCATTCAGTAGCAGGCTTGGACGTTTCAAGCATTGCTGCAGGAGTTAGGCCTTTTCGCGCTCCGCATCATAGTGCAACAACTCCTGCTTTGGTTGGTGGTGGTTCACCATTGCAACCGGGGGAAGTGTCTTTAGCTCATAATGGAGTTTTATTCTTAGATGAATTTGGCGAATTTAAACCGAATGCTTTGCAGTCGCTGCGTCAAGCATTAGAAGATGGAGAAGTCAGCATTAGTCGTGCAGAAGCAAGACATGTCTTTCCTGCTAATTTCCAATTGTTGGCGGCTTCTAACCCGTGCCCCTGTGGATATCTGGGCGATAAAAATCATTCATGTGGTTGTAAAGATTCAGATATTCAAAGATATAAAAGTAAGCTTGGAGGTCCTGTTAAAGATCGTATTGACTTGATTTGTCAAGTCAACAGAATTGACCCTGAAAAAGTTCTGCAAACAGGAATGGGGAAGAGCTCTGCAGAAATTCGCAATGAAGTTATGGCAGCACGTGAAAGAGCTGCTAATAGGCAAGATGCTTTTAAGCCACTTGCAAAATGCACCCCGCGTGAAATTGTTGAATCTTGCGGGCTAAGAAATTCAGAACAAAAGCTCCTTGAAAAGATTGCTCGTGTTCATCATATGTCTGGCAGAGGCCTAATGCGCATCTTGCGCGTGGCAAGAACGGTTGCAGATTTAGAAGAATCAGACATAGTTTTGCAAGAGCACTTGTTCGAGGCAGCTACTTATAGAGTTGAAGAAGATTTGGGGTAACTGATGGTTTTTGAAGATAAGAAGTTGCGGTTTGAAATTCCAATTGAAGATAGTGCTTATCCGCAATTATTGAAGGAAGCGCCAGAAGCTCCAACGCGCATTTATGGCATAGGAAATGTGGAGGCATTGCGTCCTGGGCTTGCTGTTATAGGGGCACGCAAAGCAACTCCATATGGCCTAACATGTGCAAATTATTTCACAGAATATGCTGCGCGAAAAGGATTAACAATAATTTCTGGTGGTGCTCTTGGATGTGACCAAGCAGCTCATAAAGCAGCATTAAAGGAAGGCTCAACAACTGTTGTTGTTTTTGGCTCTGGCGCAGATGTTGTTTATCCAAAAAGAAGTAGGAAGCTCTTTGAAAATGTTGTTGAAGCTGGAGGTGCAATAATTTCAGAACAGCCTTGGGGTATGCCGCCGCTGCCGCATCAATTCAGGGCACGCAATAGGATTATTGCAGGACTTGCAATGCTTTTATTGATTGCAGAAGCTGGCATGCCATCTGGTACGTTTTCAACAGCGGATGCTGCATTAGCAGCTGGCAGGGAAGTTGCAGCTGTTCCGGGTTCAATTTTATCTGCATATTCAAAAGGAGCTAACAAGCTTATATGCCAAGGAGCAACACCAGTTGTAGATTTTGAAAGTTTTGAAGATGCACTGCAAATGGCTTTTGAACGTTTCCCATTAAGCATGCTGCCTGAAATTTATCAAGACAATAAAATTGCTAGACTCCAAAAGAAAATTAAAGAAGATGAAATTTTGGAAGCATTAGCTAGTGAATCATATTCAGCAGATGAATTGGCTGTCTATTTTGGATTTTCTCCTGCAGAACTGCTGTCGCGGTTGTCGCAATATGAAATGCAAGGCTTAGTAGAGCGCAATCGCGATGGAAAATATTTCTTAACTCTTCAATGAGTTGTGAAATGTGTAAAATATCTATTCAGTTTAAATTGTTCGCAAAGCTTGATTTGTAAAATGCTTTTATTCATTTGTTTTGCTATAGCTTTGTGATTGGGCTCGTTTGTTAGCTCATTTATTAAAATTGGTGGATATGAAAGATATAGAAAATAATAAAGTGGTAACAGTAATTGGCGCAGGCCTTGCTGGTTGTGAAGCCGCACTGCAGCTTGCATGTCGCGGCATTCATGTGCGCTTATTTGAAATGCGCCCAAACAAACAGACCGATGTTCATAAAACAGGAAATTTTGCAGAGCTTGTTTGTTCAAATTCGTTCAAAAGTAAAAATCCAGATTCTGCAGCGGGTTGTTTAAAAACTGAGCTTGAAGCGATGGGCTCTTTTCTGTTAAAAGCAGCATATAAAACTGAAGTTGCTGCTGGTGGTGCTTTGGCTGTGGACAGAGATGCATTTTCATCTTGCATTCAGCAAATGATTGATGAAAATGAAAATATAGAAGTCATTCGCGAAGAAGTTAATGAATTTCCTGATGGATATTGCATCTGTGCTACAGGGCCACTTACGTCTGAGTCTCTTGCAAAATGTATTGAAGAAGAATGTGGTTCAACGCATTTAGCATTTTATGATGCAGCTGCTCCTATTGTTGAAGCATGTTCAATAAACCGCGATATAGTTTTTGCGCAATCAAGATATGATAAAGGCGATGGCGCTGATTATTTAAATGCTCCATTCGATAAAGAAACTTATGAAGCCTTTTGGGAAGAATTGATAAATGCGCAGCGTGTTATTGAAAAAGATTTTGAACGCAAAGAACTTTTTGCTGCATGCCAGCCAGTTGAAGAAGTTGCAAGAAGCGGAATGGACGCATTGCGTTTTGGTGCCTTGAAGCCTGTTGGCTTAACTGATCCAAGAAGTGGCAAGCGTCCGTGGGCTGCAGTGCAGCTGCGAGCAGAAAATTCAAATTGCACAGCTTATAACCTTGTCGGTTTTCAAACAAACTTGCGCTTTGGTGAACAGGAACGCATATTCAGAATGATTCCAGGTCTTGAAAATGCAGAATTTTCAAGATTTGGTGTAATGCATAGGAATACATTTATTGATACTCCACATTGTTTAACAAAAACTTTGGCGCTTCCAAATAAACCAAATATTCATTTCGCAGGGCAGCTTACTGGAACAGAAGGATATATGGAAGCTGTTGCATCGGGTCTATTTGTTGCACTTTGCATTTATGCGCAGATGAAT